>JAYUVX010000173.1:0-116501 GCA_043753855.1 Myxococcales bacterium | reverse complement strand
CGGCGCTGAGCTACATCGACGATCCCGCCGCCACCCGCGCGTTGATCGGTCAGGCGCAGACCGATCGTGGCCCGACCCGCCACGAGGTGGTTCGCGCGCTCGGTGCCACGCTACGTGGCCGCTCCGATCCGGCGGCGCGTAAGCTGCTACGCCAGCTCGCGCTCGACGGCAGCGTCAAGGTCAGCCTCGCCGCGATCACCGGCCTTGCCGCCGCGAAGGATCCGAGCGATGCGCCGTTCTTGCGCTCGCTGGTCGACCAGGCGGCGGCGGATCGCCGGCGCGCGGCCGCGTGGGCCCTCGGCGAGCTCCAGGATCTCGGATCGGTCGAGACGCTCGGCGCCAACCTCGCGAGCAAGGACGATCGGTTCGTCGGCGATGCCGCCTGGGCGATCGGTGAGATCGTGACCGCGAATCCCAAGGACAAGGCCGCGGCTCCGGCTGCCCAGCGGTTCCTCTACCTGACTCGCCACGGTGGCTGGGCGGCGGCGGTCAACGGCGCCGGCGCTCTCGCGCGCCTGTTGTGGGCCACCCCGCGCGAGGGCCGTACCGAGCTGCTTGGCGCCAGCGGCAAGCAGGTGTTGACCGGGCTCGTGTTCCACAAGTCGCGGCTCGTGCGGATCAACGCGGCGCACGCGCTCGCCAGTCTGTCGGGCGATGACGACGCGACCAAGGCCCTCGCCCAGCTGCTACGCGATGATCCGAGCTCGCACGTCCAAATCGCCGCGGCACACGCCCTCGCCCGTGCGGGCGGCCCCAAGGCCACCGCGGCGCTCAAGCTCGCCGTCGACGGCCATGACGATCCGGCGGTCAAGGAAGCCGCGCGCGCGGCCGCACGCCCCATCCCGCCGCGCGTCGAGTGGCGTCTGTTCTACGTCGTCGACAAGAGCGCCGACGATGCGCCGGTTCGCCAGGAGCCCTACTTCGTGCACACCGCGGATGACCTCGTGTGGGCGAGCTACACCGATGCACGTGGAGACCTCGCGAGCGAGCACATGCCGGCGGGTGATGCCACCGCACTCGCGGCGAGCCGCGAAATGGAGTACTAGCCTCATGGGCTTGTTCGGCTCGTCGTGAAGTGAATCGCGGACTTCAAGGGCTCGCCGTTCGATCCGTCGGCCGAGGTCGACGTCACCCTGACAGCCTAGGCAGCTCGCTTGATCCCGTAATCCTTCGCCGCGAAGCCGGCGAGCTCGGCCTCCAGAACCCGGCGCGCACGGAACAAACGAGACATCACGGTGCCGATCGGGACGTGCAGCGCGTCGGCGATGTCCTTGTACTTCTCCCCGCGCAGGTCCGCGCGCTCGACGACGTCGCGATACTCCGGCCCGAGGCGATCGAGGGCACTCTTGACCTCGTCGCACAGCTCCCCCTCGATCACGGCGTCCTCGAGGTCATCGGTCCGATCCTGGTCCCGGCCGTACAGTGCGATCAACGCATCGCCCGGGCGCTCGCTCGCGAACTTCTGGTGGCGGCGGCGCTTGCGGTAGCCGTTGATGAACGCGTTGGTCAGGATGCGGAACAGCCACGCGCGCAGGTTCGAGCCGGTCTGGAAGCTGTCCCACGCGCACATCGCACGGAGCAAGGTCTCCTGCACGAGGTCCTTGGCGGTGTCCGGATCGCGGCAGATCCGCATCGCCACGCCGAACAGCTCCTGCTGGTGTGGGAGACACGCGACCTCGAACGCCTGATGCGGCGACGCGGTCTCGTTCGACCCGACCACGCGCAGCGTTCGACCGACCGGTGCCGCCGTCGCACGGACCATGCGGGAAGAGGACGGAACGCTGGAGGCGGGCTGACTGTTCTTCGAACGCGACATGCCCTGAGCAAAAGCACCCCTCGTGCCACGCTCAACCCACCGAAACTCCACTCGGTTTTTGAGGGCGAGGGCGTGGAGACACAAGGCGCGTCTCAAGGCGGACGCGAGCTCGCTCCCGGACAGTGAGAGTGGGACGTCATCCGACATGCTGGTCACCTGCAGATCCGGACGTCGGATCCGGATCAGGAGTCGCAATCAGCTCAGGCGAGCTGGGCGATCACCGCAGCGACCGCGACCCCGAGATCGGCGGACACCGCACCCCGGCCGTGCACCGCGGCCAGGCGTTCCCCGGCACGGCCATGCACGAACACGCCCGCGCGCGCAGCATCGGCGGCCGCGAGTCCCTGGGCGAGCAGGCCGCCGATCACGCCCGCGAGCACGTCGCCGCTGCCACCGGTGGCGAGGGCATAGCTGCCGGTCGGATTGATCGAGCAGTGGTCGTCGCCAAGCGTCCCGTCGCAGACGACCGTGCGTGCGCCCTTGAGGACGACGACCGCACGAGTCAACCCGGCGAGTGAGCGCGCGGCGGCGAGCCGATCGGCCTCGACGTCGTTGGCACCGATCCCGAGCAGGCGCGCGGCCTCGCCGGGATGCGGTGTGATCACGATCGGTCCCGCTGCGCGTGCGAGCACCGCCGGATCGCCGGCGATCAGGTTGAGCGCATCGGCATCGAGCACGGCCGGCAGTCCCGCCGCGAGCACCTCGGTGACCCAGCGCCGCGCCTCGTCGCCCTGGCCGAGCCCGCAGCCGATCACGACCGCGTCCTTGCCGTCGAGCACCGGCGCGAGCGTTCCGCTTACCGCACGGGTCATCACGGAATCCGGCGCGCTCAGGTCGTCGCCACCGGCAGCCGCGAGCGTGGACAAACCGGCACCCGCGCGCAGCGCCGCGAACGCTGCGAGCCGCCCTGCCCCGCGCATGCCCGGCGATCCACCGATGACGAGTACATGACCGCGCGTGCCCTTGTGATCGAGCACACCCGGTGATGGTAACCAGCGCCGCACGTCAGCCGCGTCGACGAGCCCGGCGCGAACCGTTGCGGTGGCGATGACTCCAGCGGGGATCCCGATGTCGGCGACCTCGATGTCGCCGCAGTGCGAGAACCCCGGCGCGCTGACATGCGCGATCTTGTGAGCGGTCATCGTCACGGTGCGATCCGCATCGACGACTGCGCCCCCGACGCGGCCGGTATCGGAGTCGAGTCCCGACGGAACATCGACGGCGATCCGGTGACGCGAGCGGTTGATCGCGCCGACCACCTGCGCGAGGTGGCCCACGATCGGCCGCACCGGTCCGATGCCGAGCAGTGCATCGACGCAGACCTCGGCGCCGGTGATCGCCCCTGCGAGCTCGGCCAGCGCACGCGGATCGGCGATCACGCGTACCACGCCACCGGCGCGCTCGAGGATGGCGAGGTGCGCCGCCGCATCGCCCTTGATCTCCGCGCGCGGCACCGCGAGGTACGCGACCGCATCCACGCCCTGATCGCGCAGCACGCGCGCGACCACGAAGCCATCGCCGCCGTTGTTGCCGGGGCCGCAGACCACGGCGACATGGCCTTGCCGCTGCAGCGCGCGCATCACCGCCGCGGCCACCGCGCGACCCGCGGTCTCCATCAAGGTCAACGCCGGCAGTCCAACGTCCTCGATCGTCGCGCGATCGAGCGCGCGCATCTCTTCCGCGGTCACCACCGGCTGCATGCCGGAGAGGCTACCTCAGGCGCGGCAGCTCTTCGCGAGCTCGGCCGTGATCTCCTCGGCCCAGCCCTGGATCTGCGACTGATCCATGCCCTCGATCATCACCCGGACCTTGCTCTCGGTGCCGCTGTAGCGGACGAGCACCCGGCCATCATCACCGAGCTGCTGTTCGATGCTCTTGATCATCGTCTGCACGCTAGGGAGCTGGTCGAGCGGGACCTTCTTCTCGATCGCGCTGTTGATCAGCACCTGCGGCATGCGCGTCATCACCTGCGCGAGCTCGGACAGCGGTTTGCCCTCGCGAGCCATGATCGCGAGCACTCGCAGCGCCGCCACGATGCCGTCGCCGGTGGTGGCATGATCGAGGAACACGAGGTGGCCCGACTGCTCGCCGCCCAGGTTGTAGCCGTGCTTGCGCATCTCCTCGACGACGTAGCGATCGCCGACCTGCGTGCGCACCACCGAGCCCCCGGCGGCCTTCATCGCGCGATCGAGGCCGATGTTCGACATCACGGTGGCGACCAGCGTGTCCTTGACCAGCCGCTTCTCCTTGATCATCCGGGTCGCACACAGCGCCATCACCGCGTCGCCATCGACGATCGTGCCGTGCTCGTCGCACAGGACGAGCCGATCGGCATCGCCATCGAACGCGATGCCGAGGTTCGCATCGTGGTTCTTCACCGTCTCGGCCATCGTCTGCGGATGCAGCGCACCGGCCCGGGCGTTGATGTTCTTGCCGTTCGGATTGGTGTGAATCGCGAACACCTTGGCCCCGAGCTCCTCGAACACCGCCGGTCCGACCCGGTAGGCAGCCCCATTCGCGCCATCGACCACGATCCGTAGTCCGTCGAGCGTGAGCTCGCTCGGGAACGTGGCCTTGCAATAGACGACGTAGCGGCCGCGCGAGTCCTCGATCTTGCGCGAGTACCCGATGTCCGCCGGCGCCGCACGCTGGCCGTCGAGCTCCTTCGACGACATCAGACCCTCGATCTCGGCCTCGACGTGGTCCGGAAGCTTGTAGCCATCGCGCGCGAACACCTTGATCCCGTTATCTTCGAACGGGTTGTGGGATGCCGAGATGACCACGCCCGCGTCGCAGCGCATCGAGGACGTGATGAACGCGATGCCGGGTGTCGGTAGCGGACCGGTCAGCCAGACGTCGGCGCCCATCGCGACGATGCCAGCGGCGAGTGCGGACTCGAACATGTAGCCTGAGAGTCGCGTGTCCTTGCCGATCACGATCCGCGTGTGACGACCGGGCTGCCGCAACCTGGCAGCGATCGCCATGCCGAGCCGCATCACCGTGGCGCTGGTCATCGGCTCGAGGTTCGCGACTCCGCGCATTCCGTCGGTGCCGAACAAGGAACGACCGTTAGTCATCGTCTCCGTTGGTAGCACGGGGGCCGTTCGCCAGGCGGATCCGGATGTGAGGACGACGCGAGAGGCTACCGGACCGGATTGATCTTGACGCGTTCGGGCGAGATCCGGACACCGACACCCGGCGGGAGACCCTCGATGGTGACCTCGCCTTCACGGGTCTTGTCACCCGCAGAGATCTTGACCACGGGGATCATCGCACCCTTGGACTTCTCGACGGCCAGCAGCGCACCCGTCAGCGTGACCTCGACCTGACGCGGGGTGATCGTCCACCGCGCCGGATCGATGCCATCCCCCTTCACCGACACCAGGACATCGGGAATCTTGCGAGAGACCAGCTCCTCGTCGATCTGGACGCGGACCGACACCGAGTCCGCCCCGACGACTTCGATGCCATCGGGCGGCACCAGCTGCGCGGTCGTCGAGAACGTCTCGGTGCGGCCTTCCAGGCTGACCTCGTGCGTGCGCACGCTGGTCAAGGCGGCGAGCAGCTTCTCCCCGCCGCGGACCTTGATCGTCGACGGCTCCGGCTTGACCTCGAGTGCCATGTAGCCGTGCTGCGGATGCCCCGCGATCGTGGGCTGGATCTCGATCAAGCGTTCGCTGCGCTTGTCCCACACGACCCGCATCGCGCGCGGGCTGATCGAGGCGATCGTCACGCCCGCCGGGGTCTGGAGCATGTCGTTGGTGATCGCGACCTCGCCGTTCGGGGCATTGCGAAGATCGATCGTGATCCGTCCGAGGTCCTTGTCGCTGAAGTTGCGGAGCCGGCCCTTGATCGTGACCTTGACGTCCTCGATCCGCTCGGAGATCAGCACGCGATCGTCGGGCAACACATAGGCGACCGGCACGCGAACCGTCTGCTCCCGCGGCTTGTCGTCGTTCACCAGCAAGAACACCGTGACCGCCAGCACGATCGAGAGGAACTTCAGCCCGAGATTCTCGGCGAACGCGCCGTGCAGCCAGCGCCGGATCGCGCCCTTCTCGGGTACCGGCGTGGGATCCGGCGTCCGCGGGGGGGGCCGCGAGGGGATCGATGCCGGGCGATTCGAGCGTGCGGGAGCGCGGCCCAGGGTTCCGATCGTCTGGCTGCGCTGCCTCACGGCGAGGCCTCCGCGGCGGCGCTGCTCGGCGCCGGCTCGACGCGCGCCTCGGCGATGCTCGCCAGGGCCTTGCCGACCTCGGCGGCGGCCTCGGCCTCCTCGGCCATCACGTCGGTCGCGTGACCGCCGGCGAACAGACCGACCAGGGCACGGCGCAGGATCACCGGCTCGAGGTCACGTGCGATCGACCCTTTGAAGCACAGCGAGATCTCGCCGCGCTCCTCCGAGACCACGACGACCACCGCGTCGGTGTCCTCGGTGATCCCCAGCGCGGCGCGGTGGCGAGTGCCAAACTCTGGACCGAGGTCGGTGGCCTTGGACAGCGGCAGCAACGCCCGCGCCAGTTCGATCCGGTGGCTCTTGCCGATCACGACCGCACCGTCGTGCAGCTCGTTGTCGCGCACCGGGACGAACAGCGCGACCAGCAGCTGCCGGGTCAGCACGCCATCGACGCGCGTGGCATCGTCGACGAATTCCTCGAGCGCAGCATCGCGCTCGAACACGACGATCGCACCCATCCGAGCGCGCGCGAGCTGCGCGACCGCGGCGACCACCTCGTCCACGATCTGACTGGTCTCCTGCTTGCGCCCGAATGGCATCATGCTCTGGCCGATCCGGCCGAGCGCGCGGCGGATGTCGGCCTGGAACACGACGATGATCAGGATGATGAAATACGAGATGAAGTTATCGAGCAGCCACGACACCGTGGACAGCTCGACGCGCTCGGCGACGAAGAACGCCGCGCCGACCAGCACGATGCCGACGACCATCTGCGCTGCACGGGTCCCGCGGATCGTCAGCAGCAAGCGATAGATCAGGTAGTAAACGAGCGCGACGTCGACCACCGTCGTGGCAACGGAGCCGACGGTCAGGGTCGAGAACAGCTGCTTCAGCGACGCGGTCATGACTGCCGGTGCGCCGCCCAGTGGGTGGATCGCGACGCCCTACAATTTGGTGTACACCGCGAGTGCCGCTCGGAGCAACGCAACGTTGTGCGTCCGGACCACGAGCGCGCCCGATCGTACCGCGCCGAGACCGGCCGCGACCGACGCGGCATCGAGGGCGTGCGGGTCGGCCTGCAAGCTTCCGGGGAGCAGCTTGCGGAGGAACCGCTTGCGGCTCGGGCCCACGACGACCGGTCGCCCGACCTCGCGGCCAATGTCCCCGGCATGGCGAATCAGCTCGCAGTTGCCGTCGGGGTCCGAGCCCTTGCCGAAGCCGAGGCCCGGATCGACCCAGGAGTGCTCGCGAACGGTCTGGGAGAATGCCGCCAGCCGATCCGCGAGCTCGGCGGCGACCCGACGCCATCCGATCGAAGCTTCCTGCGCGAACACCTCGGCGAGCGTCTTCCCGCGGAGATGGCCGGCGATGTAGGTCACCTCACGCCGCGACGCGAGCTCGTTCATGACCGCAGGCATGTCCGGATCGAACAGGCCGCCCGAGACGTCGTTCACCACCGAGGCGCCGGCCTCGACCGCGAGCCGCGCGACCCCGGCCTTGGTGGTGTCGATCGAGACCTTCACGCCGGCGTCGACCAGTCGCTGGATCACCGGGAGCACGCGAACTAGCTCCTCCTCGGCGGCAACCGGCTCGGCATGCGGGTTGGTCGCCTCGCCCCCGACATCGATCAGGTCGGCGCCGTGGGCACGCAGCTCGAGCCCACGCGCGACGGCGGCGTGGGTGTCCAGGCACACGCCGCCATCGGAGAACGAGTCAGGTGTGACGTTGACCACACCCATCACGAGCACGACCCGACCCGAGAGGCTGGAGGGGCTGGTGGCCCGCATCAAACGCCAGCTCGGACCCGATTCAAGCGGGCTCGGGCGACGGCGTCTTCTTGCCGAGCGGCGGCAGGATCGGGGCGCGCTTGGCCTTGTCCTCGGACTCCGCGGCGGCCGCCTCCGCCTTCTTCTTCGTGACCGGGAGCGGACGGTTGATCTTCTCGCCGCGCAGCAGGGTGTCGATGTCCACGCCATCGAGCGTCTCGTACTCGAGCAGCGCCTCGGAGATCTTCTCGAGCTCGCTGCGGTGCTCGGTGAGGATCTGGGTGGCCCGCCCGTACTGGGTGGTCACGATCCGGCGGATCTCGGCGTCGATCCGCTTCGCCGTGTCTTCGCTGAGGGTCGAGCCGCTCGAGAAGTCCCGGCCGAGGAACACCTCCTGCTTGCCCGAGGAGAAGTTCAGCGGGCCGAACTCCTCGCTCATTCCCCACTCGGTGACCATCGACCGCGCGAGCTCGGTGGCGCGCTCGATGTCGTTACCCGCGCCGGTGGTCTTGTGGCCGAACACGATCTCTTCCGCCACCCGGCCGCCCATCAGGATGGCGATCTGGTTGGTCGCGAACTCGGCGGTCATGTTGAGGCGATCCTCCGGCGGCAGCTGCTGGGTGACGCCCAGGGCGCGACCGCGCGGGATGATCGTCACCTTGTGGACCGGGTCCGACTGATCGCCCGCCGGGCCGGCGACGAACCGAGCCACCATGACGTGACCCGCCTCGTGGACGGCGGTGGTGCGCTTCTCCTTGTCCGAGATGAACATCGAGCGACGCTCGGCGCCCATGAGGACCTTGTCCTTGGCCTCCTCGAAGTCCTCCATCTCGACCTTGTCCTTGTCGCGGCGGGCCGCGATCAGGGCGGCCTCGTTGACGAGGAACTCGAGGTCGGCGCCCGAGAACCCGGGGGTACCGCGAGCGATGATCTCGAGGTCGACGCCGGCGATCGGAACCTTGCGGGTGTGGACCGCGAGGATGCCCATGCGGCCGCGCAGGTCGGGGCGCGGGACGACGATCCGGCGATCGAACCGACCCGGGCGCAGCAGCGCAGGATCGAGGACGTCGGGCCGGTTGGTGGCGGCGATGATGATCACGCCATCGTTGGACTCGAATCCGTCCATCTCGACGAGCAACTGGTTCAGCGTCTGCTCGCGCTCGTCGTGACCGCCGCCGAGCCCGGCGCCACGGTGGCGGCCGACGGCGTCGATCTCGTCGATGAAGATGATGCATGGGGCGTTCTTCTTGCCCTGCTCGAACAGATCGCGGACGCGGCTGGCGCCAACGCCGACGAACATCTCGACGAAGTCCGAGCCGCTGATCGAGAAGAACGGAACGCCTGCCTCGCCGGCGATCGCGCGAGCGAGCAACGTCTTGCCGGTGCCCGGCGGGCCCATCATCAAGACGCCCTTCGGGATCCGGCCACCGAGCCGGGTGAACTTCTTCGGATCCTTGAGGAACGCGATGATCTCCTCGAGCTCGTCCTTGGCCTCCTCGACCCCGGCAACGTCCTTGAACGTCACGCGGTTCTGATGGTCCGACAGCAGCTTGGCCTTGGACTTACCAAAGCTCATCGCCTTGCCACCGCCCGACTGGAGCTGGCGCATGAACAGGAAGAAAATTCCGACCAACAGGAGCATCGGCAACCACCACACGAGCACTTGCGGCCAGATGCTGGATTCGTCCTTCGGCTTGGACGAGAACGGGATGCCGGCGTCGTCGATTTCCTTTGTGAACGTCCCCGGATAATCGGCGTACACCACGAGCTTCGTGGGGTCGCTCTTCATCGTGATGACGTAGCGGGCGCTGTGTTGACCGCGTTCTTCCGCGGTGATGCTCTCGATCTTGCTCGCCTCTTCCTTGCTATGGAGCCGCGTGTGGAACGCGGT
This sequence comes from Myxococcales bacterium, assembly GCA_043753855.1. Classification (GTDB taxonomy): domain Bacteria; phylum Myxococcota_A; class Polyangia; order Haliangiales; family Haliangiaceae; genus JABFXX01. Next base: position 106,851 of record JAYUVX010000173.1, on the reverse strand, counting down.
CGCGTCCAGCGACTTCTCCTTGCTGGAGCTGTCCGTGAACATCGAATAGATGCTCACGAACATGAGGATCAGGATCGCCCAGATCAGGATGGTCTTATGAGATTGGCGCAACGAAAAACCCGCGGGTCAGAGGGACTTGCCCTTTAGCATGGGGCCTTTGGAGTGACTTGCAAAGGCGAAATCTCTCGAAAAGATCCCATACGATCAGGCGGGTTTTGGCACCACTTCGAGGGGTTCGCCGAACGCGGCCCCGAGGTGCTCGGCCCAGACGATCTCCTCGTCACCCGTGCGTACGCATACCCGTGCGCCTGCGCGCTGCGAGCGCGGGACCTTCGCATCGATGAACAGGTCCGAGAGCTTTCGCGACTTGCCGCGCAGCCGCGCGGGTCGCATCCGATCGCCGGGCCGCCACGGCCGGAGCAGGTACGGACCGGCGGGCGCGCGCAGAACGATGTTCGACCGCGAGGCCTCGACCGCGAGTCGATCGTAGCTGCGGACCAGGCGGGCGCGTGGGACGTCGATCGAGACCTCACCGTGCGAGGGGCGCACCACCACCTCGTCCAGCTGATCGAGGTGAACGGCATCGTGATCGATCTGCTCGGCCTCGAGCGCTCGGGCCAGGGCGCGCTTGCGGACCGCGGCGGGCTGCCGAGCGAGCGCGATGCAGTCGATCGGGAAGCTCGCGAACGGAGCGGCGAGCCCGTCGATCACCGCGAGCCACTCGCCCGCGCTCGCCGCCAGCCGCACCAGCGCGGCGTCCAGCTGTGGATTTTCGCGGCGCAGCTGGGGCAGGAGCTCGGTCCGCATCCGGACCCGCGCCAGCTTGAGATCCGAGTTCATCGGATCGGCGGCGATCGGCAGCGCGTGGCGGGTCACGTAGTCATCGATCGCGACGCGCGGCAACGTCAGCAGCGGACGCACGAACCGGCCGCGGATCGCCGGGATCCCGACCAGGCCCGCCGGACCGGTTCCGCGCACGATCCGCATCAGCACGGTCTCCGCCTGATCGCGGGCGGTGTGGCCGAGGAACACGACCACCAGGCCGAGCTCGTCAGCGATCTGGTCGAGGGCGGCGAACCGGGCATCTCGCGCGGCGGCCTCCACGGAGGCGCGCGGCTCGACATCGACACCATGGACCACGGCGGCCGCGCCCTGCTCGATCGCCCACGCAGCGACGCTCTGCGCGACCGTCCCACTCCCGGGCTGGAGGCGATGATCGATCGAGATGACGACCACGTTGGCGGGGCCTGCGACCGCGATCGTGGCATGGGCCAGCGACATCGAGTCCGCGCCGCCCGAGCAGGCGACGCCGTAGAGGCCGGAACCGACCCGCCCGATCGCGGCGTTGACCGCTGCGATGACAGGATCTACGGGGCTCGTGCTAGTCATGCAGCCCGACCTTACTCCGATGGCTGACCACGACCCTCCCCCCAGCGCGCCGCTCCAGCGGCTCCGGGCCCAGCTCGCGGGCCCGCGCGGATACCGCCGGATCGATGCCTTGCTGTCGTCCGAGGATGCGCCCGCGGCGATTGCGTCGCTGACGCCGAACGAGGTGTTCGAGCTGGTCCACGAGGTCGGGTTCGAGGACGCCCAGCCGCTGCTCGAGCTGGTGACACCCGCGCAGTATCAGGGCTGCTTCGACCTCGAGGCCTGGCAGAAGGACGAGCTCGAGACCGTGCCGCTCAAGCCATGGCTGGCTTCGCTGATGGAGACCGGGTTCGAGAAGGTTGGCGAGGTGTGGGGGGCGCTCGATGCCGAGCTGCGCGCGCTGATTCTGCAGCGCCAGGTCCGGATCTGGGATGTGTCGCTCGGCGAGGAGCCCGAGGAGGACAACGACAATCCGATCATGGCCACGCCGGATCGGTTCTTCATGCTGGAGCTGAAGGGCGATGACGAGACCCAGCGGTTGATCCAGCACCTCGTCGAGGACCTGTATCGCGCCGATGCCGACCTCGCGCGTCACACGATCATGTCCGCGCGCTCCGAGCCGCCGGCCGAGCTCGAGGAGACCAGCTATCGCTGGCGCTGCGCACGGCTCGCGGATCTCGGCTACGTCGACTTCTACGACGCGCTCGATCTGTTCCGCCCGCTGGATGCCGACAAGGTAAAGATCGGCGAGGGCTCGCAGGACAACATCGCTGCCGACGAGTCGCGGATGCCGCTGGTCGTCGCCGAGGAGGTGCTCGGTCGCAGTTTCCTCGCGCGCGCGCTCGGGTCGATCGAAGATCCGGTCGCCGCCGAGCGCATCGAGGCCGCCCTGATGGTGCTGGTCAACAAGGTGCTCGCCGCCGGTCGCGCGAAGCCTGGCCAGGGCGAGGTGCTGCGGCGCGGGGCGCTGTACGCCACGGCGACCTTGTCCCTCGGCCTCGAGACGGTGACGCGTGCCGACCTCGGCCGTGCCCACGATGCACTGCGGACGGTGTCGCTGCAGCGGTTGTTCCGTGTGGGCTACACGGTGACCACCAAGCTCGCTCGCCTGGCGCGGGCGCTCGCGCCACGTTCGCTCACGGCCGGTTCGCCGGCGCGCGAGCTGGTTGCCGGACTGTGCTCGCCGCGTCCGCTGTTCTCGCGCGCCGCCGACGAGCCGCCGATCACCGGCATGCGCCCGTTCGAGTCGCTGATCGACCTGCGGCGCGCCGGCGAGATCCTCGGGGGACTGACCCTTCGGATCGCGCTCGTCGAGGGACTCGGCGTCGACGTCCTGGCGATGGGCCAGGCTCCCGAGCCGCGGCCGGATCTCGACGATCACATTCGCACGGCGCTGGCCCGTGCCGTGGTCGGTGGCGAGCTGCGCGGCGAGGCGCTGTCGCAGGCGGAGCTGACGACGCTGCGCGATCGCGGCATGGATGGCGGCCTGCTCACGCCGCAGGCGCGCAAGGCCGGCCACGCCGCGATCCGCCTCCGCCTGGATGCTGCGCAGCTCACGGCGTCGGCGCAGGTGCTCGAGAAGATCGTCGAGGGCTGGCTCAAGGATCTCGAGCTGATCCTCGGGAGCGTGCGCGATGCGGAGATCGATCCGCGGTTCGTCGAGGGCCTGCTCGTCGAACTGCGTCGCAGCTGATCCCCGCGCGAGCAGCGCCGATCCGGCTGTGGTAACGCATGCGGGTCGTGCCCGATTCTCCTCCAAACCGATCTTCGTACCGATCCGGGGTGGCCGCTGGCTTCGGCGTCGTTCTGCTCTCGGGTCTGATCCTCGGCCTTGTCGATACCCTCCACACCGGTGGCGGCGTCGGATTCGCGCCCGCGCTGCTCGGGCTGTGGGCGTTGATCACGTTGCCGTTCGCGCTGTTCGTCGGCCTCGTGCTGGGGGCCGGGAACTCGCAGTGGGGGCCGCACTGGATCCGGCGCTGGTTCGCCCGGCTCGCGGACGATCCGGAGCTCGATCGCTCGGTGTACGCGGCGCTCTACAGCGCGGTCGTGCTGTGTGGCGTCCTGGCGATCGCGGTCGCCGTGCTCTCGCTCGGCCTGGTCGCGGAGGTCAATCGCAAGCCGGTCGGCGCGCTGATCCTCGGCGGCGTGGTGGTCGGTATCCTGCCGGTGTTCCTGTTCGGATCGCTCCCGCTGTACCGGGGCGTGCGGTTCGCGAACAAGATCCCGTGGACCTGGTTCGCGGGTCCCGCGGTGCTCGTCGTGCTCGCCGCGACCTACAAGCTCGGGAAGTACGGCGGCGCCGCCGCGCTGGTCGGCGTCGCGGCGCTGCGGGTGCAGCCGGTCGGGAAGCTCTCGCGGGTGCTGATGGTGCTGGTGGTACCGCCGATCGTGTTCGCGCTCGCCGGGCCCACGCTGATCAAGAAGCGGATCGATCTTGACTGGGAAGCGCTGAACCTGTGGTCGCTGATCATGCCGGCGCTGTTGCCGGTGGTGGCGGTCGCGATCGGCGTGCTCGCCTTCGGTCCGCTCGCCAAGCTGCGCGAACGCATCCCGTCCCGCGGGATCCTCGCGGCCGCCGGTGCACTGCTCGCCGTGGTGCTGCCGATCGTCGCGCTGCGCGGCCCGTCGGAAGCGACGCAGGTCGCCGTGACCGAGCGCTCGTACGTCGGCTCGCGGATGGTGCCGTTGCTGCGCAGGTTGATCGATCGAGACGGCGACAAGTACTCGGCGTTCTTCGGCGGCCCTGACTGCGACGACTCGGATCCTGACGTTCACCCGGGCGCCATCGACGTGCCCGGCAACGGCAAGGACGAGAACTGCGTCGGTGGCGATGCCAAGGCCGAGGTCGCGGTGCCGCACCCGACCCCGGATGCCGGCGTGCCCGCTGCGCCGGCGCTGTCGGGCGGCACGAACGTGCTCGTGATCTTCGTCGACACGCTCCGTTATGACCGGCTCGGGGTGTCTGGCTATCAGCGCGATGGCAAGTCACTCACCCCGCGGATCGATGCGTTCGCGAAGCAAGCGGTCGTGTTCGACAAGGCGTTCTCGCAGGCGCCGAACACGCCGCGTTCGGTGCCGTCGTTCATGACGTCGCGCTATCCGTCGCAGGTCAAGGTCGACAAGGTGTTCAAGGCGTACCCGAGCGTGCTCGATGACAACGAGACCTGGTTCGAGGCGATGAAGGCCGGCGGGTTCACGACGATCGGCGAGAGCTCGCACTTCTACTTCTGCGATCGCAAGAAGTACCCCGACACCTGCAGCGACGTCGTCAGCTGGATGAACAGCAACATCACGCAGGGGACGGATGATTGGGACAACACTGGCGCCGAGAACATCCCCGGATCCAACAAGGACATCGCGGGTCCACGGATCATCAAGAAGACGATCGCGAAGCTCGATAACCTCGCCCGGAGTGGGAACAAGTTCGCGATGCTCGTGCATTTGTTCGAGCCACACTCCACGTACATGGAGCACAAGGGCTTCGAGATCACCGAGCGCGGCGCCGCATCGCTCGCGCAGAAATACGACTACGAGGTCGCGTTCGAGGACGGCCTGATCGGCGAGCTGCTCGACGCGCTCGACAAGGACGGCCTGGCGAAGACCACCACCGTCATCTTGATGGCCGATCACGGCGAGGCGTTCGGCGTGCACAAGTTCGCCGGCGAGCAGATGTACTTCCATGGGCAGACGCTCTATAGCGAGTTGATCCACGTGCCGCTGATGTTCCGCGTGCCAGGCGCCACGCCGCGGATGGCGCACGACGTGGTGCAGATGATCGATCTCGCACCGACGATCACGGCGCTGTTCGGCGTGCCCACCCCGGCGAGCTGGGTCGGCCGCAGCCTGCTCCCCGTGCTCGCGAATCAGCCGCTCGAGCCGAGGCCGGCGTTCGCCGAGCTGCTCCGCGCCCCGGACTGGGATCACGAGGGCAAGTCGATGATCACCGCGGACGGCAAGCGCCACGTGTTCTTCCGGACCAGCGACTCGCGCTGGGAGATCTACGACCTCGAAGCGGATCCCGACGAGAAGACGAACATCGCCGATTCCGATCCAAAGGCGAAGGAGCTGCAAAACCAGCTCGCCAGCTGGATCGAGGGCCCGCTGGCGGCAGGAGCATCGAAGTGACCGACAAGATCTACAAGAATCCAACCCCCACCGTCGACATGCTCATCGAGCTCGCGGGACACCCCGGCGAGCTGGTGTTCATCGAGCGCGGCAACGAGCCCAAGGGCTTTGCGCTACCCGGTGGCTTTGTCGACGAAGGCGAGTGGGTCGCCGACGCCGCCGTCCGCGAGGCGAAGGAAGAGACCCAGCTCGACGTGACCGTGGTCGAGCTGTTCCACGTCTACTCCGATCCATCGCGGGACCCACGCAAGCACACCGTCTCCACCGTCTTCATCGGCACCGCCTCCGGCACGCCGAAAGCCAGCGACGACGCGGTCCGCGCGATCGCCTGCCGGCCCGAGGCCCTGCCCGGCCCGCTCGCGTTCGACCACGCGACGATCGTCGCGGACTACGTTGCGTACAAGCAGCGCGGCGTCCGGCCGCCTGCGCGCCGCTGACGGGGGACGGTTTCAACGTGCGCTACTTGCGAGCTGTAAGTGCATGAAACCAGTGCTCGTGCTGGGGACGGTTTCAACCTGCGCTACATGCGATCGCTAACTGTGTGATAGCTCGATCGGACAGGCCGCGAAGTAGTGCACGTTGAAACCGTCCCCAACCCTCAAAGGGCCGCGAGCGCCGCGCGTCCGACCTCCGAATCCCGGTCGCCCGCGAGCGCCACGAGCTCGGTAACGAGCGTTGCGCGACGTGGATCCTCCGGGGCGATCGCTTCGAGAAGGGCGGCGCGGATCGCGACGTGGCGGGGATTCCAGCGCGAGGCGACCCACATCCGGGCGACGCCGACGACGGTGGGTTCGCGGCGATAGGCGGCGACGGCGGCGGTCGCATCGGTGGGATCGTCGATGCCGCGATCGAGGTCGAGCGGAGTGGCGACGTGGCGGCGGCGTTCGAGGAGAGCGAGCACCTGAGCGTCGCGGCCGAGCGCGCGGCTCGCGGTGATCGCGATGTCGAGGGCCGGGCCGATCGAGTCGGGGCCGGCCAGATCGATCGCGGAGCGCGCGGCCTCGAGGGCGTGTACGTGGCGACCAACGCCCTCAAGGGTGCGCGCGAGCTGGAGCCAGACCTCCGCCGGATCACCGGACGCGGCGGCGGCGGTGGTCACCGTGATCATGGCGGCATCGGGATCGTTGGCCTTCGCCATCGCCCCGGCGAGGCCGGCGATGTACGCGGGCTCCGCACTGGCGTCCACGGCGGCTTGCCACGCCGCGCGCGACCGCGCAGGGTCGTCGAGCAGATCGTAGAGCGCACCGAGCGATCCGAACGCCGCCGCCGGATCGACGGCCTCGGCCGCCGCATCCGCGGCGATCCGGTCCGCGCGCGCCGGGCTGTGCCGGTACGCGGCGAGCAACCCGGTCAACGGAATAGCGTCGAGGTGGCGCACGTGGAGATAGGTCGCCAGCGCGGCGGCGCGCGCATCGGCGAACGGCACCGGAGGCGCGGGATCGAGGATGCGCAGCAGCGCGATGCCCTCGGGGCTGCCCTCGAGCGATCCGAGCGCCGCGCGGACCTGAGCCGGCGACGCACCGGAGAGTGCACGACCTGCCGCCACGACCAGCCGCTCGTGCGGGCGCAGCGCCGATAGCTCGGCATCGGGGAGACCGGCGGCGCGCTTGCCGATCAGCACCGCGGCGGCGGCACGCGCATACGGCGCGATCGTGCCCGGAGCGACGTCGCGGAGATCGACGTGGGCCGCAATCGTCTCGCCCCAGCCACCCTCCCCGCGCAAGGCAGGGACCACGGTGATCGCGAGCCATGCATCGGCATTGCTTGACGGAACGACGGGCGCCGTCATCAGCGCGGCCGCGGCGGCGGGATCCTCGAGCGCATCGACGGGCGTGCATACCGCGGCGAACCTGCAGCGCTCGGCGCCGACGAGCTCCGCGGCGCGAGGTGGCGGAAGATCGACCGGCATCCACCACGCGAGCGCGCGCAGGTAGCCATCGTGGATCGGGCCGCCCTTCACGCTGGTGGTCGCTGCCCAGTCGCGGAGCGCCTCGTACGCGGCTCGCCGTGCGCCGTGCTCCCACAGCCAGATGCCCCACATCCCGCGATCGCGCGGCACGGGCTCCGGCTTCGCGCCGAGCCAGCTCGGATCCGCGATTTCGGTGTGCGCGAGCGACGCGAGGGTCGCCTGCCCCTTCGCTCGCTCCCTGGCGTCGACGTGGCGCAGCTGCGCGAGTGCGAGCACGGCGCGCGCGCGGTCGAGCTCGCGCGGATCGATCACCGCGCCAAACGATCGCGCGCGCGTCAGATCGTCGAGGGCCGAGCCCGCTCCACGCGCCAGCCGAGCCCGGCCCCGTGCTGCGACGAGCCACGCGAAGCGCTCGCGATCCTCGGTGCGCCACCGGGTGCCGAGCGGACCGCCGAGGCGAATCACCGCCTCGAGCTCGGCGAGCGACTGCGCTGGGCGCTTGCTCTGGTCAGCCAGCTCCGCGAGCGCGAGGTGAAGCTGCACGTCGCGTGGATCATCGATCAGCGCGACCTCGAGATCTTGACGCGCGATCTCGAGTCCCTTGCTCGCGATCAGGGCGTTGACGTCGAGCGGCCGTGGTGCGCCCACGCACGCCGTCCCGAGACAGGCGAGCAGGATGGCGCTCACCTGCGCGCGACGGTTCACGCCGCCATCTTGACCCGCCGCTCTTCGAGGATCAAATCGCGATGGCGCAATCAGCTGCGTTCGCGTCGACCGCGAGGTCGCTGGCAATTCGCGGGTTCCCGCCGCTGCGGAGTCGCGCAGCGATGAGGTCGGCGAGTGACTCCGCTGCGACGTACGCGGCTTGCGCGGCCGGATCGTGCCACAGCGCCCATGGCGCGCGTCCAAAGGGTGGAGACCGCGCCGGACCCTGGTCGGCGCAAGCATGCCGTTCGATCGCGGCCAGCCAGCGCGCGAGCTCGGTGCGCCGTACCCGCGCGGCCGCCGCATGCGGGCTGTACCAACCCGCGGGCAGCTCGCCCTCGGTCTCCATGAGACGCGCGACGAGTGACGCCACCGCCTCGTCGTACACCCGCGACCATTCGTACGACGACGAGAGATTGAGAACCGCGTGGCCGAGCTCGTGTAGAACGGCGAAGCGCTTCGCGGGCGTATCGATCGTGCGCGGGATCACGACGGTCCCGCTGCTCCCCGCCTGGTCGACGAACATCCGCGGCCGCGCGGTATCGCTGCGCATGACCGCGGGCCGGCGGATCACCTCGTAGCGGTCGTCGAGGATGTCCCAAACCTCGTCGATCGCAGCTTCGGAGAGCGGCGTCTCGACGTCATTCCAGCCGACGATCGGCGATGGCGCCTCGTTCGCGTCGCCTGGATCGGCGACGCCGTTGAGGCGATGAAGGACGTCGAGCGCGGAACGACCGAACCGCGCGTGTGCGACCGCGTTTCTCGCCCGGCTGAGCGCGAGATAGTTGTCCCACGTGGGATCCGCGGCGCGCGCCGCGGCCACGGTGGCGTCTCGCTCGATCACGATCGGAGCGACCACGCGGAGGAGCTTCACGCCGCGAAGCGCGAGCTCCGCATGGGCGAGCGCACGCAGGCCGATCGATGCCGTCGACGCACGACCGGCGATGTCAGGTGCCGCGGGCAACGGCGCACCTGCCGTATACGCCTCGGCGAACGCACGCATGTGCGCGGGCAGCTCCACCGCGAGCTGCGCCTCCACTCGATCGAGGGCCATCTCGATCTCGAGCAGGTTGCAGGGCGGCTCGCCCATGCTCAGCCCTTGGTCGGCTGGATCCCGAGCCGCTCGAGCTCGGTCATCACGAGCTTGAGATCACTCCACGCTTCGCGCTTCTTGTCGGGCTCGCGCAGCAGATACGCGGGATGGAACGTCGGCATCACCTGCACGCCGCGGCGATCGTGGAACGAGCCGCGCAGCGCGCTGATCGGCGCATCCACGCCGAGCAGCTGGTTCGCGGCGGGTCGCCCGAGTGCGACGATGATCCGTGGAGCAACCGCGGCGATCTGCGCCTGCAGGAACGGCATGCACGCCGCGAGCTCGTCGGGCTCCGGGTTGCGATTCGCCGGAGGCCGGCACTTCGTCGTGTTCGCGATGTACACGCTGTGCCGCGACCAGCCCATCGCCTCGATCATCTTGTCGAGTAGCTCGCCCGCCGGCCCGACGAACGGCTCGCCGCGCCGATCCTCCTGCTCTCCCGGCGCCTCGCCGACGAACATCAGCGGCGCATCCTCGGCGCCGGTGCCGAAGACGATCGAGCGCCGCGTCGCGTGCAGCTTGCATCGCGTGCACTCGCCGAGCTCTGCACGGACCTGCGCGAGCGGGTGGCGGCCGAGCTGGATCGGCGCGTCCTCCACCGCCTCGGGCGCCGCGGAATCCACGGCAGGGCGCGCGGTCAGCCCACCTGGGGCGGCCCACGCACCGAGCGCGGAGTGCCGGCGCAGCTGCCCCCGGAGCTGCGTGGTCAGCGCCAGCAGCTCGTCCGCCAGCTCTGGGTCGGCCGTGCTATCCATGAGTCCGGTATGCCACTAGTCCCCCGGCTCCCTCAACTGCTGATCGCGCTCGCGATCTGTTTCGCTGGCTGCAAGAAGCACGAGGCCGGCCCCGAGGGCGACATCCTGGAGACGCTGCGTGCGCCTACGGTCGCCGGAGCGACGTTCGATCCCCACTCGCTACGCGGCAAGCCATCGCTGGTGCTGTTCGTCAGCCCGACCTGCCCGCACTGCGTCGCGGAGCTGCCGGCCGCGCAGAACGCCGCGCACGACAAGGACGCCAACGTCGTCGCGGTGTTCATCGTCGGCAAGGCCGAGAACGCGAAGGGCGTGCTCACACATACCAGGTTCGAAGGCCCCGCCTTGATCGACGACGGCACGCTGCGCCGCCGCTACGGAGTCCGCAGCGTTCCGTACACGCTCGTGCTCGGCGCCGATGGCCACGCACGCGAGCAGTTCCACGGCGGCCAGGGCGAGTCGACGCTCGCCGACGCACTCGCGGACGCTCGCTAGCTCACTTCTCGGGCGTTGGCTTGGCGGCGGCGTCGGACGTGCCCTCGGGGAACGACAGGTACGCGTAGTACAGGCCGTCGGGCTCGGTCTTCGTCGTCATCGACGCCTCGCGCGCATCGCGCGGATTCTTGAACTCGATCCGGACCTCGACGCCCGCCGGGTGGGCGGCGCGCCCCTTGGTGGCAGCCGCCGACCGGACCACCCTCGCCGTCATCCCCGACAGCGGATTCTCGAAGAACCGCGTATCGACCTGCCGCCAGGTGTTCGGCCCCAGCCGCTGCAGCGTGAGCAGGACGACCAGCGTCGAGCCCTCGACGTGCTGGCTCACCTCGAACGCGCCGGGCGACTGGAAGAACACCTGCGCACCGCCGGTCTTTGCCTCGAAGCCGATCCACGACAGCGTGCCTTTCGCAGGTGTGCGCTTTGGCTTTGCTCCATCGGGCTTTTGCCCCGGGATGACGCCACCGTAGTCGCCTTCTTTGTGCGGGCCCTTGGTGTCGGCGAGCGCCGGCCCCGTGGAGACGAGGAGCAGTACCAAGGCGAGCGCACGACGCATGTGAGGATCGTACGGGGGCTGGCCAGGGCGCGCAAATTCACGGCGTGCACCGAGGTCGGCAACTAACTACACCGGCGGCCCACTATAATGGTGACCCCGATGCGCCAGGTCCGCGGTGTGCTGTTCCTCGACTACGTGAAGATGGTGCGCTCGTTCAAAGGCGCGTCGCTGTTCCCGCACCTCGGCGACGACGAGACCAGGTACCTGAGCGCGCGGATCGATCCGGACGGCTGGTATCCGATGGCGGTGTTCGAGAAGCTCGGTAACGCGATCCTGGCGACCGTCGCGCGCGGCGAGCTGTTCCCGGTCCAGCTCTGGGGCCGCTACTCGGCGAGCGAGCTGCACAAGAAGTTCCCCACGTTGCTCGAAGCCGGGCAGCCGGTCGAGACTCTGCGCCGGTTCCACGTGCTCCGGCAGACGTTCTTCGACTTCGAGGCACTGACCGTGCCGTCGATCCACGATGGCGAGGCGCAGATCACGATCAACTACTTCATGGGCGAGACCGCGGAACAAGCAGCTTCGTATCAGGCACTCGGGTTCTTCGAGGGCTTGCTCGAGCTCGCCGGTGCGAAGGACATCCGCGAGGACTTCCGCGCGAAGGCGTGGCGCGGCGATGCCCGCACCCTGCTGGTCATGCGGTGGGCGGCGCCGGATCGCTGATCGCGATCGGGTCCGTGGGAGCTCGCAGCAGCAACGTCCGCGCCTCGCCGACGAGGAACAGCGACCCAGCGACCACGATCAGATCGCCGTGGCCCTGTGCGGCAGCGAGAGCGCGCCGCAGGTCGGGTGCGGTCACGACGGGCGTCGATGGATGGACGGAGCGGATCACGTTCGCGAGCTCTTCGGGCGCCAGCGAGCGCTCCTGCTGATAGCGCGTGGCGACCACGTAGCTCGGCCGTGACGCCAGCTGGCCGACGAGCGCCTCGACGTCCTTGTCCGCGGAGACTGCGACCACGAGCACGATCTTCCGCTGCGTCAGTTCGCACAGGATCGAATCGAGCGTGGCGGCACCGTCGGGGTTGTGTGCCCCGTCGAGCACGATGTCGGGGGTGCCCTCGATCCACTCGAACCGGCCGGGGTGCTGCACCTGCGCGAGGACCTCGGCGCGGCGCGCGGAGGAGACCTTGGCAGCACCGAGAGCCTCGAGGTGATCGAGCGCAGCGAGCGCAGCCGCGGCGTTACGGCGCTGGTGTACGCCGGTCATCGCGAGCGGCGGGACGTGATCGATCGCGTCCCAGTCGAGCCGCTTGATCTCCGCGACCCCTGCCCGCTCGGCCGCAGCGAGGAGCACCGGAGTCGCCGCCGGATCTCCCGAGCGGCTGAGCACCACCCGCTGTCCGGCCTTGAAGATGCCGGCCTTCTCGGCGGCGATCGCGGCGATCGTGTTGCCGAGGATCGCCTCGTGATCGAGCGCAATGCCGGTGATCACGGCGATCGGTGCATCGACCACGTTGGTCGCATCGAGCCGTCCGCCGAGCCCGACCTCGAGCACGGTGATGTCGACCTTGGCCGCAGCGATCGCCACGAACGCGATCGCGGTCAGCTGTTCGAAGAAGGTCAGCTCGTCGCCACCGGCTGCGCGCACCTCGTCGGCGGCCGCGACGAACGCTGCCTCGGTGATCAGCTCGCCGTCGATCACGATCCGTTCGCGCACGGTCGTGAGGTGCGGCGAGGTATAGGTCGCGACCTTCACCCCTCCGGCCGCGGCGAGCGCGGCGAGCATCACCACCGTCGAGCCCTTGCCGTTGGTGCCGCCGACATGGACCACGGTGCCGAGCTTGCGATCCGGAGCACCTAGCTTGTCGAGCAGCGCGCGCATGCGTTCGAGCCCGAGTAGCACCCCGAACCGCCGCGCTGCGAACAGCCTGCCGAGGAGCGCGGAGTACGCGGACATCAATCCGTCGCCGGAAGCTCGGCCTCGTCGACCACGACGCCCGTGCGGGCATCGGGATGACGGCCGCGCTCGAACCAGCGCAGCGTGCGCTCGAGCGTGGCCTTCATGTCCTTGCGCGAGACGATGAGGTCGACCATGCCGTGCTCGAGCAAGAACTCCGAGCGCTGGAACCCGGGCGGCAGCTGCTGGCGGATCGTCTGCTCGATCACGCGCGGACCGGCAAAGCCGATCAGCGCATCGGGCTCGGCGATCGTGATGTCGCCGAGCATCGCGACCGATGCCGCGACGCCACCCGTGGTGGGATGAAGCAGCACGGCGATGTACGGGATCTTCGCCTCGCGCAGCCGCGATCGCGCCGCCGAGGTCTTCGCCATCTGCATCAGCGACAGCACGCCCTCCTGCATGCGAGCACCGCCCGACGCGCAGAACATGATCGCTGGACGGCGCAGCGCGACCGAGCGCTCGAACTGGCGCGCGATCTTCTCGCCGCACACCGAGCCCATCGAGCCGCCCATGAACTCGAACACGAAGAAGCCGGCCTCGACCGGAATGCCGCCGATCGTGGCCGAGCCGGCGCGGTACGCATCACCCGGGCCGACCTTGCGGGTCGTCGACTTCACCTGGTCGACGTACTTCTTGCTGTCGACGCGGAACCCGAGCGGATCCGCGCTCTCGAGGTTGCGATCGTGCTCTTGCCACGAGCCGGGGTCGACCGACAGCTGGATCCGACCCTCGGTCGGCATCCGGAAGTGGTGATTACAGCTGGTACAGACCCGGGCATTATCGTCCAGGTCGGCTTCGTAGAGGGTCGCGTTGCAGCGCTCGCACTTCGTCCAGATCCCTTTAGGAACTGACTTTTTCGGCTGCTCGACGATCCCTTGGGTGCGCGACCACCAGGCCATGTAGGCGAGTTAGATACCAGGGTTACACCACCTGGTAAAGCCGATCTCGGAAGTCCCCGATGCCTCAAATTGCGTACAATTCTCTCGCGGGACCGGTTCAAACCTAGTAAACAGCTCCATCACTGCGAAAACGCTGAGGTCGTGATGTCTTCGATCCTTGTCGTCCATGAAATCAGCACGGAGCGTGAAGAGATCGTCCGTGCTCTCGAAGGTGAGGGGTTCACGGTCGTCCAGGCGCCTTCCGCGGCAGACGCCGTGAAAGAGATCTGGGGTGGTTCGTTCCTGGTGGCCGTCATCTCGACCTTGCTTACCGGAACCACCAGTGCCTCGCTGCAGCTGCAGCTGCAGCAGATGGCCCCGGAGATCGAGACCTTGATCCATGCGAAGAATGACGAGCTCCCGAAGCTCGTTCGCAAGGTGATCCAGATCCGCGACGGCGAAGCCGCCGCCTGATCACGCCGCGCCGAACCTGTCCTTCAGGTTCAGAAACTCGAGGAACTCGAGCAGCCGACCGACCTCCGGGACGATGAAGCCGTCCCCTCCGATCCCCGCGTCCTCGGCGAGAAGGACGAGCCGCGCGGCGCGCAGGCGGTCCACGACCTCGAGCACCTCGTAGACCGGCAGGCCGACCCGCGTGGCGACGTCCTCGACCCGCTTGGGCACGAGGATCGCGCTGCCATGGCTGACCCGAGTGCCTGCGAGCTCGAGCTGCTCTTCGGCCATGTGCCGCAGGCACTGCACCACCCGGTGATTCGGCGTCGGCAGTAGCAATAGCTCGATGTGCTGGTTCGCGCTCTCGAGCCGGGTCGCGAGTGCCTTGATGATCCGCAGCGCGATCTCGGGACGCGCGCGCATCATCGCCTCGAACGTCTTGCCTTCGATGACGAGCAGGCGTGCGGTGGTCCTGCAGACCGCCGTCGCCGAGCGCGGGCGGCCGTTCAGGATCGCCATCTCGCCAAAGAACTCGCCCGGCGGAAGGATCGCGAGCACGCGCTCGGTCTCTCCGACCTGGCGGCGGATCTCGACCTCGCCGGCTTGGACCACGTACATGTAGTCGCCGGGCTGTCCCTCTTCGAACAGCACACTCCCTGCCGGGAAGTCCCTGGCGAACCGCTCCAGCGCGTCGTTCACGCGCTAACTATCTCATGGTTGCGTGGCGAAGGAGGTGCAGCAGCGCGCGGCCACCCACCCTCGTCACCCGGTGCGAGTCCTCGGGGAGCACGACCTCGTCGCAGGTCAGTCCGAGCTTCACGGCGCGGACGAGCATCTCGACGTCCCAGCCGCTGCCCCGATCACTCATCCCGAGCGCGATCAACGCCGGGAACCGCAGCGCGCGCACCGGGCCGACCCCCGACCACTTGTGCCGGTAGACGGTCTCGATCGCGCGGGTGACCAGCTTGTCGCCGAAGTTGCGGCGACCGTGGTCATGACCGAGCACGAGCTCGACGCTTCGCTCGGCGATCGGCGCGACCAGCGACATCACGGAACCTGCGACCGCGGGGCGATCGCCGGGGATGAACACCAGGACGTCCGGAACCCGCGGGAGCGAAGAGAAATGCGCCTGCGCTCGCAGGCATGCGGCGCCATACCCACCGCTCGGCTCGCGGAGCACCAGTGCTCCCGCATCGCGGGCGATCTCCGCGGTACGGTCGGTCGAATCGCGATCGACCACCACTACCGAGCGCAGCATCCGGTGCGGCAAGTCGCGCAGCAGCGCCGGAAGGCTGGCCGCATGATCGCGCGTCGGGATGACCACATCGATCAACGGCATCGGTGACATTTTGGCAAGCATACCTCCGGGCGGCGCGCCGGTGGTTGCGCCCGTGTGGTAAGCACGCGGCGATGGCGATCACGTACAAGGATGCGGGGGTCGACATCGACGCCGGGAACGCCCTCGTCGACCGGATCAAGCCCCTGGCGAAGGCCACGATGCGCCCGGAGGTGCTCGGCGGCATCGGCGGGTTTGCCGCGCTGTGCCGGCTCCCCACGGGGTACCGGGAACCGATCCTGGTCAGCGGCACGGATGGTGTCGGCACCAAGCTGAGGACCGCATTCACCTCCGGTCGCCACGAAACGATCGGGATCGACCTGGTCGCGATGTGCGTCAACGACGTACTGGTTACCGGCGCCGAACCGTTGTTCTTCCTCGACTACTTCGCGACCGGCGCGCTCTCGGTCGACACCGCCGCCACCGTGATCGCCGGCATCGCCGAGGGCTGCAAGCAGAGCGGCTGTGCCCTGGTCGGTGGCGAGACCGCCGAGCTGCCCGGCCTCTACCATGGCAGCGAGTACGACCTCGCTGGGTTCTGCGTCGGCGTCGTCGAGAAGTCGGAGATCCGGCCCCGCCGCGATCTCGCTGCCGGCGACGTGGTGATCGGCCTGCCCTCCGCAGGTCTCCACTCCAATGGCCACTCGCTGGCGCGCAAGGTCGTGTTCGAGACGCTCGGGCTCGCGCTCGATGCCCGTCCCGAGCTCCTCGGCGGGACCACGGTCGCCGACGAGATGATCCGGCCCACGATCATCTATGCGAGCGCGTTCACGAAGCTGCGCGAGGCCCAGATCCCGTGGAAGGGCGCAGCCCACATCACCGGCGGTGGCTTGCTCGAGAATCCGCCACGGATCTTCGCGGACGACGCCCTCGCTGTCGAGCTCGATCCGCGAACCTGGGAGGTGCCAGGGATCATGAAGTTGATCGCCACCGCCGGCGTCGACGAGCACGAGATGCGCCGCACGTTCAACATGGGGCTCGGGATGACGATCGTCGTTTCGCCCGCCGATGCAGACCGCACGGTGTCGCTGCTCGCGGATCGGCAGGCGCGGATCGTCGGTCGGCTCGTGGCGCGCGCTGGTGGCGAGGCCTCGCGGTTCGTCGCATGAAGCTCGGCGTCCTGGTCAGCGGCCGCGGGACGAATCTCCAGGCGCTGATCGCCGCGGAGGCCACCGGCTCGCTCGCACCCGGTCAGCTCACGGTGGTGATCAGCAACAACGCCGACGCGCCTGCCCTCGCGCGCGCCACGGCCGCGGGGATCCCCGGGGAGATCATCGATCACCGCGGTCGGTCGCGCGAGGACTTCGAGGAGGTCCTGCTCGCCGTCCTCGCGACGCATGAGGTCGAGGCGGTGGTGCTCGCGGGCTTCATGCGCGTTTTGACGTCGCGGTTCATCGACAGGTTTCCGCTGCGGATCCTCAACACGCACCCGTCGCTGCTGCCGGCGTTTCCCGGCAAGGACGCCGTCGGTCAGGCGCTCGCCCACGGGGTGAAGCTCACCGGCGTGACCATTCACTTCGTCGACACCAGCCTCGATGGCGGCCCGATCATCGAGCAGGCCGCGGTACCGATCTTCGACGGCGATGACGCGCACATGCTCCAGGAGCGGATCCAGCACATCGAGCACCGGTTGCTTCCCGGGGTGGTCCAGCGCTTGGCGGCGGGGCAGCTGTCGTGCCAAGGTCGCACCGTCCGCCGTGCCGAATAGCTCGTACGATCTGGTCGTTCTCGGCGACGACCTCGCGGCACTGGTCTGTGCCACGCTGTGCGCACGCCGCGGCCTACGCACGCTCGTGCTCGGGGACGATCGCCCGGCCCGCTACATGCTCGGCCCGCACAAGCTGCCGATCGAGCCGATGATGTGGCCCGCGGCAGCGGGCTCGGCCGCCGATCGCGTGCTGAAGGAGCTCCACGCGGAGCTCGCGCTGCGCCGTAAGCTCCGCGAGCCGAAGATCGCCGCGCAGATCGTCGCCCCCGATCTCCGCGTCGATCTCGGTGCCGACCGGCTCGCTGGAGAGCTCGAGCGCGAGCTCGGCAAGGAAGTCACCGCGAACTGGACCCAGCGCTGGGATCGCGGCAGCGAGATCGCGCGCGCGCTGGATCCGATGCTGACGAGCGAGCACGCGTTTCCCGGTGTCGGATTCTTCGAACGCCGCGAGATCGCGAAGCTCGCGGAGCGTGCAGCGGCGGATGCCACCGCGTGGTGGACCGAGGCGCAGGCCGTGTCCGCCGATGCGTTCCAGATCTGGAGGCACGTCGCCGCCATCGCGCTCCGCCATCCCAACCCGGGGCCCCTCGCGATCGCACGTGCGATCGATGCGTGGCGCAGCGGCCCGTTCCCGCTGCGCGGTGACGGCGAGGCGATCCGCGAGTTGCTCGTCGAGAAGCTGATCACCGCGGGCGGCGAGGTCCGCGCGGGCCGGGTCACCGAGATCGATGTCTCGTGGGGAAAGATCTCGAGCCTCACGCTCGCGAGCGGCGACGAGCTCGGCACCGGCCAGCTGGTCGCGAGCCGGCCACCAGCCGAGCTCGCCGAGCTGCTAGGCAAGAAGGCACCGAAGCGGCTCACCGAGCTCGCGGCGGGAATGGGCGTCGTCGGCTATCGCTACACGTTGAACATCGTGATCGACGAGGCCGGGCTGCCGGAGCACATGGCGCCGACCGTGGCGGTGGTCGCCGCGCCCGACAAGGATCCGACCAACGACGCCGCGTTCTCGATCCATCTCGGCGAATCCGATGATACCGGCCGTGTGATCGCGACGATCGCTGCGGTGCTCGCGAGCGATGGGCCGATCGAGCCTGATCGGATGTCGTCGAGGTGTGGCGCGCTGCGAACCGCGCTGTGGCGGCGGCTCGGCGACGTGATGCCGTTCTTCGAGCGCCACCTGGTCCTCGCGCACTCTCCGTTCGAGGCCACGCCGCCTCAGGCTCCCGGTGGTCGCGGCAGCTATGACGTCCCGCGCAACGTGCCGCTGACGATGTCGCCCGTGTGGTCCGCCACCGCCGCGGAGGGCGCGGTGGATCACGCCACCGGCGGAAGCCTGACCTACACGACCGGGCTCAAGAACCTGACGCTGACCGGCGAGCAGGTCCTGCCCACACTCGGCATCGAGGGCGCGCTCGCGGCGGGCTGGAGCGCGGCCAAGGTGGCGTGCGCGATCGCCGGCAAGAAGAAAGACTACCTCCGCGACGAGGTGGTCGGCGCTGCGTCCTAGAGTCGTGGAAGCCCGAGCTGATCCGCGGTCGCCTCGTCGCTGACCACGAGCACGACCGGATCGGCGGGGAGCTCGCGGAGGTCGGGACCACGGATCCGCAGCATCGGGACCGCGCCGTGGGCGCGTGCCTCGAGGAAGAGCTCGCGCGGATCGCAGCCGGGATGTGCCGCAAGGATCGCGCCGGCCACGATGCCCAGGGTACGTTCCGCGAGCACGGGCAGCGCAGCATCGGAGACCACGACACACGGACCGAGGAGTGCGAGCTGGCCGGGGGTGCCGACCAGCCGCCCGGTCGTCGGCGCGAGCTCGTCGAGCGCACGCTGGATCGGAGCCGCGAGGATCACGCGAGACTCTGCATGGACGGCGAGCCCCCGTCGTGCGAGCTGCCCGCGGCCGAGAGCGTCGTCCCAGGTCCGGCCGAGAACGCGCGAAACATCGGCCGGTGCCGCACCGCGCGCCCCGGTAAGGTGCGCACCATAGAGCAGCGCGAGTGCCGGTAGCAGGTCCCCCGCGATCTCGAATCGGCCTGCGATCGTCTCGATCAACGGCGTACCGGGGCGCACACCCTCCACCGCACCGCTCATCACCGCACGCGCCCAGCCGACCAGCTCGTCGCGCCACGAGGACATCCCGACCCGCGGTTCGGAGGCCGTCTCGATTCGTTCGCCCACCTCCGCCGGTTCGTCGGCACCCAGCGTCGATCGAACGGACCGCGATGCATCGTCATCGTCGATCCCGGCGGGTCGAGCCGCGCCCTGGGTCTCTGTCTCGGCCTCGCGGCCATCCAGCGTGACGATCGCGATCGGTCGGTTCGCCTGCGCGATGACGATGCCCGACATCCGGCCGACCGCCAGCCCGGCGGCCGCGGCGTGATCGATCGACTCCGCGACCAGCACACGGCGCCGATGCCGGCCATCGAGGTCGAGGAGGTAGACCTTGCCGGTTTCCGCGCCCACACACGCGAGTAGCTCGCTGCGCGGATGTCCCGAGATCTGAGCGATCGGCTCGGGAAGCTCGTGGCACTTGGGCTGACCGCGATTGACCAGCGGCATCACCTCGATGCGTGCCGGCTCGCCGGCCGTCATCATCCACACCACGCGTTCGCTGCCGCCGACGGCCGTGATCACGGCGGGCTTGGGCAGCCGGATCCGTCGCTTCGGCATCCGGCTCTGGGGATCCCACTCCTCGATCGCGCCGGCGAGCGCGACGACAAAGTTGCTGCCGGCCGCACCCGCCGTCACCGGGACGGCGCGCGCTGGAAATTGATACGGCGTCAGGTGGGTCTCGGTCGCGGTCAGTACGGCCGCTCCGAGCGTCCCCACGGCGAGCGCATGCGAGCCCACCGTCGCGAACAGCCGCATCGGTGCCTCGAGCCGGATCTCGGCGACCGTGCGCGGGCCGTGCGGATGGATCAGGTGAACGATGCTGTGCGCGGCGTAGCGCGACAGCACGAGGAGCCGAGGCAGCGCCCCGAGCCACGCCACCTCGGTGGCACTGGCCCCGGGATCGATCCCGATCTCGGCGAACGGCGCACCACCGGGCAGCTCGAGGACCACCGCGCGCGTGGTCTCCGTGATCACCGCCAGGCTGCCGTCAGTCGCGACGGCGACGCGCGGGATTTCGCCCGGCGTGAACATCGGGATCTCGGTGACGGAGCTGGCGACCACGCTACGATCGTATCACTGCCGCACGAGGGGCTCGAATCGGGGGCCACGCCGGTGTTCGGGGGGCTCGTCCAGCGTCCCGATCCGGCGCGGATCCGCTCGCTCCGCTGTTCACCGGCCCGCGGGTCGCTGCCGCTTGACGAGGTGCTCGAACGGCATCGGCTCGCGAGCTACCTCCACGATCCGCGCGCGGGTGCGCTGATCGCCAGCACCGGCGCGCGCGGTGGCTCGAGCTCCCGCGGTTCACCTCGGTGGGCGAGCGCCAGGCCGCCGCTCTCGACGATCAGTTCGGCGCGCGGATGCTCGACGCGGCCGGTTCGCGTCGCCGCGGCGGGTCCATCGTCGGCTCACGCTGCGCGCGCATGTGCTCGCGGCTCTCGATGTTTCCGGTCGATCTCAGGGGTCGAGGCTTTCGCCGTGATCGTCTGCGTCCTTTGGAGCCGCGGGCGCGATCAACCGCTCCGTGCCGTGATACGTCAGCTCGATGGTGGCCCGCCAGCGCGGTGCACCGATCTCGTCACCCAGCCCGGCGCCGACCCGCACGCCGATCGTGAAGCTCTCGACCGGTCGGGTGACGACACCGATCCGCGCCTCGGCGGGCGACGGACCGCTCGCGAGCCGGACCTCGTCGCCGATGCTACCGACCAGCTCGCCGGTCAGCTTCACCTGATCGGCCACGCACCACAACGGCTGGATCGGTGGGATGGGGATCGCAATGCCGACCCCACCATGCAGCTCATCGCCGACGATCCGGTCCCCGATCATCACCTCGGCGCCGCGCAGCCGGATCCCTCCGGCCGCCGCCAGCACGATACCTTCCGGAAGCCGGAACCGCCCGATCAGGCTCCAGGCCAGCGCCCACGACGCGTCACCGGCGAAGTCGTGATCGTCGCCGGTCGGCAGCGACAGCTCGCCGCGCACGAGTGCGTCAGCGTGGGTCGTCTGCACCACGCGGATCCGGCCGCCGATGCGCAGATCACCGGGCACCCATCGACCGAGCGCGCGGTCGTCGCCGAGGATCGCCAGCCGTGCGCCGGTCTGGCGCGCGAACGGCATCCGCGCATCGAGCACCACCGTGTCGGAAAGACCGATCGCGGCTCCGAGGCCGAGCGTCTCGCGGCGTGCCACCGGGTGAGACTCCGCACCGCCGCTACGCAGGGTGATCGGCCGATCGAGGTAGCCGAACGAAAGCGCGGCCGCCCAGCCCTCGACGGGCGCACCTGCATCGAATCCGAGCTCGCTGCGCCCCGGCGGCGCGGCCTCGCGGTCGACCTCGATCGCGGCCGGCGCATCACGCGGAGGCTCGGCAGTGGCCAGCGCCGGCGTGATCAGCAACGCGGCGAACGCGAGCTTCATCCGCCGGCACCGAGCCGCGAGCCGAGCTCGTAGACTCGGGCCGCCGGCATGTGGCGATAGCGCGTGACCTGCACCCGGAGCAGCGCGATGTGATCGATCACGTCGCGGCGCGAGGCACCCTTGGCGAGCATCGCGCGCGCGCGCTCGACGATCGCGCCGCGCGCCGCTTTCGGATGATAGATGAACGTGCGGCCGAACCGGACCTCGCCGGCGACGCCGATCAGCCGCAGCTCGGCGACATCACCGGCCTCCACGCCATGCAGCGCGCGTTGCTCGTCGACGTGGAACACCGCGCCGCCGAGCAGATCGAGCAGCTGGATGTTGCGACCGCCCTTCCCCATCGCGCGCACCTCGAACAGGCTGCGCTGCGAGGTCACGAGCGCCCGGATCGCACTCGTGCGCGGATCCTCGGCGCCGAGCTCCCGGCACGTCAGCGCCGCGAGTGGCACCCGCTGGCCCGGCGCGACGCGCTCGACCACGAACCACTCGACGAACGCCGCGCTCCATGCCTCCCATAGCTCGTCGTCCTGATGGACCCTGCCGCGGCGCTCCTCGTACTCGCGACGCGCGGTGGCGGCGGCTTCCACGTCGCCGGTGTGCCGCGTGTACAGCTCCTCGGTGACCTGATCGAGGAGCGCGGCCGGGCCGAGCATCATCGCCCCTTCGCGAGCAGGTCCCGGAAGCGTGCGAACAGGTAACTCGCGTCGTGCGGCCCCGGGCTGGCTTCGGGGTGGTACTGCACGCTGAAGATCGGCTTGCCGGCGACCGCGATGCCTTCGTTGGAGTGATCGAACAGGTTGGTGTGCGTGATGTGGACGCCGCTGGGGAGCGTCTCGGGATCGACGACGAACCCGTGGTTCTGAGACGTGATCTCGACCTTGCCGGTGGTCTTGTCGAGCACCGGGTGATTGCCGCCGTGGTGACCGAACGGCAGCTTCGACGTCCGCGCCCCGAGTGCGAGGCCGAGGATCTGGTGGCCGAGGCAGATGCCGAACACCGGCTTGCCGCTCGCGCACAGCTCTTTGGTGGCGGCCACGCCGTACTCGACCGCCGCCGGATCGCCGGGGCCATTCGACAGGAAGAAGCCATCGGCATCGAGCGCGAGCGCGTCCCGAGCGGCCATGGTCGCCGGCACCACGGTGACGCGGCAGCCGATGTCGCGTAGCTGACGGAGGATGTTCTCCTTGATGCCGAAGTCGTAGGCGACGACGTGAAAGCTCACCGGCGGCGTGGGAACGGCGCGGGCGTCGTCGATCGCCTGCCAGCTCGGCTCCGACCACGCGTAGGTCCTGTCGGTGGTGACGCGCGGGACGAGATCGAGGCCGGCCATCGCGGGTGCCGCACGCACGCGGCCGAGCACCGCCTCGATCTCGGCGACGTTCGGCGTGATCGCGCCGTTCATCGCACCCTGATCGCGGATCACGCGGGTCAGCGCGCGGGTATCGATGTTGTCGATGCCGGGAACCTTCGATTGCTCGAGCCAGTGCGACAGCGTGTCCTCGGAGCGCCAGCTCGCTGGGATCGGCGACAGCTCGCGGATCGCGAGCCCTGCACATGCGACCCGGCGCGCCTCGGTGTCCGCGACGTTGACGCCGACGTTCCCGATCTGCGTCGCCGTCATGATGACGATCTGTCCACAGTACGACGGATCGGAGATGATCTCCTGGTACCCGGTGATCGACGTGTTGAACACGACCTCACCGATCGATTCGACACGCGCGCCGAACCCGTCGCCCCGGAACACCCGCCCGTTGGCGAGCACGAGTGCCGCTGGCCAGCGTGGACTCGTCACCGGAACCTCCCATCGAGGTCGAAAACCATCCTGCCCTCGAGCAAGGTCAGCACGGCGCGCCCGGCGAGGGTCTGGCCGAGGAACGGCGTGTTCTTCGACTTGCTCGCGAGCCCCTCGGCGCTGATCGTGATCGGGCGTTCGGGATCGATCACGCAGATGTCCGCGACCATCCCGACCGCGAGGTTGCCGCCCGATAGTCCGAACGCCCTCGCCGGCGCGCTGGTCAACGCTTCGATCGCGCGCCGCTCGTCGAGTGTGCCCATGCGGACGAAGTCGAGGATCAGCGGCAAGGCGGTCTCGAGGCCCAGCATGCCGGGCGCAGCGCACTCGAACTCGACATCCTTCTCGACCGGCGAGTGAGGTGCATGATCGGTGGCGATGCAGTCGATCGTGCCGTCAGCGAGCGCCTCGAGCAGCGCTTCCTGATCCGCGGCGGTGCGTAGTGGGGGCATGACCTTGGTGCGGGTATCGTAGTGGCTGCACGCCTCGTCGGTGAGCGCGAGGTGGTGCGGGGTGACCTCGCAGGTCACGTTGAGACCGCGGCGCTTGGCATCGCGAACCAGCGCCACCGTGCGCGCGGTCGAGACATGCGCCACGTGGTAGCGCGCGCCCGTCCACTCGACGATCTCCAGATCCCGCGCGACCATCGCGCTCTCGGCGCACGCGGGCTGGCCCTTGATACCGATCCGGGTGGCGACCGCGCCCTCGTTCATCGCCCCGCCCTCGCTGAGATCCAGATCCTCGGCGTGCTGCACGACCGGGAGATCGAACGTACGGGCGTACTCGAACGCGCGGCGCATCAGCCCGGAGTTCATCACCGGGCGTCCATCGTCGGAGATCGCGACGATGCCGCCCTCCTTCATGTCCGCGATATCGGCGAGGATCTTGCCCTCGAGCCCCTGCGTGATCGCACCGATCGGCTTGACCCGCACCGCGCCGATCTCGCGCGCTCGGCGCACGATCAGCTCGGTGACCGTGCGCTGGTCGTTGACCGGCCTGGTGTTCGGCATGCAGCAGATCGTGGTGAAGCCGCCGGCAGCGGCCGCGCGCGTGCCGGTCTCGATGTCCTCCTTGTATTCCTGGCCCGGTTCGCGCAAGTGGACGTGGAGGTCGATCAAGCCGGGGACGACCCACAGGTCCTTGACGTCGATGATCCGCCCGCCGACCAGGCCGCGCCCGATCTCGACGATGCGGCCGCCCGCGATGCGGACGTCGGTAGCGTGATCGGTGAACCGGGACGCCCCCGCAGCGGGAGTGAAGACCCGGCCACCGCGTAAGACCAGATCCCCGGGATCCATCGCGCCGGGTCTTACCATATTCGGAAGGTCGTGCAGTGGCCCCAACCCGTGCCGATCTCCGAGAGAAACCTGGAATTCCGGACGTTACCAGCCGCAGATCGACGCGCCGGCCTGCTTCAACGCCGCCACCGCCTGCCGGCAACCGGTCTCCATCGCGTCGCGCGCCGATTTCGGCAGCGACCCGAGCTGGCCCCAGCTGGTTCTCATCGCCTCGAAGCCCTGCCTCAGCGCGTCGCGCGAGGCTCGGGGGAGCTTGTCGCACGTGGCCAGCCGGTCCATCGACTGCTCGTACTCGAGGCAGGCGGCGGGGATCCCTGCTGGATCCGCCGGATCCTGTGGGTCGTTCGGGGCTGCGTTCAGCGTCCATGAACCGTCATCGCTGTCATCGGGTTCGGCATCGACCGCGGCGTCGGGTGATGGCCTCGGCGGGCGTGCGGCGAACGCCTTCATCTCGGACTCGAGGGCGCGGCGCTGATGCTCGGGGAGCTTGCCGATGCAGCGTTGCAGCTCGTTGTCGCTGGTCACCATGCCGAGGCACGCCACCACCTCGGACGGCCACTCGTCGAACGTGCAGCGATGAACCGCCAGCTCGCGGATGCCCTCGGGCGCCCCATCGCCATAGCGACTGGTCAAGAACTCGCCCGCGGCCACCACCGCATGCCCCACGGAGTCGCGGCACGCATGATCGGCCGAGATCCTGGTCTGCTCCGCCGCGTAAGTGTCGAGCTCATCCGGCTCGTGCCGATCCTCCGCGACCGGGCCTCGCGACTTGATCATCAGCGCGACGAAGGTCCCCGCGATCACCACCGCAGCGAGCGCGAACAGTGCCTTGGGGGGCAGCACCACCCGACTATGACACGAGCAGCCGCTGCGCCGCCGCGAGCAGCTCGCTGCGCGGCACGTCGTGCTCGCGGGTTACCGCACCCTCGCGCAAATCCTTCAGCTTCACCAGGTCAGCCTCCTGCTCGCGAGATCCGATCAGGATGGCGAGCGGGACCTTCGCGCGGTCGGCATACTTGAGCTGCTTGCCGAGCTTGTCGTCGCCAGCATAGACCTCGACGTTCAGGCCCGCGGCGCGCAGCTCGGTGGCGATCGCCGCATAGGTCGCCGACAGCGCGGGCTCGACCGACAGCACGAGCACCTGCGCGATGCTCGTCGACTGCGCGCCGATCACGTTCATCTCGAGCAGCTGGGAGAACAGGCGCGTTGCGCCGATCGAGATCCCCACACCGGGGAGCCTGGACTTGGTGTAGTGCCCGGCGAGGTTCTCGTAGCGCCCACCGGAGCAGATGCTGCCGAGCTTTGGATACGCGTCGAGGAACGTCTCGTAGACGGTGCCGGTGTAGTAGTCGAGGCCACGCGCGATCGAGAGATCGATCTTCAGCTGAGTGTCGGGAACGCCGAGCGCGAGCGTGCCCTCGTAGACCCGGCGCAGCTCGGCAAGTCCCTCGACGAGCACCGGGTGATCGAGCGTCGCGAGCTCGGCGAGCGGGTGTTCGCAGCGCACGAGCGCGACCAGCCGTGCGGCGCTGGTGTCCTGTCCCGGCTTGACCTTCGCGATCAGGGCGACGACGTCCGCATCGGGGAGCTTGCCGAGCCGGTCGACCTCGTGGAGTACGCCGGTGTGGTGCTCGGGCTCCCAGCCGAACGCCTCGAGCAGGCCGCGGAGCAGCTTGCGGTTGTTGATCCGGATCGTGAACGCGCCGAACGCGAGCTCGGTGAAGATGCCGTGTATGATCGCCGGCAGCTCGGCGTCGTACGCCAGCGGCAAGCTATCCTTGCCGATAACGTCGATGTCGCACTGATAGAACTCGCGGTAGCGGCCCTTCTGGTTGCGCTCGCCGCGGTAGACGCGCTGGATCTGGTAGCGGCGGAACGGGAAGTTCAGGTGGTGCTCGTGCTCGGCGACGTAGCGCGCGAGCGGCACCGTCAGGTCGAACCGCAGCGCGAGCTCCGGCGGCTTGCCCTCCTTGATCGCACCGGTCGACTGGACGAAGTAGACCTGCTTTTCGGTCTCACCGCCGGTTTTGGTGAGCAGCACGTCGACGACCTCGAACGCGGGGGTCTCGACCGGCAGGAACCCGAATCGCTCGAAGCCGCGACGGATCGTGTCGAGCATGCGCTGAAACGCGATCTGCTGAGGCGGCAAAAGCTCGAGCACGCCGGGAGGGGTGCGGGGCTGGATCGGCATCGGGCCGCGGTTCTATCACGCGGCGGTCGGTGCCGGAGCTTCGGTCTTGACCACGCGCGGTCCGAGCCGCTCGACGAGCATCGCGAACGCGGCCCCGAGGTCGGCCGCATTCCGACCTTCAAGCGTGACCAGGACCTGGAACTCTTGCTCGGAGAACCGCGGATAGCTGCCGATCTTCACCGCCGGGTGGACCGCGACCACGGCATCGAGATCCGCGGCGATCGAGCCCTCTTCCGCATCGATGTACACGCGCGCCACGGTCACGGGCTCGGTGCGAAACCGGTCGCGGATGTCGATGAACTTGCGGCGAAACAGCGAAGGCACCCCGGGCAGGATGTAGACGTTCTGCACCGCCACCACCGGCCAGACCTCGTCCTTGCCGTAGACTAGGTGCGCGGTCGCCGGGACGTCGGCGAGGCGCAGGTTCGCGTCGGATAGCCGCGCTCCCCAGTAGCCGCGAACGCGCTGCTCGAGCTCGGGCTGGCGGACCACCTCGGTGCCGAAGGCATGCGCGATCGCCGCCATCGTCACGTCATCGTGTGTCGGTCCGACGCCGCCGGAGGTGAACACGTGATCGAACCGCGCCGACAGCTCGCGTACGGTCGTGGCGATGTCCTCGAGCTCGTCGGGGATCACGACGATCCGCTTGAGGTCGACACCGAGCGCGCGGAGCTCTCCGATCAGAAAGGCCGCGTTCTCCTCCACGAACTTCCCGCTGAGGATCTCGTCGCCGATGACCACGATGCCGGCGGTCGGCACGCTATCGCCTCAGCGTACGCACGACGACAACCGCGGCCGCGAGCAGAAGGCCGATGCCGGCGAACCCGATCCAGACCAGCGAACGGTCCTTGTCCGCATCGGCGACCGGTGCGTGGGCCGCCGCTGCCATCACGGGCGCACCACCGCCGGCGCCGCCCGCGATCGGCGCGCTTGCAAGGGCAGCCGGCGCGCTGGGCTCGGGGCCCTCGGTCCACGTCGTGGTCTCGATGATGGTGCCGTCGGCGCGGACGCCGGTGATCTCGATGCGATTGCCGGTGACGTTGACCCGCAGGTAGTGATAGACGCGCTCGTACTTCTTCACCGCCTGCCCGTCGAGCGCCTCGGGACGCGGACGGCGCGCATAGAGCGGTGCACCGCCTCCGCCCGATACGAAGTAGTGGATGCCGTTGTTCTCGGCGCGCTCGTAGACGTGGTCGTGACCGGAGAACACCGCGGACACGTTGTACTTCTCGAACAGCGGGGTCCACCGCTCGCGCAGGTCGCGGTTCCCGCCGTGGAGCGAGATCGAGAACGGCGGGTGATGCATCACGCAGAACACGTGCTTGATCCCCGGATCCTGACGGGCCGCGATCAGTTCGCGCTCGATCCACGCCGTCTGGTCGGTGAGCGCGAAGCTGTACTCGTTGGAGTCGAGCACGAGGATCCGCGTGTTCGCATAGGTGAACGCGTAGTAGCGCTCGGTCTCGCCGCCATTCTCAGGAACCGAGAAGTACGAACGATAGCTATCGGCGGTACGGCCGCGGCCCTGGCGATCGTGATTGCCGAGCGCGGGGAAGTACACGTTGTCCCGCATCATCGGGTTCTCGACCTCGAAGAACTGCTGCCACTGATCCTGGCGATGGCCCTCGTCGACCATATCGCCGGTGCCGAGGACGAAGTCGGGCACCTCCTGGGACATCCGCTCGATGACGCGACGATGCGCATCGGTGCCGTACCGGGTGTCCCCGAACACCGTGAACGTGATCGGCACGTCGGCACCGATCTCCGGGGCGGTGGCGAACTCGCCAGTCCAGGTGCCGCCCGCCGCCGTGACCTTGTAGCGATAGCGCGAGGCCGGCTGCAGGTTGCTGATCGTCGCCTCGGCGATCCGCGCCGCCTCGACGTCCTGGCTGCGCGCCCCGCCGGGCCCCTGGATCGACAGCACCGCGGGCGCGGGCGTCTCGAGCTGCCACATCACCGTGATCGAGCGCGGTGCGAGGTCCTGGAGGTAGGGACCCTTCAGCATCACCGGGTCCGCCGCGGCGACGCCCACCGGCAGCATAGCCAGCGCCAGGCCGATCACCAGCGCGGTCGCGAACCTCACCTCGTGAGGATACGTGGCACCCGCGCCCGGTCGCAAGATCGCCGGCCTGTCGCCTACTGCCGGTAGCGAATCGCGGCCAGCGTGCCCACCAAATCCCGCGCCGACTCCCGCGAGTACCCGTGCTTGGCGATCAGCGTATCCAGCGCGGTCTGGGCGCGCGTGCGGGATTCGACCGACAGGCTGCCCTCATTGCCCGACAGCAGCATCACGAGGTCGGTCATGCCCTTGGCGATCGTCTTCTTGTGCTTCTCGAAGTACGCGTCCCGCAGCTTGTGCACGAGGTCGGCGAAGATGTCGGCCATCACCGGCTTCTGCCCCCTGTGGTCGAGGGACCATGCCCCGATCTTCGCGATCAGGCCGCCGCGGAAGTCGTCCGGACGCCCGGTGATCTCCAGCGTGCGCTCGACCTCCTTCATCATCCCTTCGTCGGGATCGTCCATCCGTCCGGTCTGCGGGTTGCGGACCTTCTCTTTCTTGATCGCGTTCATCACGTGCGTCAGGTAGCGCTCGAACACGCGCGTGTACTCGGAGTCGTCGACGAGCCCCACCGCCGCACGCACCTCGTCGTCGATCAGATCGAACAGCCGCCCGCGGGCGACATCGGCGAGCTTTCTGTGGTCGTGATAGCCGCTCGGCTGCACGTCCTGGCGCAGGAACTCGTAGAGGCTCGTCTGCTTGCAGAGCTCCACGATCTCGTCGAGCACGACCAGCGGCGAGACATACTCGTAGCGAGGGGAGCCGGCCGCCGCGAGCAGCACGGTCTGCATCTCGCGCGGTGACGCCCCGACCCTGCCCTCGTAGATCGGATAGGTGTCGGACTCGTGCCACAGCTCCTTGATCTGGGCCGCAAGCTCGCGCGCGCGATCGGGCGGCAGATCCTCGGGTACCTTGCCCGTGGAGTACAGCTCGGCCTTGTCGAGCGGCGAAAGCTTGCCGATCACCTCGGCCAGCGTCGACGGAAACCGCTCGATCTGCGGCTTGCGCATCCGAGACAGCACCGCCCAAAGGGCCGCAACGTACGCGGTGTGCGGGGCGATGTGACGCTGCCCTGCCGCCTCGCGCAGCCGCGCCTCGTAGAGCATCTCCTCGTGGCGAACGTCGAGGATGAACGGGACGCGGACGAGCTCGATGCGGCCCTTGAAGCTCTGGAAGTCCGGGATCTCCCGGAACGCCGCGAGATGGATATCGTTCGACGAGCCGATGAACGCGAGGTCGAGGAACAACGTGGCGCTCGTCATCGAGAGCGCCGCGCGCTCCACGGTGGTCAGCAGATACTTGTAGTGCTCGAGCGGACGCTTCAGCAGATCGTCGAATTCGATGATGCCGCGATTCGCACCGACCACCTCGCCGCCGAACTCGTGGAGCGAGACCGATTGCAGCGACGGCGGCAGCGCGCTCAGCGTACGGTCGGCGGTGACCTGCCGCTCGGTCGCGTCCACCGACAGCTGCGGCTCGACGGTGACCCAGCCGGTGCGGTAGCGATGCGAGATCTCGAAGCGCTCGATCCGGATGTGCCGGAGCACCTGGATGTAGTCGCCCTGATAGCTCGCGAGGAGCGCGTCGTAGATCGCGCGGTTCTTCGGCGACAGCGAGCCCTGGCGCAGGTAGTCGCTGACGTTGAACTGGTTGGTCTTGATCGCCGGTCCGACCAGCTTCTCGATCAGCTTCTGGCGGTCCTCGAACGGCACGAGCAGCAGCGGATGATCGCGAAGCTCGTCGCCGAGCCGGGCATCGACCTGGTCATCGGAGAGATAGGCGAACGACTCGAGGGACTCGGTGGCGACTCCACCGGCGCCACCGAAGCCGATGCCGCCCTTCGTGCTCTTCGTCGTCGGAAAGATCCACGAAAACCGATACAGCGCGCCTTCGTCGAGCGTGGAGTAGTGCTCGAGACCGCGGCCGAGGCAGCGCACGAACGTGGACTTTGCGGAGCCGTTCGGGCCGTGGAGCAGGATCAGCTTGTTGGGGCGGCCGTCCTGGACGAACGAGCGCATCACCCGGTACACCGCGTTCTGGACGTGCTCCTGGCCGAACAGGCGATCCTCGCCGTTGGCCCAGGGTGCGTCGAACAGGTGGAAGTGGCGGACCTCGCCCCACGGGTACTTCACCTGCGAGCTGCCGAAGTGATCGAACGCGTCGACGATGTACTGCGCCGCCGAGCGCAGCTGCCGCGTCGGCTCGGAGACGACGAGGTCGAGGTACTCCGCGTACGACATCACGCGGCGGTTGCGTGTGAAGTCGTCGCGCACGCTATCGCCGAGGCCGCGCAGCAGGTCTTTCACCACCGGGGCCAGGTCGGGATCCGCCATCGCTGGAACCGTATCACCGGGTGGTGGAGCGTTCACTTCGCCGCGACGGGGATCGCGATCGTCTCCTTCTTCGGGAGGCAGCTGTCCTTGTCACAGACGGCGAACTTGAACGTCCCGTTGATCGTGTAGCTGCCGCTCTTCGCGGCGGTGAGCTTGACGCCGATCACGAGCCGTTGCTCCTCGAGCACGTCGGCGTCCCCCTTCGCCTTGTCCATCCCGCCGGCCTTGAACTCGCTCCTCGCAAGTGTGATGCCGGCGGGAGCTTCCAGCGTGAGCTTGATCGGGAACTCGGTGTTCACGTGATAGCCGGTGCCCGGCGTCACCGTGATCTTCGCGGTGGCTTCGGCACCCGCCTTGGCATCGGCAGGCGCCTCGACCGCGAGCTTGCCCTCCTCGGCGCGCAGCTTGCCGGTCTCGTCCGCGCCCGCCTTCGCGCCGTCGGCGCCGCCGACACCCTTGCCCATGCCGGGAGGTGCGACGTCGGCCCCGGTCGGGACCTTGACCACGTCAGTCCTGGGCAGCTCGCCCGGACCGTTGTCCTTGTGAGCGGACTTCGTGCAGCCACCAGCGACAAGCAGGGCGAACAGCGCGGACACGAGCAACAGGCGCGACATTCTTGGATGATAGCGGATCTCGGCGCGATCGCACGAGGGTGGGATATGTACCCCTTACTCGATCTCCTCGGTGCGGAGTACCCTAATGGTGCCGGTGAGAAGGGCTCAACAGCTCGGTCGCTACCACTTGCTCGATCGCATCGCGTTCGGTGGCATGGCGGAGATCTATCGCGCGAAGACGTTCGACGCACACGGCACGCCCCACCTGGTGGCGGTCAAGCGTGTGCTCGCCCACCTCGCCGAGGATGATGACTTCATCCAGATGCTAGTCGACGAGGCGAAGATCGCCAGCGTCCTGCGCCACAGCAACATCGCGCGCGTCTACGAGTTCGCACGGGCCCACGGCGAGTACTTCATCGCGATGGAGCATGTCGACGGCAAGGACATGCGCACCGTGCTCGAACGCTGCCGCACCAAGAAGAAGCCGATCCCTCCCGAGCATGCCGCGTACATCGCCGCCGAGGTCGGATCCGCGCTGCACGCCGCGCACTCCGCGGTGGATTCGCGCGGCCGTCCGCTGCGCATCATCCACCGCGACGTCTCGCCGTCGAACATCATCTGCAGCTACGCCGGCGAGGTCAAACTGTGCGACTTCGGCATCGCGAAGGCGACGTTGTCGCGCGTCCACACAAAGACCGGGGTCATCAAGGGCAAGGTCAAGTACATGAGCCCCGAGCAGGCACTCGGCCGCAAGCTCGATCACCGCAGCGACGTGTTCTCGCTCGGCTCGTGCCTGTACGAGATGCTGACCCGGATCCCGCCGTTCACCGCGACCAACGAGATGGATCTCCTGATCAAGGTCCGCGACGCCAAGTACCGCCCGGTCAGCGAGCTGACGCCGGGTATCCCGAACGAGCTCGAGCAGATCGCCGACCGCTGCCTCACCCGCTCGCGGGCGAACCGCTACCAGACCGCCGCGGAGGCCGAAGGCGATCTGCGCGCGTTCCTCCGCAAGTTCATGCCGAACTACTCGCGAAGCCATCTCGGGCGGTTCATCCGCAAGATGTTCGCCACCGAGATCGAGCGCGAGTTGCGGATGCTCGAGGAGTACGTGATGACCGACGATGTCAGCGATGACGTCGGCGAGAGCCTGATGGTCCGCGACGAGGACTTCGAGCCGCCCGAGGTTCCGTTCCAGCCCAAGCCGACCTCGGTCAGCATCATCGCCGCCCGCGAGGCATCCGGATCCGCCTCGCGCGACAGCGTGAACGATGACTTCTCGGGCGACTCCAACTTCACCACGATGCCGAAGCTGGATCCTCACGACGACATCCATCAGCAGAACACGCTGATCCTCGACACCGGCCGAGGCCGGAACAGCGCGCGCCCCGGGCCGCCGTGCAAGAGCCGGCCGCAACCACCGGCGGCACCCGCGCGCGGCACCGGTCGCGGACAGCCGCCTGCCGAGCCCGCTTACGACGACGATCTCCACTCGGCGCCCACCATGATCATCGACATCGGCCGGATGCGCGGCCGCGTGCGCTAGGGGTTGGGGACGGTTTCAACTTGCGCTACCTGCGATCCGCAACAGCGCGAGAGGCTTGAGCGGCTGGGGGACGGTTTCAACTTGCACAACCTGCTCAGCGCATGTCGACCGCGAGCCCGAGGACCTCGTCGCCGCCGCGCAGCGTTGTCCGGGTGCCGCCGCGCTGATCTCCCTTGGTCGCCGACAGCTCGACGTCCCCGGTCGGGCAGTCGCGGATCCGGAAGTCGCCGAGGCTGTCGGAGGTGCCCTCGACGCTCACGCCATTGGCGCGCACCGTGATCGTGACGCCCGCGACTCGCTGACCGCGTGCATCGCGCACCGTGCCGCCGACGAGAGCACCGCGTGAGAGCTCAATCCGGACATCGCGGACCGTGGCCGCACCGGGCACCCGGGCCGCGCTGACCTCGACGCTCCGGTTCGCCGGCAGGTAGCCTGGCAGCTGGAGCACGAGCTTCCACGCTCCCGGCTCGAGTGGGCCGAGCTTGAACCGGCCGACCTTGTCGGTGGTCGCCTCGGCGCCGGCGCCGGCCGGACCGATCGCGGCGACCACGATGCTGGTCAGCGGCGATCCGCTCGAAGCTTCGATCACCGCGCCCTCGATCGCACCTCCGATCGGCAGCCGCAGCCGCACGCGCTGCTTGCCATCGGATGTAACCACATCGAGGTCGCGCGTCGGATAGTCGGGATGGCGGATCCGGATCCGCAACGCGCCGACCGGGAGCTGGTCGAGCGAGAACGTCCCGTCGGTGCCAACCACGGCGTGGCGGCCATCCGCGGCTCCACCGATCACCTCGATCGTGGCGGCCGCGACCGGAGCGCCGCTGGTGTCATCGAGCGTTCCGGCGAGCACGGCGTCGGCCAGAACCAGCACCAGATCTTCGTGCTGCTCGGCGGCGGTGAGACCTTTCACCGGAACGAGATCGAGCGTCCGGTTCGCATCGCCGTGGCCGTACGCGACCGCGTGGAGCTCGACCTTCCCGGTCACCGGGCCGAGCCGATAGCCGCCTTCCGCGTCGGTGAATGCATTCATCGGTGCACCGATCTCGGTACGCACCGTGACCTGCGCGCCGATCACGGGGACGCCGTGCTGATCGCTGACCTTGCCGAACACGAACGTGCCCGGTGACATCACGATGTCGACCTTCGTCGCGGTCTGGCCCGCCTCGAGCGAGAGCTCCCGCGAGCGGACCTCAGCAAATCCGCTGGCGGCGGCCAGCACGGAGAGCTTGCCGCGTGCGAGCCCGCGGATCCGGTACACGCCATCGGGCCCGGTGGTCCAGATCGACGCGCTCGCGGGATCTTGGGCCAGCGGTGGAGGCTCACCCGCCATCCCGACCGCGACTGGATCGACCGTCGCTGGCAACGCGATCTGCGCTCCCGGTGCCGGCAGCGGCGGGATCGGTCCGACCGTGACCCCGAGCTCGCCGCGCGCGATGAAGCCCGGATCCACCATCGGCGATCCCGACGCCGTCACGAGCGCCGCAGCCATCCGGCCGCTGAACCGGCGGAGCTTGTCCTGATCGACCGCGGCCGACGTCTCGATCGGGTTGGCCCCGGTGGTCAGCGCGCGGACGGTGGCGCCTGCGATCGGCTTGCCGTCCGCGTCGAGAACCCTGCCCTCGACCGTTGCGCCTCGACGGAGCCCGATCTCCGGAATCCCCTTGCCCGCTTGCAACTCGACGCCACCAGGGCTGAGGTAACCGGGCGCGAACGCATCGGCGATCCACGTGCCATCGGGGACACCTTCGATCTTGAACACGCCGTCATCCCCGCTGCGCGCATAGCGCGGTGCCTGGTCGTCGCCGGAGGGCCGCAGCTCGATCGCGGCGAGGAGCCCAGTGCCCTCGTCGCGATCGATCACCCGGCCGATCACGATCGACGCCGCCTCGAGGTGGAGCTCGATCGGTGCGAACGGTCCCGCACCCAGCCTGCTGACCCGCAGCGTGCGTGCCGCGAGTGCGCCTTGCCATCCGAACACCTGGTACCGGCCCTCGGGCAGGTTCGCGAACGCAAACTTCCCCGCCGCATCGGACTTTACGTCGAGCTGGCCGCCGATCGGATCGCCGCGCACCGCGATGTTGACGTTCGCCGCAGGCTTGCCACCGTCGGTGACGAGGCCCTCGATGCCGACGTGGCGCGACACGATGATACGCGTCGCATCCGACGGCACCGGCACGTAGCGAACTTCAGCCGGCAACAGGCCGGTGCCGATGACGCGGATCCGGTAGCGCCCGGGCTCGAGGACCTCGACGACGAACCGCCCATCGAGCCCGGTCGGAGCGGCCACCGTGACCACGGGCATGCTCCCCGCATCGACCGCACTCGAGACGCCCGCATCGATCGAACGCGGAAGCGGCGCGAGCGCGCGATCCGGGGTTCCGTTCTCGAGCTCTGCACTGACCTCGGCGCCGGGGACCGGGATCCCGGCGCCGTCGATCACGAAGCCGGTGAGCCGCACGCCATGGGTCGGCTCGGCGGCAAGCTCCGGCGCACCGGGTGCCCGGATCGCGGCCCCGCCGTCGCCGTTCTCGAGCGGATCCATCGCGCCCTGCCCGCGACGTACGCCGCGCACGATCAGCACCGCGCCGACGACCGCCACCACCGCGATGCCGGCGAGCACCGCGAGCCGCACCGAGCTGCGCGAAGCCACGGCAGTCCCCGAGCCCGACGGAGGACCTGCGGCCTCGACCTCTGCGGGAGGATCGGCGGGTGCGTCGGACTCCGGCCGGTCCTCGCTCATCGCCCCAACACTAGCGCGTTCCGGGGTACGCTTCTGTCGTGTCTTCCGGCCTGTTCTCGAACCAGCGCGAGACCAACTTGTCGTCCACGATCGTCCTCGTCGAGGCCGTGCTCGACGAGCTCGGCCATCCATCGCCGGCCAGCCGGATCCGAGACCCGATGGCGCTGCACGCGTGGCAGATCCCGAAAGGGTCCGCGCTCACCCACGTGATGCTGCTCGACCGGATCCAGTTCACGCACCTGCGGGTGTCGGCGGTCGTGATGACCGTCGATGCGAAGGTCGATCGCCCGGCACTCCACGCTCATCTGCTAGAGCTGAACGCGACGCTCTCCGGTGTGGCGTTCGCGATCTCCGGCGCCCAGGTGCTCCTGCTCAGCGAGCGCTCGACGCTCGATCTCGACAAGAGCGAGGTGCTCGACGTGATCAAGAAGGTCAGCACGTGCGCCGACGATCACGATGACGCGCTGGTCGCCAGGTTCGGCGGCGTCGTCGGCGTCGCGTGACTCCTACTTCAGGTCGCGGCCGCGCGGACCTTCGTCCAGCGCGATCGAGGTGAGCACGTTCGGGCAAATCGTCAGCTCGCCGGTCTCGCGAACAATCCGTCCACGCGAGTCGATCAGCTTCGCCTCGGAGAGCACCGCGAACTCGACCGGGCCCGATGCGGGCTGGCAGGACGCGAGGTAGCCGGTGATCCGGGCACCGGTGTCGTACTCGATGGTGACGCGGTGGCTGATCAGGTCGTGCAGCTTCGAGTAATTCGGCATGCCGGGACGCTATATCACGGTCAATTGGCCCACGGATCGCTGGAGGCCGGCACGCGGTCGCGAACCTCCTGGCGCGTGGGGCCGGTGCCGTCGAGCACCTTGCCGCTTAGTTGCTGGTGGCGGTCGATCGTGTACTCGACCCGCGCCGTCGATCCGTCATTCCCCGACACCTTGCACTGGAACACGGCGCCGACCAGGCTGACGGGGATCTCCCGGTCGCAGGTCACGTCGGTGATGCCTTGCTTCGAAAGCTGCTTCACCAGATCGCCGGCCATCACCTCGCCGTCGATGACCGTGCGCTTCGGCGAGAGTACGACCGCCGCGGTGCCCGCAGCCCCGATGAAGGCGAGGATCGCGACGGTGTTCCCCATGCATCGATAGTAGCGGATCTCTGCTACACACGCCGTCGTGACCGAAGCCCGCAAGCCGACGCTGCGCAAGCAGCGGTTCGCCACCGACGCCGACATCGAGATCAAGGGCGCCTATACCGCGGACGACGTCCACGCAGCCGCAGCGCCGCCCGCCGGCGAGTTCCCGTACACCCGAGGCGTTCAGCCGACGATGTACCGCGGCCAGCTGTGGACGATGCGCCAGTATGCCGGCTTCGGTACCGCCGCCGAGTCCAACCGCCGCTACAAGTACCTGCTCGCGCAGGGTGGCAAGGGGCTGTCGGTCGCGTTCGATCTTCCGACCCAGATGGGCCGCGACTCCGATCATCCGATGTCACGTGGCGAGGTCGGCCGAGTCGGCGTTGCGATCGATTCGATCGAGGACATGCGCGTGCTGTTCGAGGGCATCCCGCTGAAGGATGTCTCGACCTCGATGACGATCAACGCCACCGCGGCCACGCTGCTCGGGCTCTACATCGCGGTTGGCGAGGAGCAAGGCACGCCCGCCACCGCGCTGCGCGGCACGATCCAGAACGACATCCTCAAGGAGTACATCGCGCGGGGTACCTACATCTATCCGCCCGCCGGATCGATGCGCCTGATCACGGATACGTTCACGTACTGCGCGGCCAACGTTCCGCAGTGGAACACCGTCTCGATCAGCGGCTATCACATCCGCGAGGCCGGCTCCGATGCGGTGCAGGAGGTCGCGTTCACGCTGGCCAATGGCATCGCCTACGTCGAGGCCGCGATCGCCGCCGGGCTCGATGTCGATGACTTCGCCCCTCGCCTGTCGTTCTTCTTCAACGTCCACAACAACTTCCTCGAGGAGGTCTCCAAGTTCCGAGCCGCACGCGCGCTGTGGGCGCGGATCATGCGCGACCGATTCGGTGCGAAGAATCCGAAGAGCCAGATGCTGCGGTTCCACAGCCAGACCGCGGGCGTCACGCTGCAGGCGCAACAGCCGCTGGTCAACGTGGTGCGGGTGACCCTCCAGGCGCTCGCGTCCGTGCTCGGTGGCACCCAGAGCTTGCACACCAACAGCTACGACGAGGCACTCGGGCTACCCACGGAGGAGGCCGCGCGGATCGCGTTGCGCACGCAGCAGGTGATCGGCAACGAGTCCGGCGTCGCGGACTTCATCGACCCACTAGGTGGATCGTGGGCGGTCGAAGCGATGACCGCCGAGATCGAGAAGCGTGTCGGGGAGTACTTCGCCAAGCTCGAGCAGCTGGGCGGCATGATCAAGGCGATCGAACAGGGCTATCCGCAGAACGAGATCGAGCGCCGCGCTTACGAACACCAGCGCGCGGTCGAGCGCAACGAGCGGATCGTCGTCGGCGTCAACGAGTTCGTGATGACCGAGGAGGCCGCGATTCCGGTGGCCTCGATCGATCCCGAGCTCGAGGGCGAACAGGTGCGGCGCCTCACCGCCCTTCGCGCGAAGCGCAACGCCGCGGAACACTCGCGGTCCCTGCAGGCGCTCGATGATGCGGCCGCCGCGACCGGCAACCTCGTCACGCCGATCGTCGGTGCGGTCAAGGCATCGGCGACCGTCGGAGAGATCGCAGATGTGCTGCGCCAGCGGTTCGGCGAGTACCACCCGAATCGGTGAGACCGTTCCTCGCACTCGCATGCGGGGCCCAGGACCGAGGCGCCCGTCAACGGCGCCGACAACTCGAACCCCGGCGGCTTCGACGGTCACGACGTGGTCGGCGGGAACAAAAGCTCCGGCTGCTGCGGTGCGGGCGCGGGCCGCTCTAGCGCGATGCTCGGCGGCCTGGTCGTGCTGGCCCTGCGCCGCTGGCGTCGCTAGCGTCAGATCGGCGAGACCGGCGCGACCGATGATTCCGGCTGCGGCGGCTCGTCATTGACGTCGGGGACCACCGGCGCGGCCTCGACCTTCGCGGGCTCGGCTGCGGACGGATCGAGGTCGTCGACGGGATCCGTCACGTCCTCCGGCATCGGCTCCGCGGTCTCGTAGGTCTTGCCGGTATCGCGCGGCGTCGGCCGCTCGGCCTTCGCCGTCTTCACGACGACGAGCGTATCGACGCCGTCCAGCCGCTTGCGGCTCGACACCGCCTCCGCCGAGCCCCGCTTGCCGCCGGCTTCATACGCCTCGCGCGCCTCGTCCAGCTGATCCTGGTGCTCGTACGCGGTGCCGAGGTTGTTGAACATGAATCCGGTGGCGTCCTTTTTCTGGGTCGCGATCTCGAGTGCGGCCACCGCTTCCGGATACTCCTTCTGCTGCAGGTGCACAAACCCGAGGTTGTTCCACGCCCACACGTTGTCGGGGTTCAGCTCGGTGGCCCTGATGAACGCGACGATCGCGTTGTCGTAGTTGAACCGCGCGAGCTCCGCGCGACCGAGCGTGTTGTAGGCCTGGCTCGACGCCGGTGCGAGCTTGATCGCCTTGTTCGCGCTCTTGATCGCCGCCGCTCGTTCGCCGACCACGATGTATAGCCGCGCGAGCTCGATGTGAGGCTCGACACTGGCCTTGTCGAGCTTCGCGGCCGCCTCGAGCACCTGCTTGGCGCGCGCATGCTCGCCCTTCGCGGCGAGTGCGCGGCCGAGTGCCATCGCATCCGAGAACTTCGCCGGGATCTCGAACGGCTCGTCGACCTTGTCGTCCGAAACGATGGGCTTGGTCGGCTCGAGGTTCTCCGGCGGCGTCACCGGGAGGCGGTGCAAGCCAGCTCGCCCGTCCTCGGACGAGGAGGCCGTCGAGACCTCGTGGCCACCACTGCAGGCGGCGACCGGAACACAGACGAGAACAGCCAGCAGGAACGTGCGGAGAGACTTCATTGGATGACCCCTTGTGCAGAGAGGTCAGAGCATCGGACGTGCCACGCACGACCCGGCCCGCCACGCCCAGTTGTGGGAGCGTGTGGGTGCGGAGACACGACCCACGTCGACGGAACCCACCACGCCGCGCGCTACAGACCCGCGTGGCCCTTGATGTGGACCACGGCGTCGAGCTTGCCAGCTGGCACCGGGCTGTTCGCATGAACGACCAGCGTCGATCCGACGAGTACGTTGAACGGGGTCTTGAACGTGCTCATGATGTTGACGAGCTCGGCCTTGCCGGTCGCGGTGAACGCGATGGTCTCGGGCTTGGTGGTGGTCTGGCCAGCGCGCACCGGCGCGATCGTGCCGATCGCCTTGGCCTGCGGAGCCTTGGGATCCATCACTGACATCGGCGCGACGTAGATCGTCAGCTCCGGCGTATCCACGTTAAGCGAGTTCTGGGTGACCTCGTAGGTCACGCTGTCGATCGTCACCTTGATCACGGGCTCGTCATTGATCGACTTGAGCTCCGGCTTCTCCGAGAGCAGATCGATCGGCCGGTACAGGCTGACGTCGAGCGACAGATCGCAGGTCTTCGTGCTCGTGTTGCAGCTGCCCGAGCAGTCCATCTTGCACGCCTGCGCCGCCGCCGACGCGCAGACCGTGGGCTGGCTCGCGCAGCTCGTCATCAGGAACTGCATCGCCTGGGTCCGGTCGACCTGCCAGCCTGTGGCGTCGATCGTGAAGTTCTTGTCGGGCAGCGTCAGATCGAAGTTCGTGACGTTCGAGTCGACCAAGCCGCAGCCGGCGGCGACCGCTGCCGTCGATAACCACATCGATAGGTTCTTCATGAGTTACTCCCCGGATACGAACCCGATCATGATAGCACCCACCTCATCGGAGAACGCAGTTTCGGCGGGGGGCGTGACCGTCGCTACACCTACAGTGCGTCGAGGATCTGCTCCGCCATGCTCCACGGGTCCGTGCGGTGGTCGACCACCGCTTTCGCGATCTCGGTGAGGCCTCCGCGAGCCGCGATGGCGCGCGTGGCACGGTCGGCGAGCAGCGACCTCACGAGATCGGCGAGGTGAGACTGCGCACGCGCGACAGCACGCTCCGCCGCTGCGGGTCCGTTCCAGACACGCGCGCGATGCGCCTCGACCGCCGCCGCCAGCTCCTTGAGCCCGGATCCATCCGCGATGCCCTTGGTCGCGATCGTCCGCACGATCTCGACCTCCTTGCGCTCGCCATGTGCCCGCAGGTCGAGCATGTGCATCAGGTCGCGCTCGGTGCGATCGGCGCCTTCACGATCTGCCTTGTTGACGACCAGCACGTCGGCGACCTCGAGCAGACCGCTCTTGATCGCCTGGATGTCGTCGCCAAGGCCGGGCACGGTCACCACCACGGTGGTGTGCGCCGCCTTCATCACGTCGACTTCGTCCTGACCGACGCCGACCGTCTCGATCAGCACGCGCTCGAAGCCCATCGCATCGAGCACGTGCGCGACGTCGAACGTGGAGCGCGACAGGCCGCCGAGGTGGCCGCGGGTCGCCAGGCTCCGGATGAACACGCCCGGATCCAGCGCGTGTCGCTGCATGCGAATCCGATCGCCAAGAATGGCGCCGCCCGAGAACGGCGAGGTCGGATCCACGCACACCACACCGACCTTCTCGCCGGCCGCGCGGTAGTGCGCGATCAGCGCATCGACCACGGTCGACTTGCCCGCGCCGGGATTGCCGGTGATGCCGACGAGGTATGCTTTCCCCGTGTGCGGGAACAGCGCCTTCAGCGCTTCGAGCGCCGCAGGACGCCGGTCGTCGAGGTCGCGCATCAGGCGCGCTGCGGTACGGACATCGCCGGCGAGGATCGGGGCGAGGATCTGATCGAGGGCTGGATCGGTCATGGCTTCTTGAATCTCTGCTCGGGGCCCGCGGGTGTGTACAGCTGCAGCGCTCGCACATCCGCGCTCGCCGTGAACGAGTGCTTGGTCCCCGGTGGCACCTGGACGACGCTGGTCGGCGTCACCGCGAGCTGGACGCCCGCGACCGTCATCGTCCCGCTGCCGGCGAGGAGGTACAGCAGCTCGGACTCGTGCGCGTGGACGTGCTCCGGCACCGACGCGCCATTCGCGAGCGACAGGATCTCCGCCGAGAACGCAGGGTCCTTGGTGATCGAGGGCTCCGCATAGATCGTCGCCGGCCCGAACGTCTTCGCCCTCGACGCCGGCAACAGCTGCGCGCCGATCGGCGCCGACCGCACGGCAGCGAGCTCCGGCGTGGGCAGCGCACCGGCTCGCGCCGCCCCTTCACGGCCCCCGGGGAACATCACCACCACCGCGTGAACATCGGCAGCGCCGGCGCTGATCGAGCGCGCGCCGCCCCTGGGCACGTACGCCATGTCACCGGCGGCGATCGTGCGCTGCCCCTGCGCACCGACCGCGCCGATCGTTGCCGGGCCGAGGAAGTACCACAGCTCGCTGCGCTGCGCGGTCCGCATCCCCGTGGAGCCACCCGCCTGCACGGCAAGCTCGAACATCGATGCATCGCCATTCGCCGTGTTGTTCTCGTCGAGCAGCACGGCGACCGAGACCTTGCCCTGCCCGTTCCATGCAACGAGCTTGCGATCGATCACGCTCTGCCCATCGGGAGCGCGGAACCGGAACGGAAGCTGGATCGATTGGCCGTGCAGCGGCGGAGCCCACGGATAGCTGGCGAGCACCGCGACCAGGCAGCTGGCGAGCCGCGGGTCGTGCGAGGTGTCCTCGAGGATGTTCGCGTGCGTGGTGGTCGCCGACGCGCCGATGTCGATCTGCGCCTTGAGCTCGCCCTCGATGTCGAATCGCACGGTCGCCGCCGCTGCCCAGCAGCCCTGCGCGCCCTCGTCGAGCTCGTTCATCGCCTTCTGGATCGCGGCGAGCTTCTCGTCCTCGCTCGCAACCGGCGAGCTCGCCGCATCGACCGCGCTGCCGCCCGTCGGTCGCACCGCTACCGGTGCTGGAGCCGACGAGCATCCCGAGAAGGCCAGCAGTGCACAGGCGCTCGCCAGCTGCGTCGCGAGCCTCATCCGACCTTGGGTCGCAGGTAGTTCTCGACCCAGTCGATGATGTCGTGGGTGCTGGCGCCCGGCGTGAAGATCTTGGCGACGCCCATCTCGGCGAGCTTCGGCATGTCGTCCTTCGGCACGATGCCGCCGCCGAACACCACGCAGTCCCCGACGCCGCGCGCCTTGAGCGCTGCCATCACGGCCGGAAACAGGGTCATGTGCGCTCCCGACATGATCGAGAGCCCGACCGCATCGACCGCCTCCTGGACGGCCGCGGCGGCGATCATGTCCGGGGTCTGGTGGAGCCCGGTGTAGACCACCTCGTAGCCGGCATCAGCGAGCGCCCGCGCGACGACCTTGGCGCCGCGATCGTGACCATCGAGGCCGGGCTTGGCGACGAGGATTCGGAGCT
This sequence comes from Myxococcales bacterium, assembly GCA_043753855.1. GTDB lineage: Bacteria > Myxococcota_A > Polyangia > Haliangiales > Haliangiaceae > JABFXX01. The sequence goes on along the minus strand of JAYUVX010000173.1, from coordinate 63,139 downwards.
TGCGCGGGGTCTCGGACATGGCGCGTTTGTCCCCCAGCTGGGCGCCCGAGGCAAGCCCCCTCTCGGAACGGGTCCCCGTCAGCTGGGGCGAAGCAGGTGCCGGGCGATCACGAGGCGCTGGATCTCGCTGGTGCCCTCGTAGATCCGTGTCGCGCGGACATCCCGCAGGTGGCGCTCGATCGGAAAGTCGCGCACGTAGCCGTAGCCGCCGTGGATCTGCAGGCAGAGGTCGCAGATCTTCCACGCGTGTTCGGTCGAGAACAGCTTCGCCATCGCGGCGAGCTGCGCGAACGGCTGCTTCGACTCCTTCGCGGCCGCCGCGCGCATCGTCATCAGCGCCGATGCATCGAGCCAGGTCGCCGCATCCGCGAGCATCCCGCCGATCGCCTGATGCTTGATGATCGCCTGGCCAAACGTCTGGCGCTCGCGAGCGTAGATGATCGTCGCCTCGAGCGCGCCGCGCGCGATGCCGATCGCCTGCGCCGAGATGCCAATCCGCCCGCCATCGAGGGCCATCAGGGCGAGCGCAAACCCACTGCCGGGTCCAGCGAGGATCTGATCCTCGCCGACCTCGACGCCCTCGAGCACGAGCTGGGCCGTGGAGGATCCATGGAGGCCGAGCTTGTCTTCGAGCCGCGCAACGCTGAGGCCCTTCGCATCCCCGGGCACGACAAATGCGGTGATACCCCGGTGACCGGCGCCCGGCTCGGTGACGGCCCATACGACGAGCGCACCGGCGTGATCGCCGCTCGTGATCCACTGCTTGGATCCGGAGATCCGGTACGTCGACCCGGTCTTGACGGCAGTGGTCCGCATCGCTGCCGGATCGCTCCCCGCCTCCGGTTCGCTGAGCGCGAACGCACCGCAGACGAGGTCCCCGCTGACCAGTCCCCGAACCCATCGCTTGGCCGTGGCCGGCGTCGCGTTCGCCGCGATCAGCTCGGCGACCATGTTCGACACCGACACCGCGACGGCCACCGACGCGTCCCCCCGCCCGAGCTCGATCAGCGCGAGCGCGTACGCCACCGTGCCCATGCCGCCGCCACCGAGCTCCTCGGGCACCGCGATGCCGAGCAACCCGAGCGCCGCGAGCTCCTTCAGCTCGGCGGTCGGAAACTCGCCCGACAGGTCACGCGCTGCGGCTTTCGGCGCGAGCGCGCGGTCGGCGAAGTCACGCGCGGTCCGCTGGACCAGCAACTGCTCCTCGGTCGGCGTGAAGTCCATCTCGCGATGAATCTTCCACAGCTCGACGTGCGAGCCAAGCTCACGGAGCTCGGTACTTGATCGCCAGCTTCGCCACGATCCCCTTCGGATCGGGCAGCCGCCACGCCAGGGCGGCCTTCTCCGCGCAATCGCCCCACGCGTCATCGATCGTCGTCTTCGCCGATGCGAATCCCACCGACTGCGCCTTGCCTGCGGGCCCGACATAGACTGTCACGGTAACGTCGGACGGCGCCGGGACCTTGCCCTTCGCACAACCGTCGAGCTTCACCGTCTGGCCGCCGACCGCCTTCAGGCCCTTGTCCTCCTCCCAGCTGGTCAGGCGGCCCTTGGCCGTGAAGTCGAACGGGATCGAGAAGTCCGCATCGCCGCCGATCGGCTTGCCGAACGTCCCGCCGCGCGCGACCTCGAGCAGGCATTTCTCGATCGGCCACGCGCCGAGGTCGCTCTCCGCGAGCTTGACCGCGGTCACGGTGCCATCTTTTTTGACCTCCCAGTGCAGCACGACGTGACCGCCCAGCCACCGCCGCCGGTTGACCTTGGTCATGTAGCAGTCGGTGAGCTCCTGGCTATGCGGCTGGAGCCACTCGTCGATCACCGCGGGATCCACGTGACCTCGGCCGTTGACGATGGTGACGCCTTCCTCCTGCTCGGGCTCCTCGACCGGTACGCGGGTGGTCGGCCTGGCGGACACCGCGGGCTGCGGCTTCTCCGCGGGTGCTGACGCCTTGCCGCCGCACGCCCCGACGACAACCCAGGGTCCGAGCAGAAGCAGGCGGCGGATCACATCGCCTCGAACGCGTACGTATGGGACGTCGGATACGGCTTCGGCAGCTGCGGGAACTGGATCTCGCGCACCTGGCCCACGACGCACGCCTCGAGTGCCTTCGACTCGAGTGTCGCCTTGATCACCTTGACCGGCTCCGCCTTGCCGTTCGGCTGGATCGTGATGTCGAGCGTGATCTTCCCGTGCGAGTTCTTCGGCAGCTCCTTGTTATCGACCGCGACCGCGAGGCAACGCGACACCAGCCCGCCCTTGCGGTTCAGGAGCTGCTCGATCTCGTCGATCTTCTCAGGCGGGACCATCGACCCGCTCTGATCGAGCGCGTCGGTGTGTGGACCGCCGAGCGTCCCCGCGCTGTCGTCCTGGGGCGTCGTGGTTCCTCCCTGCTTGCCACCGCACGCTGCGAGGACCACCACCACACTGAAGATCACTTGCTTCACCATCGTCGTCATCATCATCCCCCTTTCGACAAGTGCCCGGCGATCACCAGACGCTGGATCTCGCTCGTACCTTCGTAGATCTCGGTGATCTTCGCGTCGCGGAAGTGCCGCTCCATCGGGTACTCCGTGACGTACCCGTTGCCGCCGAAGATCTGGATGCCTTCACGCGCGCACTTGTTGGCGACGTCCGAGGCGTAGAGCTTCGCCATCGCGGCTTCCTTGCCGTACGGCTGCTTCTGATCCTTGAGGTACGCGGCGCGCAGCGTGAGCAGCCGCGCGGCATCGATCTCGGTGGCCATGTCCGCGAGCTTGAACTGGATCGCCTGATGCTGCGCGATCGGCTTGCCGAACGTGCGGCGCTGCTGCGCGTAGGCCAGCGAATCCTCCAGCGCCGCGCGCGCGATGCCGAGCGCCTGCGCCGCGATCCCGATCCGTCCTCCGTCGAGCGTGGACATCGCGATCTTGAACCCGCCTCCCATCTGCCCGAGCAGGTGCGCCTCGGAGAGCCGCACATCGTCGAGGTAGATCTGGCTCGATTTGCTACCGCGGATGCCGAGCTTGTCGTCGGGCTGGCCGACCCGCACGCCCTTCGCCTTCATCGGCAGGATGAACGCGGTGATGCCTTTGTGGCCCGCCGCCTTGTCGTTCATCGTGAACAGCACGCAGACATCGGCGACGGGACCGTTGGTGATCCAGTTCTTGGTGCCGTTGATCACCCACTCGTCGCCGTCCTTCACCGCGACCGTCTTCTGCGCCGCCGCATCGGACCCGGCCTCGGGTTCGCTGAGCGCGAAGCAGCCGAGCAGTTTTCCGGCGGCGAGCGGAACCAGCCACTCGCGCTTCTGCTCCTCCGTGCCGAACCGGTAGATCGGATCGCACACCAACGAGTTATTGACACTCATGATCACGCCGGTAGAGGCACACGCGCGGGAGACCTCCTCCATCGCGAGCGCGTACGACACGTGATCGAGCCCGGCGCCGCCGTACTCCTCCGGGATCGCGATCCCGAGGAAGCCGAGCTCGGCCATCCGCTTCACCAGCTCTGCCGGGTGGCGATGCTCGCGATCGATCTCCGCGGCCTTGGGCAACACCTCGCTGGTCGCGAAGTCGCGGGCGGTGGTCTGAACGGCGAGCTGATCTTCGCTGGGTGTGAACTTCACAACTATTGTCCTTTGAACTCGGCCTTGCGCTTGGGCTTGGCGAGGAACGCCGCCATCCCTTCGCGCTGATCCGCGGTGCCGAACAGCAGGCCAAAGCTGCGTTGCTCGAGCGCGAGTGCGTGATCGAGCGGTGCCGACTGGCCCTCGTGGACGAGGTGCTTGACCTCGGCGACGGCGAGCGGACCATTCGCGCAGATCCGGCTGGCCAGCTCGCGCACCTTGGTCATCAGCTCGGCGTGTGGCCACACCGCATCGACGAGCCCGATCCGCAGCGCCTCGGCCGCGTTGATCGTGTCGCCGGTCATGCACAGCTCCTTGCACTTCGCGATGCCGACCCGGCGCGCCAGCCGCTGCGTGCCGCCGAAGCCGGGGATCACGCCGAGCTTCACCTCGGGCTGGCCGAACAGCGCCTTGTCGCTGGCGTGGATGAAGTCGCACGTGAGGGCGAGCTCGCAGCCGCCGCCAAAGGCAAAGCCATTCACCGCCGCGATCCACGGCTTGTCCGAGCTCTCGATCGCATTGCCGAGCGAGCCGCCCATCTCCGAGAACGCACGCGCCTGCACCGGGGTCATGTCGACCATTTCGGCGATGTCGGCGCCCGCGACGAACGACTTCTCGCCGGCACCGGTCAGGATCACCACGCGGACATCGGTGGAGATCTCGAGCTCGCCGGCGATGTGCGTTAGCTCGCTGATGACACCGCTCGACAGCGCATTGAGTGCGGCCTCGCGGTTGATCGTCACCGTTGCGATCGGGCCCTCGACCGCGATCTTTACCGTCTCGAAGCTGTCGTAGCTCATGATTTCCTCGCCCCCTGGCTGTCGTACTCGTAGAACCCACGCGCGACCTTGCGGCCGAGCCAGCCCGCCGCGACATACTGGCGGAGCAGCGGGCACGGTCGGTACTTGTCGTCACCGAGCTCGCGATGCAGCACCTCGGCGATCGCGAGGCAGGTATCGAGCCCGATCAGATCGGCGAGCTCGAGGGGCCCCATCGGATGGTTGAGGCCGAGCCGCACGCCGGTGTCGATGTCCGCGGCGGTACCGAGCCCCTCGTAGAGGCCGTAGCAGGCCTCGTTGAGCAGCGGCAGCAGCATCCGGTTGACGATGAAGCCGGGGATGTCGCGCGCGCCGATCGTGGTCTTGCCAAACCGCTTCGCGAGATCCATCACGGTGTCCACCGTGCCCTGACTGGTCGGCAGCCCGCGCACGATCTCGACCAGCTTCATCAGCGGCACCGGATTCATGAAGTGCATACCCACGACGCGGTCGGGCCGGCCGCTCGACGCCGCGATCTTCGTGATCGAGATCGACGACGTGTTGGACGCGAGGATCGTCTCGTCCTTGCACACCTCACCGAGGCTCTTGAAGATCGCGAGCTTGAGCTCTTCTCGCTCGGGGGCAGCTTCGATCACCACATCACACTCGGCGAGGTCGGAGTGCACCTGACCGGCCTTGAGGTGGGACAACGTCGCGTCGCGCGCGGTGGCCTCCAGCTTCCCCTTCTCGACCAGCCGGTCGAGCTGCTTCTTGATCTTGCCGATGCCAGCTTGCGCGAAGTCAGGCGCCGCGTCGACGATGATCACGTCGAGGCCCGACTGAGCTGCTACCTGTGCGATGCCCTGCCCCATCTGGCCAGCACCGAGCACCCCGAGCTTCTTGACCTCCATCAGGGACGCTCGACGAGCAGGGCGATGCCTTCGCCGCCGCCGATGCACAGCGAGGCGCCACCGCGGCGGACGTTGTTCGCCGCCATCGCGTGCAGGAGCGTGACGAGGATGCGCGCGCCCGAGGCGCCGATCGGATGCCCCAGGGCCACCGCGCCGCCCCAGATGTTGACCTTGTTCCCATCGAGGCCGAGCGCCTGATTGTTGACGAGCGAGACCACGCTGAACGCTTCGTTGATCTCCCAGAGATCGACCTGTTTGGCGTCCCAGCCCGCCTTCTTGAGCGCGTTGTTGATCGCCGGCGTGGGCGCGGTGGTGAACCACTCAGGTGCCTGCGCGTGATAGCCGGTGGCGACCAGCTTCGCGAGCACCTTGACGCCGCGGCGCTTCGCCTCGTCGGCGGACATCAGCACCACCGCCGCAGCGCCATCGTTGATCGATGACGCATTACCGGCGGTGATCGTGCCGTCCTTCTGGAACGCGGTGCGCAAGGTCGGCAGCTTCTCGATCGACCCCTTGCCCGGCTCCTCGTCGGTATCGACGGTGATCTCGCCCCCCTTGTTCCTCGGGTCGGCGATCTTCACCGCGGCGATCTCCGCCTTGAAGTGCCCCTGCTTCTGCGCGTCGAGCGCGCGGCGATAACTCTCGGCCGCGTGCTCGTCCTGCGCGCTGCGCGGGATGCCCTTCTCCTTGGCGCACAGCTCGCCGCACATGCCCATGTGCTGGTTGTTGTACGGATCCCAGAGACCGTCGTGGACCATGGTATCCACGGTCTCCAGCGGACCCATCTTGGTGCCGGTGCGCGAGCCTTTCAGCGCGTGTGGCGAATTCGACATCGACTCCATGCCACCGGCGACCGCGATCTCGATCTCGCTCGCGGCGATCGCGCGCGCGGCCCCGATCACGGCCTCGAGCCCCGAACCGCAGACCTTGTTGACGGTCACGCACGGTACCGACTGCGGCAGTCCGGCGGCGAGAGCCGCCTGACGCGCCGGCGCCTGGCCAACGGCCGACGACAGCACCATGCCCATGTGCACGAGGCCGACATCGCCCGGGGCGACGCCTGCGCGCTCGAGCGCCGCCTTGATCGCGGTGGCGCCGAGCTTCGGCGCGGACACGCTCGAAAGTGAGCCGAGGAAACTTCCGATAGCGGTGCGCGCAGCACCGACGATGACGACGTCTCGCATGGGGCTGGGATACCCCGCTGCCACGGAGCCCGTCAAGGCGCGGCTTCCTGCCCGAATGGTGTTCGAAATCGCTGGCGTTCCGAGCAGTTAGTGGATCGTCTGCGATGCCCTCCGGGCGGCGTCGTGGGCCGACGTCGCGAGCGCGATCCGGAACGTCGCGCCTTCGCCGAGCTGGCTCTCCACCTCGACCTTGCCGCCGTGTGGGTCGACGATTCCCTTCACGATCGCGAGCCCCATGCCGACGCCGTCCTTGCTGCGACTGCGCTGCCAGTAGCGATCGAAGATGTGCTCGATGTGCTCGATGTGCTCGATGTGCTCGCTCGCTCGCGATGCGATGCGATGCGATGCCCGGTATCCGTCACCGAGATCGCGATCCGATCACCGTGCCGCGTCGCGCCGAGCCGAGCCGGACCGTTCCGCCCGCGGGGGTGAACTTCAGCGCGTTGCCGAGCAGGTTCGACAGCGCCTGCCCCAGCCGTTCGCGATCGGCGATCGCGGTACCGATGGTCTCCTGGTGGTTGCGGACGAGCGTGATCTGCTTGGTCGCCGCGAGGATGCGGTGCTGTTCGAAGGTGTCGTCGAGGATGCCCATCAGGTCGACCGGCTTCAGATCCACCGACAGCGCCCCCGATTCGATGCGCGCGATGTCCATCAGTTCCTCGATGAGCCGCTGCATACGATCGGCGGCACGCTGGGCGCGCGGCAAGGCGGAAGGCAGCGCCTCCGGTTCGTGCTCGATCATCTGCAACGCGAGCCCGATCACGCCGAGCGGATTGCGCAGGTCATGGGAGACCACGGCGATTAGCTCCTCGGGTGCGCGGGCCGAATGCTGTGCTGCCTCGTAGAGCCGTGCGTTATCGATGCCCAGCGCGATCCGATCCGCGAGATCGGACGCGAGCTGCGTCCGCTCTCGATCGAACGCCCGGTCCGAGCGCCCGAGCGAGAGGCCGAGCGCGCCGAGCGCGCCGAGCAACGGCACCACCAGCAGCTCGGTGACCCCCAGTGCCGTGATCGTGTCGCGGGACCGCTGATCCACCGCGAACGTCGCCAGGTCGGAGAGCCCGATCCGCACGGTCTGGCGCTTCTCGATCGCGTCGAGCGCGACGCTGCACAGGTGATCGGGTCCGACGGAGTGCTCCAGCGCAACCCACATCAGCTCGTCCGTCCGCTCGTCGAATCCGGCGCGGGCGACCCGCTCGACGTGTCCGAGACGCATCAGATCGATCACGCAGTAGTCCCCGACCTCCGGCACCAGCAAGCTCGCCACCGCCGGCAGCGTGGAGTCGAGCTCGAACGAGCTGGCGATCGCCGCCGAGGCGCTGGACAGCAGCCGCGCGCGACGGGTGGCCTCGTCGAGCACCGCGACACGCTGTGCATGCTCCTCGACGCGCTTCCGCTCGATCGCATACCAGGCGGTTCGCGCGATCAACGCCGGTGTGATCTCGGACTTGCGCGGGTAGTCCTGGGCTCCTGCCTTGACCGCGTCGACGGCGGTGCGATCATCGTCATGGCCGGTGAGCACGACGATCGGCGTCGAGCGGCCTGCCGCGACCATCTTCGTGAGCGTCGGAATCCCGTGGGCATCCGGCAGCGACAGGTCCAGGAACACGACGTCATGGGATGCCACCCGCGACGTGGCATCGGCGAGGCTCTCCACCGTCGTCAGCTCGAACGGCCGGCCCGGCACCTCGGAGAGGAGCTCGGCGAACAACCGGGCTTCGCCCCGGTGATCCTCGACAAGGAGCATGCGGATCAAGCACGCTCCTTGGGCAAGCGTACGACGGTGAGCCAGAAGTCATCGATCGACTTCACGACCTGCACGAACGATCGAAATCGACCGGCTTCTGGATGTAGCAGTTCGCGTGGAGCGAGTACGTCCGCAGGATGTCGAGCTCGGCGCTCGACGTGGTCAGCACCACCACCGGCAGGGTCTTCAGCTCGGGGTCATTCTTGATCTCGGCGAGGACCTCCCATCCTTGCGAGGCAGGTTGAGGTCGAGCAGCACGAGATCCGGGCGCGCGGCATGGGCGAACTTGCCCTGGCGACGCAGGAACTCGATCGCCTCGGCGCCATCGCGCGCGACGTGGAGGTGGTTCTTGACCTTGCCCTCGCGCAGCGCTTCCTCGGTGAGCCGGACGTCGCCCGGGTTGTTCTCGACCAGCAGGATCTCGATCTACTTGCCATGCATCACGAGCTCCTCGGAACAGTGAACGACACCGTCGAGCCACGACCCGGCGTGGACTCGACCCAGATCTTCCCACCGTGGCGCTCGACGATCTTCTTGCAGATCGCCAGACCGATGCCGGTGCCGGGGTACGTCTCGCGCGCGTGCAGGCGTTGAAAGATCACGAAGATCCGCTCGAAGTACTGCGGATCGATGCCGATGCCGTTGTCGCGGACGCTGACCTTCCAGCCGCCGCGGTCAGGTCTGGCGCTGACGTGGATCTTCGGCGGCTCGTCGCCGTGGAACTTGATCGCGTTGCCGATCAGGTTTTGCAGCAATTGCACCAGCTGACCGTAGTCCCCGGGCAGCTTCGGCATCGGGTCATGAGTGACTTCGGCGTGCGCGTCTGCAGCGGCCATCTCCAGGTTGCCGAGACTCTCGCGCAACACGGCCTCGAGGTCGACCTCCTCGAGCTCCTTGGTCCGTATCCCGACGCGCGAGTACGCCAGCAGATCGTTGATCAGCCGCTGCATGCGGGTGACGCCTTCGACCGTGAATCCGATGAACTCGTCGGCGTCCTCGCCGAGCTTGCCCTGGTAGCGGCGCGCGAGCAGCTGGTTGTAGCTGGCGATCATGCGCAGCGGCTCCTGCAGGTCATGCGAGGCCACGTACGCGAACTGCTCGAGATCTGCATTCGAGCGCGCGAGCTCCTCGGCGCGCTGCGCGAGCTCGTGCTCGGCGCGACGGCGCTCGATGCCCTGGGCGATCGTATCGGCGATTCCCCCGAGCGCACTCATCGTGTCGCCCGGCATGGTGGACCGCGAGAACATCGCCACCACGCCGAACAGCTCGCCATCCACGAGCAGCGGATAGCCGGCGAATGACACCATGTTCTCTGCGGCGGCCCACGCCGGATTCCCGATCCGCGGATCGTGGGCGACGTCGTTGGTCAGGTGCGGCAGGCGCTCGGATGCGATCAGGCCGATCTTGAATTTTCCGATCGGCACGGCTTTATGGGGGCCATCGATGTGCGTGTACATGCCGGCGCTCGCCTGCAGGAGCAGAGTGGCCCCCCCGTCGTCCACGGTCCACACGCGTGCGAACGCGACCTCCAGGTTATCGACGAGCGCTTCGCAACACCGCATGAGCATCGGCGGCAACTCGCGTTCCTGCGAGAGCGCGGCGCTGACGTCGGCGCGCAGCGTTGCGTGTCCCGCGAGCCGGGCCGCCATCTCAATCGCGCTCTTCTTGAGCGTGACGTCGCGGGTGTAGATGCTCATCCCGTGATCGAGCGGGAACACGTTGGATTCGAACCACCGATCAAGCGCGGCGACGTGGTCATCGCTGGTCGCGGGTGCGCGATCGACCCGGGCACGCTCGACGATGTTCCCCAGCGACTCACCCGCGAGATACGGAAACGCGTCGTAGCGCCGCCCGATCATCCCGTTCAGGTCCTGGCGCGCGAGCTTCTGCGCGGCGCGGTTGGCCTCGATGATCCGCAGGTTGTCATCGAGGACGACGAACGAATCCGTGATGCTCTCGAAGATCGCGGTGAGTCGTGCGCGTTGCCGCTCCGCGTCGGCGCGGCCAACCTCGGCCGCGAGCATGCGGACGCGCGCGGTCTCTGCATCGAGCCGCTCCGTGATGTCGCGAACCACACCGATCAGCCGGTCGGGCTCACCGACGTCATCGAGCACCAGCCGGCCGTGCGCCTCGAGCCAGCGGACCTCGCCGTCGGGACGGATGATCCGGTACGTCATCCGCTGCGGGAGCCGGAAGCTCAGCGTGCGCTGGATCTGCGCGGCGACCAGCTCGCGATCCTCGGGATGTAGATCCCGCTGCTGCATCGCGCGCGTCCCGTCGAACGTCCCGCGGGGGATGCCGTGAATGCGCTCGACCGTGGCCGACCACACCACGCGGTCCTCGTTGAGCCGCCACTCCCAGACGCCGATCTCCGCCGACTCCAGCGCGATCTCGAGCCGGTGCTGCTCGTCGTGAACCGTCGCGATGCGCGGCGTGAGCTGTTCCATCGGGGCGCTTCAAGTATCAGCACGAATACGTACGCGCTGGATGTCCTCACACGGTGAGAGCCTCTAACGCTGATCGCTGTGCGCTCGCGCTCGGTCGATGATTCCAGGCAACACCTTGAACACAGCATCGATCTCCGCGGCGGTGGTCGTTCTACCGAGGCTGAACCTCACGGCTTCACGTGCTTGCGCGGGTGATTGTCCGATCGCGATCAGCACCGGCGATGGCTTCACCGATCCACTGGTGCAGGCAGCTCCCGTGGACGCGGAGATTCCGGTGAGGTCGAGTGCGATCACGACCAATTCGCCGCGCACTCCCGCGAACGCAGCGTTGATCGTGCCGCCGACCCGCGGCTGCTCGGCGCCGTTGATCCGTGCACCCGCGAGTGCGCGCAGGCCCACCTCGAGCCGGTCACCCAGCTCGACCACGCGAGACCATCCCACGAGCTCGATCGAGGCCGCGGCAGCACCGAACCCGACGATCCCGATCGTGTTCTCGGTGCCGGGCCGGCGCCCGCGCTCCTGATGCCCCTCGTCGATCCCATCCTCGACATCGATCGAGGTGATCCATGCGCCGGCGCCCTGCGGCCCGCCGAGCTTGTGCGCGGAGATCGCGATCGAGTCGGCTGCGAGCTCCTCGAGTGCCAGCTTTCCCGCTGCCTGCACGGCATCGAGATGGAGCAACGCGCCGCCTCGGTGAGGTGGAAGCTCGGCGACCGTACCGAGCTCGTGGTTCACGGCGGTGACGGCAACCAGGCCCACTCCGGTCAGGTCCGGCCCGAGCACGCGATGCACCCAGCCGCGTGACAGCAACGCTGCCACGGATCCCCGGAGCGACGGATGGTCGGTGCCCGCCGACGCGATCACCCGCGGTAATCCACGTCGCTCCGCTTCGGCCGCGAGCCGCCGGATCCCGATTGCGTTGGACTCGGTGCCGCCACTGGTGAACACGATGTGCTCACGCGGCCTACCCGCGAGCACCGCCACCCGGTTCCGCGCCTGTTCGACCAGATCCCGCGCCGCTCTGCCCTCGGCGTGGACCGAGGACGGGTTCCCGAGGATGGCCATCGCTGCCACCATGGCCTCGCGTGCGGCCGGCACCAGCGGCGCGGTCGCATTGAAGTCCAGGTAGATCCTCGGATTCGTTGACATGACAGCCGCCCTGTCCCCATGATCGCCGGGAGACGGGCTGATGGGTACCACACGTGGCGGATGACGCCGGCGCGCTGCTCGTTCGTTCGGGTCTGGTCTCCGCCAGCGCCCTTGGCGACGCGCGTGCGCGAATGGAGACCAACGGCGGCACGATCGGCGAGCAGCTGGTGATCATGGGCGCGTTGACGGATGACGCGCTCACCGACTTCTATCGCTCGCGCTTGCTCGTACCGCAGGTCAATCCGAACACGCTCGCGCGGCTTCCGATTCGCGTGGTGGCCGCGATCCCGAGTGACATGGCAATCGAGCTGCGGGCGGTGCCGGTCGCACTCGATGCGGAGAACAACCTGACGGTCGCGATGAGCGATCCATCCGACCGCCACGCCGTCGACGAGATCATGTTCTTCACCGGCGCGTACGTGGTGCGCGCGGTTGCCACGCAGATGCAGATCGCGTGGTGTCTCGCCCACTACTACGGTCACGTCACCACGCTCGGCCAGAGGCTGATGCAGAGCACCGGAGCCACCGCGGTAGTCTCGCCACCGGTGGCGCGAACGCGCGGCTTGACCGGCAAGATCGAGGCGCTACGGCACCGTGGAGTTCCCCCGATCACCGGCCCCGTCAACCTCGTGCGTCCTCAGAGCGGCGAGATCGTGACGCCCGCCGAGGACGCCGACTCCACGCCGAAACTCGATGTGGCGCCGCGGCCGATCGTCGTCGAGCCGGCAGTGGACTCCAACGGCGTTCCGGCAAAGCCCCGCGCGCGCAGCGTGTCCGGAGAGATCCGCGCGCCCGGGCGGCGCGCACCTTCGATCCGCCCTCCGGTTCCCGAGCCGACGCCGGGCGGTAACGATGACGATGACGATGACGATGTCGATGACGATGACGAGAGCGGGCCAGTGATCACGGTCGAGGTCGCCCAGGGTGCGGGGGACGATGACGAGACCGGTCCGGTGCACACCGCGCCGGCGCCCGTGCGCAAGCGCAAGGCGAAGTCCGATCCGCCCGAGCTCTACGCGCGTGCGGGCGAGGTCGACATCGCGACCGGACCGGTGCGGGAGATCGATCTCGAGGAGCCGCGGATCATCATCGCCGAGGAGGCCGTGGAAGCGATGACGCAGACCGAGCTCTCGGGCGAGCTGCGCTCGAACGCGCGCCGGGATCCGGGCGCGGCACCGTCGCGGTCGATCGAGATCACCGAGGAGACCGGCGCCGGCGTCGTGATCCGCGAGCAGCCGGACCACCACGAGCGCGAGTCCCAGCCGATCCTTCTCGATCGCCGGCGACCGAGTGATCAGCCCACCAACGTGGTGGGGGTTCAGCGCGCGCCCTCCGCGGACGACGGTCCGCTCGAGGATGACGTGGTCGTGCTCGATGCGCGCAAGCCCGCGCCGGTGAAGCATGCGCGCACCGCGAAGCCCACGCAGGTCGGCATCGGTGCACTCCCCGCGCAGACCCGCCCGCATCGCGACACCGAGGCGGGTGCCATCCCCCAGATGGTTGACGACGCAGTGACTGGCGCCGACACGCTGCCCAACGACGACACTGTGGTGACCAGTGCAGCGCCGTCCGCAGGCGACACGTCCGACGAGACGCTCGCTGCGCCGCCGAGCCCCGACGACACCAACAGCCAGCTCGCGGCGCCGCCGAGCCCCGACGACACCAAAAGCCAGCTCGCAGCGCCGCCGCGGCCGGCTGGCAGGCATCCGATCACCGATTCCGAGCTGGCCCCGCCACCCGCACCGGCCCCGGCGAGGCCGATCGAGCACGATGACGTCGATGATGGTTGGGGGCCTCCCGGCACCACCATCCCGCCGCCGCTACTCGGCGCGGTGCCCGGCGCGAACGACGATCACGGCTTGGGCCGGATTCCGGTGTCGAACGTCGATGCCGCGCCGTTGATCGTCGCCGCTGCGATTCCGCGGCAGGCCGCCCGCTCCGGCGGAGTGCAGGTGCCCGTGCGCCTAGAGGACGCGACCTCTCGAGCCATCGAGCTGATCCGCGCACTCGAGCTCACGCGCGAACGCAACGATGTCGTGGAGGTGATGATCGCGCACGTCGCCGAGACCCACCGCCGGGCCGGGTTCTTCGTGATCCGGCGCGACGAGCTGACGGTGTTCGCGATCGTGCCGCGTCCGCCGATGATGCCGTTCGCGACGCTGCGCATCGATCGGCCTTCGACGCTCGCGGATGTCGTTGGCACGCGGCTGCCCTACCGTGGTCCGATTCCCGACGACGCAAGTCAGCAGTTCCTGACCACCGTCCTCGGCGTGTGCCCGCCTGAGATCCTGCTGGTACCAGTCGCGGTGCGAGAGCGCGTGGTCGGCGTCCTGTTCGGCGAGAACCGGTCGCACCACACGTTCGATGATCAGCTGGCGTTCGCCTCGCGGGCCGCGGGCATGGCGCTCGAACGCATCCTCAAGGCGAAGCGCAGCTGAGCGCCGATCAGCGGCCGAGCCTCAGCCGGTACTCGTACTCGCGCTGGCGACGCTCGGCGACATCCTTGAGCTCGGCCCACAGCGCCGGAAACGCGCCCGCGAGCTCGTAGAAGTCGCGCGGCGGTAGCACCAGCATCTCGACCTTGCCGGCGGCGATCACGTGCGCGATCGCGGGAACCCGGTGAAGCAGCGAGACCTCGCCGACGTACTCACCAGTGGCGATCGTACCGATCTGGAGGAGGAGGCCTTCGGAGCGCTCGGCGCGTACATCGAGCCGGCCCTTGGCGACCAGGATCAACGGATTGCCGATATCGCCCTGACGGATCACCGGCGTGCCGTCCTGCACCGTCTTGCGCTGGAACCGCTGCAGCACCGCCGCGCGACGTTCCGCCGGCAGCGGCGCGAAGAACTGCGAGGTCAGGACCGAGAACGTAGGCGCGCGCGGCAGGTTCGGCATGTCGCGCGGCTGGGTCTGGTCTTCCTCGCGATGCTCGAGCCCGGGCGCCGGCGTCTTCGCATCCTCGTCGGGATCGTCCTCCAGATCCGGGCGCTCGTAGGGCACCGTCGGCGGCGGCCGCGACAACCGCTCGAGCTCCGAGGATTCGATCCGTGGGCGCTGGCGGGTCTCCAGCTCCGCGGCCACATCGACATCGGCGTCGCCCGTGCTGCCGACCAGCGACGCCGAGATCCGCCGGGCAGCGCTCGCGATCTCAGCGACCGACAGGGTGTGCGCGCGGCGCGGGATGCCGGTCGACGATCCGCGAGATAGCTCGGTGCCCGGCTGGGTGTCCTCCCCCTCGGACATGGGCGGCAGCCGCTCGTCCGTGAGGATGTCGGTCTCCGACAGCTTCATCAGCCGGCTCGACGGATCGTGGATGTGATACGGCATCGCGCGCGGCAATGGAGTCTCGTCGAACGACGACCGGCGATTTGGTGCAGCCGAGTCCCGTGGCGCCGCCCGCGGCGGGACCTTGACGACCGGGATCTCGGTGACCACCGGTGCCGCGACCAGGGTACCGACCTCGATGTCGACATCGACCGGGATCGCGCGGATCGGCTCGCGCACGGGCGGCAGGGGTGGAGGTGTCAGCACCGCGAGCAACGCTCGACTCGCCGCATCCTCGGGCGCCAGCTCGAGGACGCTCTTGCACACCGCGAGCGCCTGCTGCATGCGCCCCTGATCGCGGTAGGCCATCGCGACCGAGCGATACAGCTCGACCGCGTCGTTCAGGCGGTTCGCCTCGCGATACGCACCTGCCAGCGCCACCCGGAGCCCGAGGTTCTCCGGTTCGTCCCGGAGCCGCCTCTCGAGCTCCTTCAGCTTGCTCACTCGACCACCCCGCTCACGCCTAGGAGGGCGTCAGCGAGACCTGCGCCTTGAACGTCATCGCAGGAGAGTTCTGCGGCAGCGCCCACTTGCTGGCCACGGTCTTGATGCAGGCATCGAACGTCGCGCCGAGCGACGGCGAGAAGTTGGCGTCGCGATACGCGCCCGCTTGCGAGAAGCTGGCCGAGACGGTCAACGTGATCGTCCTGGCCTGCAACGTGGTGTCCTTCTTCAGCGCCTGCTCGTAGCACTTCTGGATCGCGCCGCGAGACTTCGCCACGACATCGATGAACTGGTTCGAAGCCTCGCGCGCCTGCTTGTCGTCGAGGTGTGGCACCACGCCGACCGGGCCGGGCTTGACCGTGAGCACATTGCCCTCGATCGAGACCACGATGTCGCCGGCGGTGGCGCCCTTGTCGCGCATCCACTGTGCCTTCTCGTCGGTGAGCGAGGCGATCAGGGCGTCCTTCTTGCCATTCTGCTCCTGGCACTTCTTGAGATCCTCGGCGGTCTGAGGATCCACCACGGTCTTCGTCTCGCCCTTGCAACCGCTCGCCAGCACCGCGGAGAGCGCCACGAGGTTGATGATGGAGGTACGGATCATGTCAGCTGTCTTTCGTCTTTGGTGCCGGGTCGTTCGGGTGGATGCCAGGTCGCTCGATCAGGTCGCGGACGATGCGTCCGCCATTCACGTGCTCGATGACTACGCGCTCGGCGCGCGTAGAATCCATCCGATTATACAGAGCCGTCACTCCGCGCGGGCCCGGGAGGGTCGCAAACCCGCTGCCGATCATGCTACCTGGCTCCACAGTGAGGAGCTCTCTCACAAGGACGTTGGGCCCCTGCGTGCAACGCCCAAAACAGCTCTGCCAGACCAGCTCGGTGCTCGAGCGAGCCTGATTGGCCTCCAGCGCGGAGCGAAACGCCTCGTGGAGCACCGCCGAGCCTCGGCGATCGCCGCACTCCGGTCCTCGGCAGATGACGATCCTGAACCGACGATCTGCCACGTCTCCCAAGCCTGACCCCCGGCCGTCCTGGTGTCAATCGGCGCCCAGAACGTCTTGGATCAGGGTGACCAGGCCGGGCTTGGTGCGTGGATCCGCGGCGACATAGGCGAGCGCCGCGCGATCCGCCGGAGCGGCCTGCGCTGCCAGGGCGACAACGATGGCCTTCTGCCAGCCCGCGTCGCCGCCCAGATCGTCGTCCGCGTGATAGAGGAGCAGGTGGGAGATCAGCGCCGGTCGCTCCGCGCCATGGCCGATCGCGCGCATCGCCGCGATCACCCACGTCAGCTCCGGGCTGGCGGTGGTCGCGGCATCGAGATGAAGCTGCAGCGCCGCAAGCGCCGCGGTGACCTGCTTGGGATCGAGCGCGAGGTCGGGCTGGCCGAGCCCGGCGATCGCCTTCGCGATCGGCCCCAGGGCCTCCGGCTCGGTTCCGGTCAGATAGTCCGTTCGCACCGCGAGCTGCTCGGTGAGCACCGGCAGACTCGCCGGATCGTGGCGCATCGTCAGCAGGTCGACCACGGTGTCCTTGAGGCGCTGTGGCGCGCGGTCATCTGCCAGCACGGACAGCAACTCGCTCGTGACCTGGGCGCCCGGCTGCTTGGCGAGCGCGATCACCGCGAGCTCCTTCACGCGATCGAACCGCGCGTCGTGATCGCGCGCGATCGAGACCAGGGCCGCGACCGTTTCGCTGGCGCCCTGCTCGCTCGAGGGTGCCCAACCATCCGCGTCGAACGTGGCGCCGAGCACCTGCTGCCCGATGCCGAGCGACTGCTTCGCGCGGACCGCTCCGGTCTGCGGATCGATCGCGACGACATCGCCGGCCGTCGAGATGCCCGCGATCACGCTTCCGGTATGCACCGAGGCGACGAGCTCGACGCGCGGCTGGCTGTACGCCCAGCGCAGCTCGCCATCCAGCCCGAACCCGAACAGGTAGCGGAAGTAGTGCACGGCGTAGCCATCGCCGACGAGCTTCATCGGCCCGGAGCCGGTCGGCACGCTGGCCCACAGCACGCGAGAGCGATCGGCCGCCGTGTAGCCCTGCTGGATCGGATCGTAGGCGTCGGTGCTGTACGTCGTACGCTCGAGCTGCGGTGGGATCTTGACCTTGCCGTAGCTCGCCTGTTCGCGCTTGCCGCTGGCGCTGCGTTCATCGAGGCGGAACACGCCCTGACGTGAACCGTAGTACGCGACGTTGCTGGTCACCCGCAGCGTCGAGATCTGCTCGTCGATCCCGCGCAGCCGCGTGAGCTGCGCGCCGGTGCGGCCATCGATGATCGAGAGCCACTGGCTGAGGAACGGGACGTAGGCCACGCCACCGTGTGCGGCCGGCGCACCGAGCTGGCCGGCCGCGTCCTCCCTCCACAGCTGGCCGCCGTGCGCGCCGTCGTAGGCGGTGAGCCAGTAGGTGTTGCCGCTCCGGGTGACCAGGTACGCGCGGTCGCGATCGGCGGCCGCGCCGATGAACGTCCCGCCGAGGTCCACCTTCCATCGCGGTGCACCGCGCGCCTGATCGCGAGCGACCAGCTGCGTGCCCTCGACGGCCACGATGAAGTCCCCACCGACCGAGATCCGGGAGCCCACATCCGCATCGGTCTTCCACAGCACGTTGCGGGCGGCGAGGTCGTACGCAACGATCGTCTTCGGCGCGCCCGCGGCGAGCACGAACACGCGAGGCTGACCGCTCGTGTTGATCGGCGTGGGCTGCGCGGGGAGCTGCCGCCGGGCCAGCGCGTCGCCGAGCGCGTACGCGTTGTTCTCGTCGGACGACAGCCGGAACACCGACTTGTGAGCGCATCCGGTCGCGGCGAAGGCGAGTACGAGCACGCAGGCGACGGGCTTCATCACTACTTTCCTCCCAACCGTGCCTCGACCACCATCTGCGCTTCTCCGCGTGACGGGCGCGGTGGCGTCTTTGGCGACGAGTCGAGATAGTCGGTCAACGCAGTGATCGCCGAGGCGTCCTGGATCTTCGCGAGTGCGCGCACGATCTCGACGCGCGCCTCGTCGGGTCCAAACTCGGTCCGCTTCAAGATGCCTCCGAGCGTCAGCGCGAGCGTCGCATCGGGAACCTTGCCGAGCTGATCAGCGATCTTGCGCGCGAGATCCGGATCCGCGAGCGTCGCGAGTGCGCGGGCCGAGGAGTCCTCGCCCTTCGCGAGCAACAACAACATCGGCTCGATGGCGGTCTTGATCCGACCGCGGGCAGCCGCGCCGGCCGCCGCGGTGCGCACCATCCCGACCGGATCGTGCAGCCCGGCGGTCACGACCGCCTGTGCGGCCGGATCGGGGTACATCGCGAGCGTCGACAGCGCTGCGATCCGCACCCCGGGCGTGTGATGGCCTGCGTAGCGACGGAGCGCCACCACATCCGGCGGAGCTGGATGCGATCCGAGCGCGAACATCGCAGGCGCCGCCACCGCGGCCGGTAGGCCGAGTGCGAGTGCGTCGAGCAATGCCTCGTGAGCCTGTGGTGCGGCGCTGGCGCCGAGGGACTCGGCCGCCTTCGCCGCGGCTTCGATATCGGTGCTGGCGAGCGCGGCGACCAGCTCGGGCGCGAACGTGGCGGTCTTCGCACTCTTCGCGCCGACCCGCGGGGCCGTCACCTTCGACACTCCCTTCGCCGGCTGCGCGAGCACGGCAGGAGCACTGAGCGCGATCACCACTGCCACCCCGCGGCACATGCCTGTCGTCATCTGGGCCTCTCGGGCCGTGGTACCCAAAACCCGGTCGACATTCAACAATTGAGGTTCCGCATTCGCTACAACGTCCGCGTGGATCCCGCCGTCCTGCCGATCCTGTGCTGTCCCCGGTGCCGTGCCGTCGCGCCGTTCCGGGATGCTCGCGCGGCGCGCTGCAAGACCTGCGGCATGGAGCCGGGCTGGGCAGCGCCCGATGTGCTCGACCTGATCGATACCGCCGTCGGCGAACCGACCACCGCGAGCACCGAGCAGCGGCTCATGGAGAGTGATCTGGTCGCGCGGATCTATGATCGGTTTTGGCGCCCGACGTTCGTGCGCTTGCTCGCCGGCAAAGGCGCCGGCGCCTCCGTCGGAGGTCTCGCCGGCGAGCTGTTCATCCACAAGCACGGCCTGTCCCTCGACGATCGCCCGGGCCCGTGGCTCGATCTGTCGTGCGGTCCCGGTGCGTTCGCGCGCGCGCTCGCCGCCGCCGCACCCGGCGCACTCGTCGTCGGTCTGGACATCTCGCGCGCGATGCTCGAGGTCGCGGCCCAGCGGACCAGCGGCTACACCAACGTCGTCCTCGTCCGTGCCGATGCGCACTCGCTACCGTTCGCGGACGGCGCGTTCGGTGGCGTCAACAACGCCGGCGCGCTCCATGCGTACGACGATCCCGAGCTCGTGTTCCGCGAGATCCGCCGCGTGCTCCGCCCAGGTGGCCTCTACATGGGATCGACGTTCGCCGAGGCTACGAGCTTGCTCGGCCGGCTGACCGCACGCGCGGCGGGCATCCGTCGGTTCGAGCCGAGCGAGCTGCGCGCCTGGCTGCAGCGGATCGGATTTGCGGACTACGAGGACGTTCGCCTCGGCGGCGCCCTCGTGTTCCGCGTTCGACGGCCTTAGAAGGCGCCGCCGACGACCGGCATCGCGAGGCCGGGCTGCGGTGCGAGCTGGGGCGATAGCGGCTGCACGCCGAGCATCCCGAGTGACCACCGGCCGTCGGAGTGACGACCGACCAGCGCCATCGGAGCATCGTCGATCGGTGTGCGCTTGCCCTGCTGCACGTCGAGACCGACGTCCAGGTCGCGGGTCAGCCGAAGTCCCACGTAGGCACCGACGACGAGCCCTGCTGTCGAGAGCAGGCCTGTGACGCGCTCGTCCGCCGTGGAGCTCTTGTCGCGGATCGCCGCGTAGAGCAGGAACGGCGCGGCACCTCCCGCGGCTGCGACCCCCGCGACCCGCAGCATCCGGCGCGGCGTGGTGTTGGTTTGCGGTGCGGCGACCAGACCGACGACGATGCCGGCGGCGGCTCCGAGGGCCGCATTGACCGAGTATGCCTCGGACTCGGGCGGCTGCATCAGCATGCCGATCGAGAACCCGCCGAACACGCCGATGCCGGCGAGCGTATCGACGAGCGCGATGTCACCCGGCGTGTAGGTATTGCGCGACGCGAGCCCGCCTCCGGCGACGAGGCCTACCGTCGATCCGATGCTCGCGCCCACGAGCACCTCGCGCGCGGTGGTGCCCGTGGTCTTCACCGCGTCCGCGATCAGCCCGCCGGCCACACCGCCCCACACGCTGCCCGCACCGGCGGTCCGGATCTGCGCCTCGTTCCAGCCGAGCTTGTCGGTGACACGCGGCAGGAACAGCCCACCGACCACGCCGGTCACGATGCCGACCGGAATCGCCCCAGCTGCCGGAGTCTTCTTCGAGAACAACGAACCGATCGTCGTGCCGACCAGGCCCGCGTACAGCCCGCCATGAACGCGCGCCGCGAGGACCGCCGGGCTGCCGCGCGCTTCGGGCTGCGACGGACTGACCGGCGCGGAAGCCACGGGTGCGATCGGCGTCAGGTCGACCTGGGGCTGGAGCGCCGGTCCGCCCTCCACCATTCCGAGCTGTCGGTTGATCGCCGCGATCAGGAACTTCGCGTGCTCGGCCGCCTGCCCCTTCGGGCTCGTGACGAGCGCCTCGACCGCGAGCTGCTTCGCATCGACGAACACGCGCGCGTCGTAGAGCTCCTGCGCACGGGCGACGAGTGACTCGGCCACCTGCTCCTTCAGCACGTCGTCCGGCGAGGGCGCCTCGGGGCCGTATGGATCGGCCGGCTGCGCCGACGCGCGTGTGCCGGTGGTGACGGCGATCACAGCGGCGACCACGAGCGCGCGATGCATCACCTACGACGTACCATCAGGACCGTGTCGGCGCCAAGGGCGTCGAGCTCGCGGGCGGTGTCGACGGCCTCACCGGGCCGCTCTCGATCCGGCGTGCCGGGTCTTTCCAGGTCTTGCGGTAGAAGTACATGAACACGACCTGGATCGCGGACAGGATCGGCACGGCGAGCAGCGCACCGACGAGCCCGTAGCTGTGCTCGCCGAGGAACAGCGAGAAGATCACGAGCACCGGGTGAATCTTCGCGGCGGTTCCGATGATCTTCGGGTTCAGCAGATTGGCTTCGATGAAGTGGATGCCGACGATCCACAGCGTCATCGCGACGCCGCGGAACACGTCGATGCCGGAGTCGCCGGAGACGAGGGCCACGAGCACGATCGGAACCGATGACAGGATCGATCCGAAGATCGGCACCAGCGACATCAGACCGGCGACCACCGCGAGGATCAGGCTGTACTTGACGCTGAACACAAGGAGCCCGATGTAGGTCAGGATCCCGTTGATCAAGCAGATCAGCAACTGGCCGCGGATGACGCCCGACAGCCCGCGATCGATATCGGCGACGATCACGTCGTAGTCGTCGCGCACGTTCACCGGGAACAGGCTGCGCAGGAACGCGTGCACCTTCTCCAGATCGATCAGGATGAAGGCGCCGATCATCAGCGTGAAGAAGAACAGGAAGATGCCGCGGACGAACGCGGTGATCAGCGTCTGCCCCGCGCGCACGACCTCGTTGAGCTTGCTCTGCAGTCCAACGAAGGCCTTCGCG
Organism: Myxococcales bacterium; assembly: GCA_043753855.1. Classification (GTDB taxonomy): domain Bacteria; phylum Myxococcota_A; class Polyangia; order Haliangiales; family Haliangiaceae; genus JABFXX01. Next base: position 40,947 of record JAYUVX010000173.1, on the reverse strand, counting down.
ACGTACCCGCGTAGCTTGTCCTCGGTGGTGGCCCGCTCGGGCGTGGTGTCGGCACCCTGGAGGTGATAGCCACCGTCGGGCCTGACCGCGATGTCGAAGCCCTTGGGAGATAGCTGCACGGTGAACCGGCCGTCGGGAAGTGGCGTCAAGATCACGCCGGTCCCCGGTGGCAGCGGCACGTCCTCGGCCCCGGTGACGGGCTCCTCGATCACGGCCGGCTTCTCCGTCAGCGACGGGAACCGCTGCTCGATCCAGCGTGCGACCTGCGGCGTCCACTCCGTATTCATCGTGTCGAGCAGCTTCGGCGCCTCCTTGCCGAGCCGCGCGACATCGCTCGACAGCCGCGGCACCAGCAGGAACAAGAAGCCCGCCACGAGGCCGATGAACACCAGGTAGCAGAGGATGATCGCCGCACCGCGCGGCATCCGGCGGGTGCCATCGCTGCGCTCGGTCATCCGCTTGATGATCGGCGCGAGGATGTACGCGATCAGGCTCGCGAACACGAACGGCAACAGCACCTCGCGGCCGATGAACAGCACCAGCACGACGAACAGCGGGAAGCCCCACCGCGAGAGGAACCTGCGTCCGGGACTCTCGACGCCAAACCACGTCGTGCCACGACTCCGCGTAGGGCCGGTGACCGGCTGCGACAGCGACGGATCCGGCGTCGTGCGCGGCACACCCGGCGGTGGCTCTCCGGGCGGATCGGCCGGCGTCATCGCGCCGGGTATACCAGAACCGGGCTAGCGATCTCGGCGCCAGGCGCCGGAGAACCAGCCGCCGACGCGCCCGAGCAGCGATCGGCGCGTGCCTGCGGCCGCGAGCTCATCATCGCTGAGGCCCGGATCCAGCGTCGGCGTGGGCAGCGACTCGTCGGGTGCCGCACCGAGCAGGCCTTCGGGCCGCGCCACGCGAGGGGCCGCGCGCCGCTCGCGCGACGGCAGCGGTGGTGGCTCGACCCCGGTCTCCATCCGCAGGGTGTCCCACCGCCGGCACTGGCCGCAACGCCAGCTGAACGGGCCTGGACGATGTCCGCAGCTCGTGCACTGCCAGCGGCCGCGTAATGCCCAGGCCAGCGCGCCCTGCTCGGAGACGAGCACCTCCAGCGCGCTCCGCACCGCGACGGCCTCGTCACCCAAGAGCGCGAGCCGGGCATTCGCGACCCGCGCCGCGAGCGCCTCGGGGAACCGGGTGACCAGATCCTTGGCGAGCAGCGCCTGCGCGCCGGGATCGGAGGGCGGCGCGAGCTGCGCTCGGATCAAGGCGATCTCGAGCCGCGGCCCCACCTGCGTCTCGACCTCTGCGAGTACTGCGAGCACGCGGTCACTGACCGATGCCGTGGGCTTGGTCGAGGGCACGAGCGCGACGCCATCGGTGGCGACCAGCGCGGTCTCGGTCGAGGCGACGAGCTGCGGAGCGTCGGCCGTGGGCGCGGAGCTCTCCGGATCCTCGAGGTCGTCGGGCGTAGGCGTTCCGAGCTGCGCGTCGGCCTCGTCGGAGAGTCCCTGCTCCGAGGCGATCAGGCCGGGCAGCAGGTGCGGCGCGAGCGCGGGGTCCGCGAGCAGGGCCTGCTTCAGCCGCTCGATCGCGCCACGATGATTGCCGCGCGCCGCGGCGAGCTCGGCCGCGGCCGCGAAGAAGTGCCCCGACTCCTGATGCTTCAGCGCCGCCTTCAGCAGCTGCTTCGCCGAGTCCAGATCATCGCGGCCGAGTGCCGCCTGAGCCGCGGCGACCAGCAGGTGGTGCTCGCGCAGCGAGGTGTCCTCGTTGCGGCGCTTGCCGAGCCGCGCCCACAGGTTCGCGGCCTCGTTGAACCGCGCCTGCTCCTCGTAGAGTGCGGCGAGCGCGCGCAGCGCACCTTCGTGCCCGGGCTCGTCGAGCAGGACCTCCTCCATCGCCCGGGTCGCGCGGCGTGGCATCCCCGCGGCGCGGAAATCGAGGCCGAGCTCGTAGATCGCGCGCTGCCGCAGCTTGCGCTTGTCACGTTCGCGCAGCGCGAGGGCCTGGTGGACGCGGATCGCACGCTCGTGCTCGCCCTTGCTGCGGAACATCGCGCCGAGGGCGAAGTACGGCTCGACGTCATCGACATTCTCCTCGACCACCGTGCGCAGCTCGCTGACCACGGTGTCGTGATCTCGGGCGATCAGGTGCGAGAGCGCGCGCATGTACGCGCGGCCGTGACGAGCGGTGCGCCGCAGCTGGCGATCATCGGGCACGTAATAACGGCCGATCAGCACGCCGGCAGCCAGCGCACCGAGACCGACCAGCAACAGGACCAGTGCCGCCCCCATCAGCGTGCGTCCACGCCTTCGTCGTCGAGCGCATTCATCACCCGCGCGGCCTGCGCGTTGGGGATCTCCGGGAGATCCTCGAGCGGCGCGGGCTCGGTGAATGGCAGGTTCCGCAGCTTCGCGAGCTCGCGCTCGAGGCGGCCGATCAGTGACTCGTACTGCCGGCGCCGCCACACGTAGAACATGCTCCACAGCACCCCGCCGGCGAGCAGCACCGCGGCCGCGAGCCAGCCAGCGATCAGCGCAGGCAGCCGCACCTCGTACTGGCGATCGCCGAACAGGCCCTGCAGCCACGGATGAATCGAGACCGGGATCCAGCCGCTATTGGAGACCAGGAACAGCCCCGCGATCACGCCCAGGCCGATCAAGCAGAGGATGATCGTCGCGGTCGCGATGAGGCGGAGCCACCGAATCACGTCGCTATCGTATCACCAGCCAGTCACAGCGCGGATCGCCGGGACCAGTGCAGTGGCCATCTTCCGTGCGGTGGTCTCGTTCGGGTGAGAGTCGCAGCCGTAGCCGTCGGCGGCGAGCTGCTCCGGGATGTCGACCACGCGGATCGTGGGATCTCCGAGCCGCGCCACTACCGCGTCGAGGGATGCGCGCAGCTGCGTGCGTGCGGTCCCGCCCACCATCGAGCTGGTCGCGAGCAATACGGGGACGCCGGGCGCGTGCGCGCGCACCGCGTCGGTGATGAACGCCGCGTACGCGTCGACGTAGGCCATCCCTGGATCGCCTCCGGAGAAGTCATTGGTGCCGACCCCGATCACCACGACATCGGGCGTGTAGCTCCAAGCCCATGCGGGCATGGCGGCATCGGCGAACGCGCGCCCGTAGCGGACCGGCATCGTGTTCGTCGTGCTCCCGCCGTTGTTGCGGACCATGCCGATGCCCGAGTACGCGATCGCGGTGTGGGCCGCACCGAGGTCATGCGCCGCGATCGCTCCCCACGCACGTGACTCGGCCTCGGTGGCCTGGTTGAACGCGCAGGGCAGCGCTCCGAGCACACCGTACCCCGCGGTGATCGAGTCACCGATGAATTCGATCAACCGGGTCGCGCGCGGCGTGGGGATGATCGTCGCCCCCTCGAAGCCTTCGAACCGCAGCGTGCCGAAGAACGATTCGGTTCGCTTCGACACCACCACATCGTGCTCTCCCGGGGCGAGCCCGCTGACGAGCGTGACCGTCTGCGATCCGCTGGTCAGCGCGATCGGTGCGCGCACGACGTCGTCCACGGTGACCTCGATCCACTCGTTGCCGGTATCGGCGAGCTTCGCCTGAAGTTGGGTGCCCGAGAATCGCGCCGCGAACGCGGAGCCCGGCCAGCCCGCCGACATCGTGGTCCAGCGGCCATAGAAGTGGATCGGTTCGACGAACTGCGGGGGCGCATCGACCGCGACGCTCTCCCCTACCGCTCCATCGGAGACGCCGTTGTGGGTACTGCTACCGCAGGCAGCAGCGAGGACCGCGAGAACGCCAACCATCCGCATCGCGTCTATCGTAGACTGGAATTCATGCGGGCAGCCATCGTTGGCGCGATCCTGATCTGCGGGTGCGGCTGCGGTGGTGGCGGGGACGACAGCTCCGGTGGCGATGCGGCGCCCCCGGATGGCAACACCCACCTGACCCTGCGCGACCGGCAGCGAGCGCTCGCGATGGCGCTCCGCGGCTCGCCGAACTTCATGATCGGCGCCGGCAACGACAACAGCGGCCCTTATGACCACGGCGTGCCGATCGATCTGCACTACACCTACCTGGTCGGCTACGGGGACAACGGGGGCTGGCCGACCTGGAACGTGCAGGGCAACTACCCGCTGTTGTTCGCACAGATGACGAGCTCGCATCAGGTGGCGCCGATGTTCACGTATTACCAGCTCGCGCTCGAGCTCGAGAACGGCAACGTCGCGGTGCTGAACGACACCACGCGAATGCACCAGTACCTGTCCGACGTGAAGCTGCTGTTCCAGCGGATCGCCGATAGCGGCAAGCCGACGGCGGTGCAGTTCGAGCCTGACTTCTTCGGCTACCTCATGCAGCGCAACGCCATGGGCACGCCGCCGGACCAGATCCCCGCGAAGGTCCACCACACGGATCTGCCAGAGTGCGCGAGCCTTCCCGAGACGGCGGCAGGCCTCACCCGCTGCATGGTCGCGCTCGGCCGCACGGTCTCCCCGACCACGCAGATCGGCTTCCACGCGTCGTCGTGGGGTTCGTACTACGACCCGCTCGATCCGAACGCGAAGATCGAGGACTCGGGGATCGCGGTCGCCCGGCTCCTGCGCTCGGTTGGCGCGGACGGTACCGACTTCGTGTCGGTCGAGACGCTCGATCGCGATGCCGGGTTCTGGGAGACCTCGGGCGGCGGAGCGACCTGCTCGATCAACGGCGGATCGCGCGGTGCGTTCTACTGGGATGAGGAGAACGTCCGGCTGCCGAACTTCTCGCAGCACCTGCGCTGGGTGAAGGCACTCACCGGCGAGCTACAGCGTCCGGCGCTCGAGTGGCAGACCCCGCTTGGCCTGCCCGCCACCACCTGCGGTGGCAACAACGAGCACTGGCGCGATAACCGCGTCCACTACTTCTTCGCCCACGTGCACGACCTCGTCGATGCCGGAATCGCCGGCATGACATTCGGCACCGGAGCCGGCGGGCAGACCAACCTCGACACCGATGGCGATCAGCTGAAGTCCCGCGCTCAGGCGTACCTCGCCGCACCGGTCGCGATGTGACGATCAGTACGGCCGGTTCACCCGGGGCGGCCGCTTGCCCTTGCGCGGCGTCGCCATGTCGATCGAGTAGCCGATCACGAGGCCCGCAAACCGGGTCCCCGCGAGCTCGCGGTAGGACGCTGCGCCTCGACGCCTTCCTTGAGGCCTAGCTTGACGCCGATGATTGGAGTCTCGACCTGCACGCCGGTGCGCTCGCTGGTGATGCCGGCGCCGAACAGCCCGCGCCAGTCCTTGCCGATGGCGGTGGCCGGCAAGCTCGCCGACAGCTTGCAGGTCCGGAGCACCACGTCACCGAACGTGTTGCTGTTGGGTCCCGGAAGAAGATGTAGTGCGACTCGATGAAGTGCTTCGCGATCGGCGCCTGCTCGGCGATGCACGCCGCGGCACGGTCCGCCTCGGCACCCCGCCACACCGCGTGGAGGATCGGGGTGAGATACGGCAAGTGCTTGCGGAACGGGTCCGGCTCGGTCCCGCCGCCGCCGACCTCGTAGACCTGCCAGTCGCGCTCGCCCTGTTTGCGCACCGCGAACCACGGGTGCCGCGCGATGTCGTCCATCGGATGCCCGAGCGTCCCGGTCAGCAGCGCGACCGTGGTCTCGCGGTTGTCGGGCATCGCCAGCGACCGCTTCGCGACGATGCAGCCGCCGAGCACGAGGGCTACCAGCGGGAGGACTCGCTTCATGAGGACTGAACGCACGAGCGGCGCGGAAGTGGGAACGTTGCCTGAACCTGATCGACCGAAAACAAAAACGCCGCGCTTGTTACGGCGCGGCGCGGTCAGCAGAGGTCTCTACGACCTACTGCGCGTCCTTGGGCTTCAGCTTGTCCAGCTTGCCGCGGAACTTGTCACCGAGGGTCGCACCACCGGCGTTCGGCGCCGCGAAGCCCTGGGCATCCGCCATGTCCTTGGCGCGCGAAGCGCCCTTGATCGACAGGCCGATCTTGCGCTCGCCACCATCGGCGTGGAGCACCTGGACCTTGACCTCCTGACCCGGGGTCAGGACGGTGCGGGGATCCTCGACGTGCTCCTCGCTGATCTCGGAGACATGGACCAGACCCTCGACGCCCTTCTCGAGCTCGACGAACGCACCGAAGTCGAGGACCTTGAGGATCTTGCCGTCGACGATCTTGCCGGCCGGGTAATCATGCGGGATGCGATCCCACGGATCCGGAACCAGCTGCTTGATGCCGAGCGAGATCTTCGGCTTGTCGCCGTCGCCAGTATCGATGTTGAGCAGGACCGCCTCGACGGGGTCGCCCTTCTGAAACAGCTCTGACGGGTGCTTGACGCGCTGGGTCCAGCTCATGTCGCTGATGTGAACCAGGCCGTCGATGCCTTCCTCGATCTCGACGAAGATACCGAAGTCCGCAATGTTGCGGACGAGGCCCTTCACGACGGTACCCGGCGGGTACTTCTCGGTCAGCTGCTCGTACGGGTTCGGCTCGAGCTGCTTCATGCCGAGCGAGATCCGGTTCTGCTTCACGTCGACGTCGAGCACGACCGCCTCGACCATGTCGCCCACGGCGACCATCTTCGACGGATGCTTCACGCGGCGCGTCCACGACATCTCCGAGATGTGGACGAGACCTTCGATGCCTTCCTCGAGCTCGATGAAGGCGCCGTAGTCCTTGAGCGAGACGACCTTGCCGCGCACGACAGTGCCCGGCACGTACTTCTCGGCGGCGCGGCTCCACGGATCTTCCGAGATCTGCTTGAGGCCGAGCGAGACGCGCTCGGTGTCGGCGTTGAACTTCAAGACTTTGACGCGAACGTGGTCACCGACCTGGAACAGCTCGGATGGGTGATTGACCCGGCCCCAGCTCATGTCGGTGATGTGGAGGAGGCCGTCGATGCCACCGAGGTCGATGAACGCACCGTACTCGGTCAGGTTCTTGACGATGCCCTCGACGATCTGGCCTTCCTTCAGGCGCTCGAGCGTCGACTCCTTGAGTGCGGCACGCTCCTTCTCGAGGAGGACGCGACGCGACAGCACGATGTTGCCGCGCTTCTTGTTGAACTTGATGACCTTGAACTTGAAGCTCTGGTTCAGGAAGGCATCGAGGTTGCGGACCGGCCGGAGGTCGACCTGCGACCCCGGGAGGAACGCCTTCACGCCGCCGCGGATCGTGACCGACAGGCCACCCTTCACGCGCGCGGTGATGACGCCTTCGATCAGCTCGTCGCGCTCGCACGCGGCGCTGATCTCGTCCCAGACCTTGAACCTATCGGCCTTCTCCTTGGAGAGGACGATCATGCCCATGTCGTTCTCGCGCGACTCGAGCAGGACGTCGACGACGTCGCCCGGCTTCACGCCGATGGAGCCATCCGCCTGGCGGAACTCCTCGAGAGGGACCTGGCCCTCGCTCTTGTAACCGACATCGACGATCGCGAAGTCCTTGTTGACCGCGATCACGGTGCCACGAAGAATCTCGCCTTCCTTGACCCCGCCATCTTGGGCGAGGCTCTCGGCGAACATCGAGGCGAAGTCTTCGTCCGCAGTTGTGTCTTGAGTGACTATATTCAAGCAGATCTCCAGCAAACACCGAGTTGGATTTGACCGCCGAAGCAGCCCTCGATGCAGGGGCGAGTTGGTACCGTTCGCGACTGGATTTGTCAACCACGGCGATGACATCCGCCCGATCGGACCGGTCGCCGCCGGGCTGGCCGCCCGACCTCTATCTAAAGGACGCCCGCTCCTCGACCTGGCGTGCGAGGGATTCCACAACCTGTGCAAGGGTTTGCGTCGAGCTGTCGACGATCACGGCATCCGCGGCCGGAACCATCGGCGCCACGTCCCGGCTCGCGTCGCGATGGTCGCGCTCCCGGATCTCGGCCAGCGTGGCGGCGAGCTCCACCGTGGTTCCCGAGGCCTCGAGCTCGGCCACCCGGCGGCGCGCCCGCTCCTCGTCATTGGCGGTCAGGAAGAACTTCGCCTGGGCGGAAGGGAAAACCACGGTGCCCGTATCGCGCCCTTCGACCACCACGCCGCCGCCCGCACCGAGCCGGCGCTGGAGCTCGAGCAGTGCGGCACGGACCTCCGGATGTGCGGACACCTGCGAGGCCCCCTGCGAGATCTCCGGGGTACGGATCGCGGCGCTGACGTCCTCGCCGGTGAGGAACACGTGGTTCTTGTCGCCGACAAAGTCGTACGAGATGTCGAGGTCGCGCGCGATCACCGCGCACGCCGCACCATCGGTCCAGGGGGTCCCGGCGCGCGCCGCCGTGAGCGCGACGGCCCGGTAAATGGCGCCGGTGTCCAGGAGCCGATAGCCGAGCCGCCGCGCGAGCTGCTTCGCGACGCTGCTCTTCCCGGCACCTGCCGGGCCATCGATCGTGACGACGACCTGCTTCATGGCGGCATCCTAGCCGCACCGACGGGCACCGGGCCCAGCGCCGTTGTACATTCGACGCGAGTGAGCGAGGAGCCGACCACGGAGCGGCGCTGGAAGACGTTCGCGGACGTGGTCGCCTTCACGCTCGGCGTCAACGTCTGGATCTCGATCGTGATCCTGCCTGCGATCTTCGTCGACGCCCTCCACGGGACCGGCAAGATCCTCGGCGCCGCGCTGCCCCTCGGCATGCTGCTCCTCGGCCTCGCCCGCCGCTCCGAGGGCATCCTGCTCGGGCTGTTCCCTGCCGCGCTGCTGATCCCGGTGGCGATGGCTCCGCAGATCGCCGGCTCGCACGTCTACGGTCCGATCCGGTTCGGCCTCGTCGCGATCGGGGTTGTCGCTTACCTGTTCTCGGTGTCGTTCTTCACGACGTTCCACGAGCCGCCGCAACCCCGGTCCGTGCGCGGGCTGTCGTCGGCAGCGTCGGGTCCCGCCGAGCGCTGGCGCCGGCGCGAGCGCGTGTACTGGATGCTGGTCGGGATGTCGCTCGTCATCCCGACGACGTTGATCGCCTGGGTCAACTTCGATCCCGCGATCGAGGACTTCCTCGGTGAGATGTACCCGGGTCGGGTGGCGTTGATGACCACTGCGCTCACCGCCGGTGCGATCGTGCTGTGGCTCGGCATCTTTCACTATGCCTTCCTCGGCGTATTGCGGCCGCATCGGACCGGCGACCGCGACCTGATCATCACGCTCGCCCAGGCCCGCGCCGATGCGAAGACCGGCAAGCCGCGGGTCCGGTTCTATCTCTCGGTGGCGATCGCGCTCGGTGCGATGGCCACGCTGATCCTGATCCGACACATCAAGGGGTGATCGATGCGCCGTTACTTCTTCGAAGCTCTCGCGCTCGCCCTGATCGGTGGCAGCTTGTTCTTCTTCAAGGAGACGCTGGACTACCTGGCGCGCCGGGACTACGTGGCGGCGCTGCTGGTGATGATCATCGGCGTCGCCGTGATCTCTGTCGGCAAGGAGATGGCACGCCTCGCCCTCGTGCAGCGCGACTGATCATGCGCACGTTGCTCATCATCTCGCTGGCCGCCGCGTGTGGCGGTAGCTCCGAGCCGACGCCGCAGCCCACGGTGCAGGCGCTGTCGCCAGTCGCGCCCCGCGCGGACGAGACGGATCTCGAGGTCGCGCGGGTCAACGGTCGCCCGGTGTGGGGTTCCTGCGTGGCCGCGCAGGTGGCACACGGAGCGAAGGCCCGACAGGCGGCGCTCGACGAGTGCGTGTCGTTCGAGCTGCTCGCGCAGGTCGCGGAACATCGAAACCTCGGCGTCGATCCCCTGGTCGTCGAGGCCACGCGCAGCGCGCTGGTCAGCCGGCTGATCGAGATCGGGTTCGAGGCGCGCTACCAGAACCCCGCGGACCTCGGTGATCGCCTCACCAAGTGGCTCGACCAGAACGCCTGGCGACTGCACCGGCCCGAGCTCCGCACGTCGGCGTACGCGCGTATCAACGTACCGAAGCAGGCGCCTCCCGAGCTCGAGGCGAGCGCGAAGCAGCTGGCCGAACGGATCGCCGCCGCGACCGCCGGGCAGACCGGTCTGTTCGGCGTCAACCTCCGCGAGATCGCCGAGCGCGTCGCCGCCGGATCCAGCTTGAAGCCCGAGATCGCGCAGGTGCCGCAGTTCGCGCGCTCCGGCCTCGATCCGGCCTATGCCGACGCACTGTGGGGAATCCCCGAGGTCGGTCGCACATCGGGAACGGTACGGACGCCGTGGGGATGGGACGTCATCCTGTTCTCCGGCGTGCTCCCGCCGAAAGAGCTCACGCGCGACGAGCTCGCGGCCGATGTGTTCGACGAGCTGCGGCGTGCGACGTTCACGACCTGGGTCAACGAGCTGATCAAGCAGCTCGGGGTACATGTCGACGTCGACCAGGCACAGGTCACCCGGCTCGAGGAAGCGGATCGGTGAGCGCGTTCGCGGACATCATGCGGCGCGCCGTGGAGGCGACCCCCGGTGCGATCGGCGGAGCGTTCGCCGACTCCGAGGGCGAGATGGTCGAGAGCTTCTCGACCCTCGACAAGCACGACTGGGCGGTGCTGACCGCGCACTACGGCGTGGTGCTCTCGCACCTGCACTCGTGCTTCGGCACCTGGCACTACGGGAGCCCCGAGTACTTCATCGCGCAGCACGCGAAGGTCGATATCCTGGTGCACACGATCGCGCATGGCTACTTCGCAGTGCTGGCCGTCGAGGAGTTCCAGGGCTCCTCCCCGCTCGCGACGGCGTTGAAGAACATCCGCGCCGCGTGCGGCGAGCTGCGCGAGGAGATCGCGTGAAGCTCGCCCTCGCCGCTGCCTGCGTGCTCGCTGTCACGCGCTCGCCGGTGGCCGCTGCACCGGTCGCGGATCCCTCTGCCGAGTACGATCCGAGCAGCCAGGCGTGGAACGGCATGGCCAGCTTCGTCGGGCTCGCCGAGGGCATGGGGTTCACCGTCACCCCGGTCAGCTCGCTCGAGTGGGGCGACATCTCCGCCGATGACATCCTGTTCCTGGTCTATCCGCTGAAGCGCGTCGAGCCACAGAAGCTGGGCGCCTTCGTGCAGGCCGGCGGCAACCTGGTGATCGCGGATGATTTCGGCGATGGCAAGGAGGCCATGCAGTCGATGGGGATGCTGCGGGTGGAGGTCGATCAGGCGAAGGCGAGCCGGTTCTACGAGGGACGCAGCTACGCGCCGATCGCGAACGCGCGCGGCGAGCATCCGCTCGCCAAGGACGTCGGCGACGTGGTCACCAATCATCCGGCGGTGATGACCAACGTCGATGGCGCCGCGACGATCGTCGCGCTCGACGACGGCGCGATCGTGGTCGCCGGCGAGCGCGGCAGCGGGCGGTTCGTCGCGATCAGCGATCCCAGCATCCTGATCAACCGGATGCTGCAGTTCCCCGGCAACGTGCAGCTGACGTCCAATGTGCTGAACTGGCTCGATCGCGGGAACCGCCGCGCGCGCCACATCATCCTGCTTCGCGGCGACGTGCCGATGTACGGCGACCCGCGGCCCTACATCGACGACGCACACGCTAGCGCACTCGGGCGCTCGATCGCGGATCTCAACTTCTGGCTGTCGGAGCGACGGGCCTGGCTGCTCACCCCCGCCGCGATGAAGACGCTCGCTGCCTCGCTCGCCGCGGCGCTGCTGCTGCTCGCGATGCTGGCCCTGCCCGTTCGTCGCGGGCCCAAGATCGACGGTGCCTGGCTCAAGTTCAACCGCCCGGCGCGGCGCGACGAGCCCCACGGCCTCGTGGTGCAGGCCGATTCCGGTGGCGGCTCGCACCTGGTACTCGCATGCATCCTGCGCGATCAGGTCCAGCGGCTGCTCGCGGAGCTCACCGGCCGGCCCGAGCCGCTGTACACGGTTCCTGAAACCCAGCTGGTGGCAGAGCTGTCCAAAGCACGAGGAAATGGGGCAGCTGTGGCCCTGACTCGCGTGTATCGCCGCCTGCGCGCACTTCCCAGCCGTGGGCAGGCCGCCGCGCCATGGAGCGCAGGGCACCTCCAGCGGCGCGAATTCGACACCCTGTACAAAGACGTGGCCGAGCTGTGTCGTATTCTCGGCGCGGACGTTGCCGACGTCGCGCAAGAAGCAACCTGACCGATGCCCCCTTCCCTGAACCCCGACCAGCTCGCCCGCGTCAACCAGCTGTCCCGCGCGATCACCGAGGAGGTCGGTCGCGCATTCATCGGTCAGCCGGCAATCACCGAGGCGCTCCTCGTGGCCCTGCTAGCCCGCGGCCACGTGCTGATCGAGGGCTACCCGGGAGTCGCGAAGACCACGTTGGTGAAGGCGTTCTCCGGAACGCTCGGCTGCAACTTCCGGCGGATCCAGTTCACGCCGGATCTCCTGCCGTCCGACATCACCGGCACGTACATCCTCGACATGCGCACGAACACATTCGTGCTGCGCGAGGGTCCGGTGTTCTGCAACGTGCTGCTGGGCGACGAGATCAACCGCGCGCCGGCCAAGACGCAGTCAGCGCTGCTTGAGGCGATGCAGGAGCACCAGGTGACGATCGAGGGCGAGACCCGCTCGCTGTCGGAGCCGTTCATCGTGCTCGCGACCCAGAACCCGATCGAGCAAGAGGGCACTTACCCGCTGCCCGAGGCGCAGGTCGATCGATTCCTGATCAAGCTCAAGATGGGATACCCGAACGCCGCAGACGAGAAGCGGATGCTCGGCACCTACGACAAACCGCCACCGCCGGTGCGACCGGTGATCGGCCCGAGCGAGGTGCTCGAGATGCAAGCGCTCGCGCAGGAGGTGTTCGTCGCCGAGGAGCTGCTCGACTACGTGCTGGGCCTGGTGGCGTTCACGCGTAACCATCCCAAGGTCTATCTCGGCGCCTCGCCGCGCGCCGGTCTCGCGCTGGTCCATGCCTCGAAGGCGGTGGCACTGCTTCGCGGCCGCGACTACATCTTGCCCGATGACGTTCGCTCGCTCGCGCCGCTGGTGCTCGGCCACCGCATCCTGATGACGCCCGAGTCGGAGCTCGAGGGCACGCTCGGCACGGTCGTGGTCGCCGAGGCCGTGGACAAGGTCAGCTACAAGCTGCCGAAGAGGGCGTGACTTGATCCCTCGGCTCGCCACCCGCGGCAAGCTGATCCTCGGTACGGCGCTGCTGTTCCTGCTCGTCGGTGCGCTGCACGGCGCGCCACCGCTGGTCGCGCTCTCGGGCATCGTGCTGTCCGTGCTGCTCGCGATGTATCTCGCGTTCTATCCGACCGCGATCCTTCTGCGCCGCAAGAAGATCGAGCTGTCGTGGTGGGTGCCGCCAGGAGATCAACCGGGTGGTGCGCTGTCTGCGGATCGCCCGTTCCAGCTCCACCTGGCGTTCCGCAATCACGGCAGCCGCAAGCTGCGGATCCTGTCGACCAGCATCCTCGCGGGATCGGGGCTTCAGCTCGATGACAGGCCGAGCGCCACGGTCCGGCGCGGGCAGCAGGTCGAGATCACGACGGTGGTGAAGCCGCTCGCGGCCGGCTACCAGGTGCTTCATGGCGCCGCCCTGACGTTCGGCGATGCACTCGGCCTGTTCGACATCGAGGCCTTCTTCCCGAATCCGATCGCGGTCAAGGTCTTCCCGCGGATGGTCGCGCTGCGCGGCACACCGGTACGTGCGGTCGGTGGCGCGCTCCACGAGCAGGTCGGGCTTCATCACGTGAGGCGGCGCGGCCTCTCGGGCGAGCTCCGCGAGCTCCGCGAGCACAGCCACGGCGATCCGTTCAAGATGATCGCGTGGAAGGCCACTGCGCGGCGAGGCCAGCTGATGGTGCGCGACCTCGAGAACGAGATCGTGACGACGCAGGTCGTGTTGCTCGATGTCGGCGGCGGCATGCGTAGCGGCGCGCTCGGCAAAACACCGCTCGACTGGGCCTGCGATTCGGTGTCCGCGCTCGCGAAGGCCTCGGTCGCGAACAGTGACCGGATCGGCCTGATCGGCTTCGATACGCGCCCGGTGATCGAGCTCGCACCCGATACCGGCCACCACCATTACCTGCAGCTCGTCGACCGCTTGCTCGATACGCGCTCTGTGGTCGACGAGGATCTCACCGATGTCACCGCGGGCGAGCTGGTCGCGCTCGTGGCGCGTTACCTGGCGCATCAGGAAGCGATCGACGTCCGCATCAAGCTCGCGCCACCGCTCGACGACGGCCGTTGGACCTCGATCCAGGCCGGGCCCGACGGCCAGCTCTACGACGTGGCCGCCACCGGTCGGCTGTGCCGCCGGCTGATCGACCTCATGATCGGCAGCGACAAGAACGCCAAGGGTGAGAAACGTACCAAGCTAGCACCGGTGGTCGAGTCCGATCCGCAGCTCGCGCCGCTCCGTCAGTTCTGCCGGCTGCGCGGGATCGAGCTGCCGTATCGCACCACCTGGGAGCACGGAAAGCGCGCCGCCGGGCTGACGCGCGCCGTCGAGCGCGCCGTAGTCCACGGGAGGCCCGACGTGGTGGTGCTGATCTCGGACCTCTCGGGCTTTGCCGAGGACGAGACCCGCGCGATCAAAGCACTCGCGCGGCTGCGCAAGGCAGCAGGCTCGGTGATCGCCCTCGTTCCTTCGACGTCGGCATTCCTGCCGACGGCTGTCACGCCACATGGGCAGCGCGTTCGCGCGCTGATGACGCGCGACCAGAAGGCGCTGATCGAGCCTGGCCGCCGGCTACTCACACGCCACGGCATCACGGTCGTCGAAGGCTCTCCCGCGGATAGTCTCGATCGGCTGATCAACGGCGGACGATTTCGCCGGCGCGCAGGCTAGCAAGGAGCTTGGCTAGCGACCGATCTCGAGGTCTGAGTAGCTGACCTCGACGTGCCACTTCGCCTCCCTCGTGCTTCCCGCCGCCTTCGACGTCACCGAACCGATCGAGAGAGCTGTCAGGAGCAACGCCGCGCCGATGAACAGCGCGTCCTTCCAGCGGTCCCGTCCATGCCGATGTGCGATCTCGTTCAGATTGCTCATCCCGTCCTCCAAGGGTCGATGAAACCCCCATAATAGAAACTACCGAACCGAGGTGTCCCTGTCACGGAAAACGCGAAAAAACCGGCAAACCGAGATCGATTCTTCATTGAGGAATCGCCATGTGTACCGACTCTTCCGCGACTCGCCTACATCCGCGCGTCAGCGGGCGGCGATGGCATCGTACACCACACGACGCGATCGGCCCCCGCTCACGCGCGAGCTACGCTGGCGACCCGGGTGGGTCCGCGTCCGGTCGCACCTCGTCGCGATCTGCACGTGCATCTGCCTCGAGCCGCTCTTCGGCCTCGAGCCGATCCGCGAGCTGCGCGATGTCCCCGCGCAGGACAGCCCCGCATGCGGGGCACACCGCCGCCCCGTCGAACACCACCGATGCACAGGCCGTGCAGCGCGGAACGCGGACGCGGCGCCCGAGGACGTGACCACCGCCGGCGGCTCCGAACACCAGTAACGGGGTCAAATTCGGCGTCGCGACCGCGACCGCGACGCCCACGCCCAGTACCGCACCGGCCACGAAGCCGACCCCACCGCGATGCGTGCGCCATCGGAACGCGGTCTTGCGCGGCGGCGGGGCGTCCTCGCGGACATCGAAGTCCATGAACCGTACCGGCGGATCGCGGTGGTCGACGGCCTCCTCGTCACGTCCGATCGCGAGCCGTTCGCGCAACTCGGTCCGCTGCGGGGCGAGCACGGCCAGCCACGCAGTGACCTCGTCGCGTTGCGGACCCGATAGCCCGGCCGCCACGCCGGTGCCGCGTACGGCGCTCTGCACGGCGAGCAGGTACGCGAGCTCGGACATCGACAGGTAGCCGGCGCGCAGCACGTCGTACTCGAGCGGCGAGTAGCCGCCGTTGAACCGACCCGGGCGCGAGTACTGTTGATAGGCCGCGTTCGCTGCGATCACGCCGAGGCCGAGATAGACGGTGGCGATCGATCCGCGCTCGTGATCGCGATCGACATCGATCTGGATCTCCGGCTGCTCCCGGCTGCGATACGGATCCATCGAATCGGGGCGGTTCACCGCCGCGTGTGCCACGCCGAGCTCGTGCGCGAGCGTACCCGCGACATCATCCTCTCCGAGGAACTCGATCCGGAAGCGCAGAGATTTCGCACACACAGCCGTCAGCCCGACACGCGTCTCCGGCTTGCGCTCGGTGGGTGGCGCGCCCAATCGCTCGTCGGCGAGCTCGATCGTCCGCGGATTACCGGCATGCCACGCGAGTCGCCGCAACAGCCCGCGCACGCCACCGCGCGTCGCGCGCCACGGTTCGGGAAACGCACCGGCTCCGGGAATCACCGGCGGCGCCAGGAGTGGGCGCGCCCCGCCCCGGGCGACCAGCTCCCCGAGCACGTTGAGCACGTGATCGCGCCGTTCGGCGCTGGGTGTTCGCAGGGACATCTCCGCCATCATCCTATGATCCGTACGCGCGGAGCGCGTGGTCCCACCTCAGCATCGTTCGCAGGTTGCAGGGCACATGGTTTGCGTAGCTTCCGAGCAAGGAGAAAACAACCATGAAAATCTTCGGCATCAAGCGAATTCTCGGTCTCGCTGCGATCTACGGCGCGGTCCAGTACGCGAAGAAGAACGGTGGCGCGCGCAATGCGTTCAACGGTCTGCTCGACAAGGCGAAAGAGCTTGCGGGCAAGGTGAAGGACGAGGTCGGCCAGGTCGCCTCGCAGTCGCACTCCGGCGATCTCTCGACGGCTTCGAGCGGAAGCCCGGTTCGCCAGCCATCCGAGTACTCGTCGACCAGCGGGTACGGCAGTGGCGGCTTCGGTGGCGGGACCAACCGCGGCGGCAGCTACTGACTTCGAACGTCACATCCACGACTTCGCGACGCGATCGCCCGGGCCATCCATGGTGCCGGGCGTCGTTTCGTTTCGGCGCCGGTCGGGGGTCCGTCAGGACCTGATCGCAGCAACGCGGCGAATCCCGGCCGTCTCCTCCCGCGCTCCCGCGGTGTTTTTGCTGCGTCCTCGTCTTGGCCGTCGGCATGGCCTTGGCGCACGATGAGCGTCAACGCACGAGCGTTTTCCTCAGTGCGTCAGCTGTTCGGCGGCGTGCTTCGCTCGCGCGGCCGCCTTTGCCATCCGCTTGTTTCGAATGGGCTTCTGCCCGTTCGCATCGAGCTCCTGCGCCTCCGAACGGTTCTTCAGGTACCGCACGAGGTAGATCGTGCCGCCCACCGCGACGCCGATCGCCAGGAGGCCGAGCAAGCCCCGCTTGGGGCCGACGCGCTTGGCGAGGTCTGCGGTGCCGCCACCGACGCGCTTTGCCACGTCCGCAGTTCCGCCGCCGAACCACTTCGCGAACTCAGCCGTCGCAGAACCGAGACTGGAGACCAAATCTTTTGCGTTTTCCATCATGGGCCATCAGCCGTGCATCGGCCGTGCCTCCGCCGCACGTTGGCGCGAGTTGCGTCACCTGCGCTCAGCTGTCCCGCACGGGCGCGACGGGATCGGCCCGCCGCACCGCAGGTCGACGGGGCTCGTGGCCGCTCTCCGCCTTCGGCACCGATCGCCCGCACAGGCCGCGACGCCGATCCGCCGACCTCGTAATGCTGCCGCGTGTCGAGCCGCGGAGGGCAGGCCTTCTGGCTATCGCTGACCCGCCTGCGCGAGAGCGAGCAGCTGCAGCTCGCCGACGACCGCGGTCGGTGCTCCGTCGCGCACGAGCAACGTGACCGGGCTGATGCGATCCGCGACCGCAGCCGCGTCGTGCTCGCTCCGGACGTGCTGGACGAACATTCGCGTCCCTTCGATGCCACTGCCGACACCTCCGACGAGTAGCCACCCGCGGTGCGGCGCACCCGCGAGATACACTTTGGCCCCGAAGATCTTGTGAAGCTCGGCGAGATGGTCGCGGTCCAGCAGCAGCTCCGCCGCGCAGTCGCCCCGGGTGGCGAGGTGGACACCCGGCGATTGCTCGAGCACCTCATTTGCGAGCTCGCCATCCAGCATCGTCACCATCGCCGAGCCACGCATCTCGTCGAGCTCGGAGCGCTCCGACGCCGGCACGTTCACGAAGTTGCCGTCGCGCTCCACCATCCAGACGACCAGCGGAATGAGCTCGTGCTCGCCGAGCGGGCTCGCCGGCGGATTTTGGATTAGCGGCTCGACCAGCGCATCGAGAGGCGTGGTCGCAGGCGCCACGAGACGCGGCACATAGCGCAGCATGGTTGGTTCTCGCCTCGTTCACGCCTCGTGACACGTTGAGAGCGCGACGATTCCGGTACGTCGTCGCAGCGTCGAACCGCGCGACGCCATGCACGAGGAAACGTTACGTTCGGCCCGTACCCACGTGGGTATCGCTCATCCTCGACCGCGACCGCGACCGCGTACCCACGTGGGCACCACTCGCCCGACCGCGTACCCACGTGGGTATCACTCGCCCTCGACCGCGTACCCACGTGGGTATCACTCGCCGTCGACCGCGTACCCCACGTGGGTATCACTCATCCTCGACCGCGTACCCACGTGGGTATCACTCGCCGTCGACCGCGTACCCCACGGACGTCGCACGCATCTCATCCCCATGCGGGGCGAAGGCTACCGAGCCGAGGGCGCATCGCGACCGAGCGCGTGCGCCCCGCGGCGCTCTACGCCGAGGCCGTCGCGCTCGAATGCGCCGTCGCAGAGCCGGCGCGCGAGCCGAGCTTCGACAGATTCACCGACACCAGCTTCGACACGCCCGGCTCCTGCATGGTCACGCCGTACAGGTTGTCGGCGGATTCCATCGTGCGCTTGTTGTGTGTGATCACGATGAACTGCGAGCGGTCCGTCATCTCGCGCACCAGCTCGTTGTAGCGATCGACGTTCGCCTCGTCGAGCGGAGCATCGACCTCATCGAGGATGCAGAACGGGGACGGCTTGATCAGGAAGATCGAGAACACCAGGGCGACGGCGGTCAGGGCCTTCTCGCCACCGGAGAGCTGATCCACCGTGGAGTTCTTCTTGCCAGGCGGCTGCGCCATGATCTCGACGCCTGCCTCGAGCAGATCCACATCATCTCCACCGGCGAGCGAGAGTGCTGCCTGGCCGCCGCGGAACAAACGCGGAAAGATCTCCTTGAACGTGGCGTTGACGGCGGTGAACGTGTCCTTGAACAGCTTGCGGCTCGTCTTGTTGATCTTGTCGATCGCGCGCTGCAGCTGGTCGACCGCCCGCTCGAGGTCGATCTTCTGGGAGGACAGGAACTCGAACCGCGTACTGACGTCCGCGAACTCCTCGATCGCAGTGAGGTTGATATCGGTGCCCATCCGCTCGATCAGCTCGCGCAGCTCGCCGAGCCGAGCTTCCTCGGTCTCGCCGATCGGCGCTCGCTGGTGGTACTCGTGCAAGATCGAGGCGACCTCGATCTGATAGCGCTCGTCGATCTGATCCTCGACGACCTTGCGAGTCATCGCGATCTGGCCGTTGCGCAGCTCCAGGTGGTTGACCTCGTTGGCGAGCTTGTCAGAGCGGGACCGTAGCTCGCGAGTCTCGAGCTCGACCTCGGTCATCGCGGTGACGCGCGTCTGGAAGGCGGTGCGTCCCTCGTCGAGCGCGCGAACCTCGGTGTCGCGCTGTTCGCGAACCTGCGCGAGCTCGGCGGCGAGCTGGTCGCAGCCCGCGCGGAGCGAGGCGGTGCGGCGCGCCGCCTCGCCGATCTCGAAGGTCAGGCGCTCGCCGCGGGTGGCGAGATCGGAGTCGGTGCGGGCGAGCCGGAGCGTGGATGCTTCGGCGGCCGCGCGCTTCTCTCCGAGCTGGGCGGCGCGGATCTTCGCCTCGGTGAGGACCTGCGCGAGCTGCTCGAGCAGATCGCGGTGCGTGGTAACCTTGGCGAGCAGGTCGAGCTGTGCGCGCTCGAGCTCGTCGATCCGGCTCTCGGCGTGCGCCTTCCGTTCGCGCGTTGCCTGCTCGTCGGCACCGATCGTGCGGAGCCGATCCTCAAGCTCGAGCTGCTCGGCGTTGAGCTGGGTCAGGCGGTCGCGGTGGCGCTCCAGATCGTTACGCACCCGTGACTCGTCCTTCTCGTGCCCCATGATCGCGAGGTCTCCCTCGTGAACCTGGCTGCGCAGACCTTCGAGCGCCTTGATCACCTGCTTGAGCTCGGTCTTGGCGGTCACGAGGCGCGTCATCGCCTCGGACAGATCGTGCTCGAGACGGCCGGTGATCTCCTCGAGGTCGCGGATCTCGCGCTTCTGTGCGAGCACGCCCGCGCCCTGCGCATCACGCGATCCACCGGCGACCACGCCGTCCTCGTCGACGACATCGCCGTCCAGCGTGACCAGGCGATCGGTGACGCCCGCGTTGTGCAAGGCGAGCGCGCGTTCGAGGTCCTCCACCACGACGGTGCCGCCGAGCAACCGGCGGCCCACATCCGCGTAGCCATCCTCGAACGCGACCAGATCGGACATCCGGCCCAGCACACCGTCACCACCGCGGATCGGCACGCCCCCGTGGTCGCTCGCGACCGCGATGATGCCAGCGATCAGCTCGGAGCGATCCTCGACCTCGATCTTGTAACCGCCGCCGGACGCCGTGGGCGACTCCCATGCGGGCGAGATGAACGAGGACGAGCCGCCCTCCCCCTCAAACCCCGATGGTCCAGAGAGCGAGTGGCCGGTGCCCGCGATCAGCTCGGGGGCCGCGGCGTCCTTCGCCGTCACGTGCAGCATCGGGACGAACGCGCTGCGTCCGGAGTTGCCGGCCTTCAGGTAGCCGATCGCCGCGAGCCCGACCTCCGGCTGGCTGACCAGCACGCCTCCGAGCCGATCGCCGAGCGCCGCTTCGACCGCGACCTCGAGCGTCTCCGGTGCGCGCACGACGTCCGCGACCACGCCGCGGATGTCGTCGGTCGTGAACTGCTCCCCTAGCTCTCCCACGCCCTGCATCACCGCGCGGGTGCCGCGAGCGAAGCCCTCGTAGCGCTCTTGGATCTCCTTGAGTGACGTGAGACGCGAAGTCCGACGGTGCAGCTCGGTGCGCAGCGTCTCGACCTCCGCCTCGCCGCGGGCGGTCTCGTTCGCGAGGACCTCTCTGCGCTCTTCGAAGCCCTGGTTCTGGCTACCGAGATCGAGCCGCGTCTGGCGCAGCTGAGTCAGTGCGCCATCGACCCGCCGCGACTCCTTGTCGAGCTCGCGCACGCGCTCGTTGTGCTGCTCGGTCTCCGTCATCACGCGACCGAGCCGACGCTCGGCTTCCTCGCGACGCCGAGTGAGCGCCTCGCTCTGCGCATTCGCGGTGGCGATCTCGGTGCGCCGCGAGCCGAGCTCCACGCGCGCCTCGTCGAGCCGGCCCTGCGTGTTGGTCAGCTGCTGGCGCGCCTCGCTGGCCGCGGCATCCCGTGCGGCGACCTCGGCGGACTCGCGCTCGACCTCGGCCTCGAGCTCCGCGAGCTCGGACTGCCGCAACGCGAGCTCCTCCGCGCCGCGCGCGCGTTGCTCCGCGACCTGCTCGATCTCGGTGGTGGCGAGTGCGATCCGCGCATCGAGCTCCTCGGCCTCGCGCCGCTCGAAGCCGATCTTGCTCTCGCCGAGCCGAAGCCGGTTATCGAGCTCGTAGACCTGCTCCTGGATGCTGAGCAGGCGCCGCTCCTCGACCGAGAGATCCGCGCGCTCTGCGACGACGTGGGCATCCTTGCCCGTCCATGCCGTGCGTACCTCGTCGAGCTCGGTGCTCGCCTCGCCGAGCCGGCCGGACACCAGGCCACCTTCGGCGGTCAGCTCGAGCCAGCGATGGGCGGCCTTCCACAGCTCGATGTCCCGCATCTCGGACTTGTATTTGCGGTAGCGCTCGGCCTTCTGGGCCTGACGACGCAGCGTGCCCATCCGCTTGTCGAGCTCGCTGACGATGTCCGAGACGCGCATCAAGTTCTGCCGGGTCTGATCGAGCTTCTTCTCGGCCGCCTTCTTCTTGGCCTTGAACTTCGTGATGCCCGCGGCCTCCTCGATGATCATCCGGCGGTCCTGCGGCCGCGAGCTGACGATCTGGCCGATCCGGCCCTGCTCGATGATCGCGTACGCCTTGGTGCCGACGCCGGTACCGAGGAAGAACTCGGTGACATCGCGCAGGCGGCACGGGGTCTTGTTGATGAAGTACTGCGAGGTGCCGTCGCGGTACAGCCGCCGCGTGATCGTCACCTCGGTGTAACGCGCGAAATCGATCGCCGGAGGCTGATCGGCCAGCATGCTGGCGACCTCCTCGGACGGCGATGGAATCCGATTGCCCTCGGCATCGAGCCAGGTGCCGACGTCGGCGACCGGCGTCTCCTGGACGACGGCCACGGCCGCCTCGGCCACTTCGGGCAGCACCTCGTCGGTGCCATCGGGCGCGAGGGCCTCGAGCGCGCGCTCGGTCTCCGCCTCGTCGGAGTGCTTCGCGAGCTCCAGGGTCTCATGCGAGAACCCGACGTCATCGAAGGTCAGCGAGACCTCCGCCATGGGCGCCGGGCCGCGGCTCTCCGAGCCGGCAAAAATGACGTCCTCCATGGCCTTGCCGCGGAGGTGCTTGGCGCTCTGTTCTCCCATGCACCAGCGGATCGCGTCCACGATGTTGGACTTGCCACACCCGTTGGGCCCGACCACGCCGGTGATCTGCTCGCTGATGTTGACGACCGCACGGTCGCAGAACGACTTGAAGCCGATGATCTCGACTCGCTTGATGCGCATGCTTACTCCACGGTCCTGGGCATATCCCCGGGGTGTGCGCAGGGTTGATCAGCCCTATGACATTCGGCGCTTGGCGCACGTGCTATCACCTCGGGGGTGCGGGTCTTTGCCGTCGTGGCGGTCGTCCTGGTGCTGGTCGTGCCAGCTCGGGCCGCCCCGACGATCGATATCAAGGCCCAGACCTCGCTGGCCCTGGATCACGTCCGCCTGCGCGGCGACGGGGTCGCAGAGGTCACCGGACAGCTGGTGGACAAGCTCACCGGCGATGCACTGGGCGGGCAGCCGATCACGATCAAGGTCGGTGACGACTATGCGAGCGCGACCACCGGGCCCGATGGCCGGTTCCGCGCGCTGATCAACGTCCCACCCGGTCCCCAGCCCGTCGAGCTCGCGTTCAAGGGCGGCGCCCTACTCGATCCCGCGATCCAGACCACGGTCACCGACCCATCGCGCGCGCAGGTCGTCCTGCTGATCGCGATCGAGGACGCGATCGGAGGCGTACGGATCACCGTGACCGCCACCGCCGACGATCTTGCGACGACGATCCCGGTCGTGCTCTCCGTCGGTCATCGCGTCGAGGCGACCCTCCCCGGGGCGCTCCGCGGGGTTCCGGGCAGCTCCGAGAAGGATCCGGCGCTCCACGAGGTCCAGACCATCGAGTCCGGCCAGTCGTTCGTGCTCACCCGCGCCGCCGCCGGCGGTCCCGGGCCGAAGCGGCTGCGCGCGGCGTTCGCCGGTGATGAGAGTCGCCAGAAGGCGCAATCGGAGTCGGCGTTCGAGCTCACCACCGCGACGCAGACGACGATGACCCCTTCGACGCTGACGCTCGCCTACGAGGACGATCTGACGGTCACCGGCCATGTGACCGATGAGGAGGGCAAGCCAATCCAGCGCGCCGCGGTGACGCTGGTCTCCGGTGATCGCCGCCTCGCTCAGGGTGCCACCGCCGATGACGGCAGCTACCGATTCAAAGTCGAAGGCGAGATCATCGGGCAGGGTCAGTTCGGGGTGCAGGTCCAGTCCGACCCGGGCCTGTCGTTCATCAAGCCGAGTCACTCCGAGCCTGCGATCATCAAGGTGTCGTCGCCGCAGCCGGTGCCCGTCAGCTACACGATCGCCGCCTTCCTGGCCACGGTGTTCGCGGCCGGCGGCTTCTTCATCGCACGCGCGAAGCCGTGGCGGCGATTCCGCCGGGCCGCACCCGCCGCCGAGGTCCCGGCCAACGCGGGCGAGTCCGAGCAGGTCGCGGGCGGCATGGTCACCAACAAGCCGAGCGTGATGTCCACGCTGCGCCGCCCTAATGATGACGGGTTCTCCGGCGTGGTCCGCGACACGATCCGCAGCCGGCCGGTCCCCGAGGCGGTGGTGTCGCTGACGCTCGGCGACGAGGAGCGCGAGATCCGCACCGACTCCGCGGGCAGCTTCGTCCTCGAGAAGCTCACGCCCGGAGAGTGGCGCGCCGCGGTCGCTGCCCCGGGTCACGTGACCGAGAAGTTCGGGGTCTCGATCCCGCATCGCGGCGAGCTGCGCGACGTCCGCATCGATCTGGTCCCCGTGCGCGAGCGCGCGTTCCAGCTCTATCGCCGCGCCGCCGAGCCGCTGCTTCCGGAGTCGCGGCTGTGGGGCGTGTGGTCCCCGCGGCAGATCGTCGACCACGTGCGCAGCAAGCGCCCGAGCCCGGCGCTCGCCGACCTCACCGACTTCATCGAGGAGATCTATTTCTCGCCACGCCTCGCACCCGAGCTGATCCTGACGAGCGCCAACGAGCGCGTCGAGCGGGCGATCCGCGAACGCGCGTCCTGAGTCCCCTTGCGTGGGCTCTTCGTGATGCGCACGGGGAGCCCTGATGATCCACCTGCGACCTGGGGTATAAGCCGCCCATGCTCTCGCCAGACGAGCTGATCAAGCTCGGGATCGCCATCGTCGCGATCGTGCTCGTCATCTTCCTGCTCCGCCGCGCCTCCGCGAGGAGCAAGCTGAAGGCGAGCACGAGCGCGCGCCAGCGGCTGGGGCAAGAGGAGGCCGAGGAGGCCGGCAAGCCGCGCCGCGAGCGCAAGCGTCCGCGGCCCGGCGAGCCCGCGAAGGCCAAGGAGCCCGCGCCCGTTGTAGCCGACGTCACCGAGGAGATCGACGCGGAGACCCGCGATGCCTATCGCGGCGGCCTCGCGAAGACCCGCGGCGGGTTCGTCGCGCGCATCGGTAAGCTGTTCGGTAAGAAGAAGATCGACGCGGGGACGCTCGAGGAGCTCGAGGAGGTGCTGTTCACCGCCGACATCGGCCCACGTGCCGCGGAGCGGATCTTCCAGTCTGTGAAGAGCGGGATGTCGAAGGCCGACCTCGAGGACGCGGACAAGATCTGGACCCGGATCCGGCAGACCTCGCGCGAGATCCTGAACGTCGACGCCAAGCCCATCGAGATGAGCGCCCACAAGCCGTTCGTCCTGCTCGTGCTCGGCGTCAACGGCGTCGGCAAGACCACCACGATCGGCAAGCTCGCCAACCAGCTCACCCTCGATGGCAGGAAAGTCTTGCTCGCCGCCGGCGATACGTTCCGCGCCGCGGCAACCGAGCAGCTCGAGGAGTGGGGCAAGCGCGCCGAGGTCCCCGTCGTGAAGGGCAAGTCCGGCGGCGATCCTTCGAGCGTGATCTTCGACGCGATCAAGCGAGGCGTCAACGAGGGCTTCGATATCGTGATCTGCGATACCGCGGGCCGCTTGCACTCGAACGCGGGCCTGATGGACGAGCTGAAGAAGCTCCGCCGCGTGATGGACAAGGCCCTGCCCGGCTCCCCGCACGAGACCTGGATGGTCCTCGACGCGACCACGGGTCAGAACGCGATCGCCCAGGCGAAGACCTTCAAGGACGACATGGGGATCACCGGGATCGTCCTGACCAAGCTCGACGGATCCTCCAAGGGCGGCGTGGTCCTCGGCATCTGTGACGAGCTCAAGGTTCCGGTCCGCTTCGTCGGTGTAGGGGAGAAGATCGGCGATCTGAGGCCATTTGACCCTGCCGCCTTCGTGGACGCCCTCTACGCAGATGCCAGCAGCGGTGAGGCTGCGTAGCGCAACTGTCAGCCGCGATGCTTGTCGTCCAAACCTGCGCCGTTTGCTTGAGCGCAGAAAAAGGCACGTGTTATGAAGCCTCTACGAATGCGGGTATTCCACAGATCCGTCGTGCTCTTGCTCGGGCTGGCACTCGTGGCCTCCTCGGCGTTGGCCAATCCCAAGGGCGGCGCCAAGAAAGGTGGCGGTGGTGGAGCTGGAAGCGGCGCCGGAAGTGCCGGTGGCGCCGCCGGGCCGGAGATCGAGATCGATCCCGCGCCCGGTGCCGGTAGCGGCAGCGCCGCTGCAGGTGGCGAGATCGACATGGGCGCCGAGGCCGGGCCTGGCGACCTCAGCGCCGATATGGCGGCGGCCGACCAGGCCAACGCGAATGCCGTCAAGGCGGGCGCGGTCAAGAAGACCCCGCTGTCGTGGAAGGACATCCTGGTGGTCGTGCGCAAGCCGTTCCTCAAGGCGCGCCGCACCGAGCTGCTGCCGATGTTCGGCACGACCATGAACGACAACATGGTCCGCCACTACACCGTGGGCGGCGAGCTGAGCTACTACCTCACTGACGTCCTCGCGATCGGCGTCGAGGGTCATTACTACATCAGCTCGTTCCGCGAGCCGTTCGATCTGGTTGCTCGTCAGGCGCGCCGCCTGCCGACGGTGAACCAGTACAACTGGAGCGCGGCGCTCGACTTCCACTACGTGCCCGTCTACGGCAAGTTCGCCGTGTTCGACAAGCGCCTGGTCACCTGGGAGGCGTTCTTCACCGCGGGCATCGGCGCTGGCCAGTCCGAGGTGGTCCCCCGTGACACCAAGTTCCCCGGGTTCACCAGCCTCCTGATCATGCCGAACGTTGGCGCGAGCATGCGGTTCTTCCTGGCGAAGTGGCTGACGGTCAACGTCGGCATTCGCGACTACGTGTTCTACGACAAGTTCGAGCCGACCAACCGCTCGCCCACGATGAACGCGACGGCAGACCAGGCGAAGAGCAACGCGGACGGCGCGCTGATCAACAACGTCATGTTCCAGGTCGGAATCAGCTTCTGGCTGCCGACCTCGTTCGAGTACACGACCTTCCGCTGAGGACCGAGGAGACCCCTATGAACAAGCAACTTCTCCTCGCGACGGTCGGCGTCCTCGCCCTCACGTCGTCAGTGTATGCCGAGCGCCGCACCAACGGCCTCGCGAACGATGTCGCGGTTCGCCACCGCCGCCTGCTCGTCAAGGGCCGGTTCGAGCTGGCTCCGCTGTTTGAGTCGACGATCAACGCCGACTTCCGCCACATCATCGGCGGCGGCGCGAAGCTCGAGTACCACCTCGGCGACATGCTATCGATCGGCGTCGTGGGCGTTGGCTCCGCCGCGATCGACACCGGCCTGGTCAAGAAGATCAAGCCGACGCTCGAGACCGCGACCAACAACATGACGCGCGAGCCGAGCCTGACCGAGTTCGAGAGCCATTTGAACTCCATGCCGTTCCACGGCGCCGCGTACGTGGGCATCACCCCGTGGTATGGCAAACTGGCAGCGTTCAGCCAGGCGTACGTCGCGTTTGACTTCTACTTCCAGGCGGGCGTGTCCTTCGCGAGCCTGACCTCGAGCTGCGCGGAAACCGTCTGCACCGACAAGTTCCCGGGCATGTCGCACCAGGTAGGCGCCGATACGATCCCGGCGGACAACAACCCGAACAACGATGCGCCGCTCAATGACGGAAGCCGCCTCGGCCTCTACCTCGGCGGCGGCATCCACGTGTTCCTGTCGGACTTCATCGCGCTCGATCTGACGGTTCGCGACTACGCGTTCTCGGACAACCCGTCCGGCGCCGACTTCAACGCGAACCTCGCCGTGACCAAGGATGACAGCCGGTTCTTGAACCATCTGTTCTTCGGAGCCGGTATCTCGATCATGTTCCCGACGACGGTCAAGCGGACCAACTGACCGCGGCCTTCGGGCCGACATTTACTGCCTACCAAGTGCACGGCCTGCCAACGAAATTGGCAGGCCGTTGTCGTAAGGCCGCGAGATCCCGTAGCATCGAGCTGGATCGTCGCTTGCTCTTCTCCAGGGTTGGTTCCATGCGGCTCCTCGCCCTCGCCACCGGCTTGCTGCTCGCCCTCACGGGCTGCGTCACGCCGTCGATCCCGATCCCTCCGCCGGATCCGGCGCGCATGGAGTTCCACCTCACCGGCGAAGCGGCCAACCACCAGGCCTCGTTCTCGTATCCGCCCGACCTCAACTACGTGGGCTCGATCGTCTACGTCTACAACCGCGACCTGGGCGTTGGCATCATCGAGAATGCGAACGCAAACGGAAGCGTCGGCCCCACTGCGGGCGTCCGCGCCGAGCTTGGTCATCAGGTCGTGATCTCGTTCGAGCGCGAGGACCAGACCGTGTCGACCTGCGTGCGCCTCCGTGAGGGCCCGCAGAGCTCGACGGACTACTGCGCCCCGTAAGGGTTCGGGCAGCGCTGCGCGCCGTATCCCCCGCAGACGCTCAGTACGTGATCGCCGGCCACGCCATCAAGGTCGGGCGCAGCGTCGTGGTGTCGTCACCGCGCTGGATCACGAGCAATGGCCGTGCACCGGGCTGCGAGCCAAAGATCCGCTCCTGGAGCTCGCTGGCGGAATCGACGTGGTCTCCGTTGATCGAGAGCACACGATCACCGGGCTGGAGCGCGATCGACTCGGCGGGGGTGCCGGGAAGCACGCTATCGATCTCGGCAACGCCATCGTGGAACACGTAGCGGATGCCCAGGAAGCCGTGCTCGGGACGGACTGCGGTCTCGCGAACCTCGGAATGGTACGGGCAGGCGCGCGTGGACATGCTGTCCGCGACCTGCATCGCCATCAGCGTGGTTGCCAGCGCCAATCCGGAAGCCACGCCTGCCATCGTGCATACAACCGCTACCGTACCGAGTCCCCTACTGCGCTCATTGGGCAGCAGGGCTTCTCTACGAAGGACGGCGGGAACATTCTTGGGCTGATCGTCAGACATCTACAGTGCCTCGCTTTCGGTCCTACTCCCCACTATACGGACACGACGCTACGCAGGCCAGGCGGAAATGCATCGACGTGAATGACCTCACGCTCGTCGGCGGCCAGGAGCCGCGGGGAGGCCCGTGGTGGTAGGTTCGGGACCTCGGGTGGACAGCTCCCCTTCTCGTCGGCGCGTCCGCCGGTGGCTGATCGTCATCGGCGTGTCCCTGGTGGTGCTCCTCGCCACCGTGTTTGTCGTGCTGCGCGTGAAGTTCGAGGGCGAGGATCTGGGCAGCAACATCGCGTCGATGCTCAACAAGCGGATGCGCGGGCGGATCGAGATCGGCTCGGTCGAGTGGCAGGCCAAGGACCTCAAGAAGGTCGCCACCGGCGGCTGGATCCCGGTCGTCATCAAGGATGTCCGGGTGTGGGACGACTGCGCACTCAGCCAGGTCCTCGGGGACGCGGACATGGTCCGGGTGGGGGACCCCAACGAGGATTGCACTCCCGACGAGCAGGTCGACGCCGATCCCGCGAGCACGCGAAAACCTCGCAAGCAGCTGCTGCGGGCGCCTCTGATCACGGTCGAGCTCGACGTCCACGCCATCCTGTTCGGCAACCACGACTTCGTGTTCCGGAACCTGTGGATCCATCAGGCGCAGGCGCTGATCGAGGAGACTCGCGAACCCTACCCGCTCCACGCCTACGACAAGACCAGCGTCACGATCATCACGGCGTTCTATCCACGGATGGCCGCCGGCTTTCGCGCTGGCATCTACGCGGACTCTGCCCCGCCGGTGTTCGACCTCCGCGACATCCACGTCCTCGACCTCGACCTCTACCTCAACTTCAAGCCGTACCAGCCGGATCACTCGCCGCCGGATCACGTCGGCTTCGGGTTCACCGGGCATCTCGAGCACGTCAACATCGACTCCGGCGATGATGCCGGGACCACGGACGAGAAGCGCTCGTTCCTCTACATGGATGCCACGGATCCCCTGGTCGCGAAGTTCTACGTGCGACTCGCGGTGACCGCACCGAGGGCGCTGATCCGCATCCTCGATGAAGGCCCACGCACCGCGTTCCGGATGCCGGTGCGCGGCCTCGCCAACGCCGCGCAGAACGAGCCGCCAAAGCAGCGCACGGCGCGCTACGACCTCGGGCTTGTCGACGTCAATCTCCGGCGGCTCGCACAGCTACCGACCGAGTGGCCACGGCACGACTACATCGCGAACACGCTCGAGCTCGATCTCTCCGCGCGCACCGTTCCGTGCGAGCTGGCTCCCGGCGAACCCGTCGATGGGCGCCTGATCCCGCGCTACAAGTTCGAGACCCAGGAAGGCGGATCGATCCGGCTGACCGGCGAGCTGAACAGCTACTTCGATCGGCCGTACGACGGCTCGTGGAACCTGAAGCTCGATGCGCAGAACCTCGGCCCGATGGTCCGCACGTGCATCAAGTCGACGGTCGGCGGCGATGACCTGCACGGCACGATCACCCTGACCGGCCCGTTCGTCGCCTCGCCGAAGGTCGGCCTCGATCTCAGGAACCTCGACTTCGACATTCCGCTGCGCGCCGACGAGGAACCGCTGCGGCTGACCCTCGCGGAGGTCCATGGCGGGATCGATCTGGTCAACGAGCAGGGCTTCATCGACAAGACCAAGGCGCTGATCCGCGGTGGCAAGGAGCCCGGCGAGGTCGAGCTGGCCGCGACGTTTGGGTTGCGCCCGTACATCGCGAACGCGCAGATCGATATCACCAAGGCGATCGACGCCGGCCGGTTCCTCCCGCCGAACGTCGCGCGCGCCGCCGGCAAGTTCCTCAAGGGGCGGCTTCGCGCCAAGGGGGACACCGCACCGGGCGGCGGGTTCGCGCTCGAGGACTTCGATCTCTCGCTCGGAACATCTCCGACCAGCACGCAGCTGCGCGTTCACAAGGGGCGGCTGTTCACCTCCGATAGCTTCGACTCGATCCATATCGAGAAGGTCGCGATCGAGGCGGGCCAGAGCCACGCGGTGTTCGATGGGATGGTCGACCTGCTTCACCAGGACATCCGCATGCGGATCGAGGGCGTGTTCCCCGACCTCGGCCTGTGGTTGAAACGGTTCGATCTGCCGGCGTTCGTCGGCGGCGCCGGCGGCGGCAGCGTGATCATCATCAACGGCCCACTGAAGAACCCCACCGTCAACATCAACTCGCAGCTCAGCGGCGTACCGTGCCTGGACACGCTGCAGCTGATCGACACCCAGTACCAGGACGGCATCGTCGACATCCGGCGGCTCAGCTCACAGGGCCTCGGCGGCGAGCTCACCGGAAGCGGGCGGATCCGCGTCGGCGAGGGCCTGCCGTACATCGAGCACCTCACGTTAGCGGGGCGGCGGATCGACGCCGCGCGGCTGTGCGGCCTGGTCGGGACCGTGAAGGGCACGCTCGATACCGTCGAGGCGCAGCTCGATCGCGTCAGCATCGTGCGCGGCCGTTCCGCGTTGGACTGGCTCGATTCCGCGAAGGTGTTCGCGAAAGCGCAGAAGCTCTCGATCAAGGGCGACGGCTATTCCGACGTCGCCGTGTGCGTGAACCGCGCAGATGACGCCGGGTGCCGGCCGCGGCCCGTGTTCACGTCGCCGGAGGACGTCGCCCAGTGCACCACGGCGAAGAGGACCGGCGGGTCGTGCGTCGTGGTCACCGCGAAGCGCGATGCCGGCGGCGTGCTCGACGCGACGATCGCGAAGTTACCCGCGATCCGGGGCGGCTCGCGCATGCCCTCGGTGCCAGAGCGTCTCGGTGGCGGCGTCTCGGTGGACCTTCCGCTCGCGATCCTCGAGCAATTCTTGCACCAGCGGATCCTCGGCGGCGATGCGCGGATGACGCTGCACCTCGCCGGTACGCCGACCGCGCCCCAGGCCGACGGTCACATCACGCTGCTGCGCACGTGGCTGATGAACGCGTTCGTCGGGGACAGCCAGCTCCGCGTGGAGCGAACCATGCTCGCCGGGGACAGGCCCGGCATCACGATCGATGGCTGGCTGCTCGCGGACCGCCTGCACATCCACGGCACGCTGGGGACCACCGCACCGTTTCCGGTCGAGCTCGCGGTCACCGGCCGCCGGATCGAGCTCGATGCGATCACCGATCTGACCAAGCTGCTCGGCATGCCGGAGCCCGTGCAGGCGTGGGTCTCCGGAACGATCACGGTGAAGACCGAGCTGCTCCCCGCCAAGCCCGTCGAGCCCGAGGCCTGGGTCGAGCTGTCCGAGCTGGTCGCGATCGTCAATCACCGCGGGTCCGATGGCAGGCTGACCCCGCTGCGGCTGTCGGTGATCGATCAGGCGCCGGGTGCGCGTCCTGCGGTGTCGCTGCGGGTCACGCCGAGCTCGATCGAGCTCGCATGCAAGGACCCCACGGCTCCCGGTGGTCGCGCGCCGTGCACCACGAAGTTCGCGACGCCGGCGGGTGTCGTGGAGCTCCGCGGTCACGCCACCCAGTCATCGGTGGCGATCGAGGCTACCGGCCTGCTCGATCTCGCGCTGGTCCAGCCGCTGCTCGAGACCCGGTTCGACGAGGCCTCGGGCCAGGTGCGGCTATCGGCGGCGATCACCGGCTCGTACGGCAAGCCGCAGTACGAGGCCTCGATCGACCTCGATCCCGACGGCATCTGGGTCAAGGATCCGAAGGCCGCTCATCCGATCCGGCTCCGCCCGGTGGGTGGCGAGACCGTGCTCGAGGCACCCACCGGCCTGATCAAGCTCGCGAACGGGAGCCTCGGTTTCACCGATGTGATCCTCCAGGTGCGCGATCAACACCTCGAC
This sequence comes from Myxococcales bacterium, assembly GCA_043753855.1. Classification (GTDB taxonomy): domain Bacteria; phylum Myxococcota_A; class Polyangia; order Haliangiales; family Haliangiaceae; genus JABFXX01. Next base: position 8,565 of record JAYUVX010000173.1, on the reverse strand, counting down.
GAGAAGGGCGAGCTACACGTTAAAGGCAACATCAAGCTCGATGGCCTGACGCCGGCGAACTGGTCGGTGCTGATCAGCGGGAAGCTCGCCGGCAAGATGTTGATGGTCGCCGCGCCGGGCAAGGTCTCCCAGGCCGGTGGCCTCGCTCAGATCGATGGCGACCTGATCCTCTCGGGTAAGGGCCTGTTGCCGCTGATCTCCGGCACGCTGAAGTTTGCACCCGAGGGCAAGGATCGGCCATTCTCGCTGATCCCTCGAGGCGTGCGGCGCGAGCTGTCGTTCTCCAAGGGCAGCATCGACATCGAGACCAGCGTGGCCGGCGGGGATCACCGTACGTACATGCTCGCGATCGATGACGTCCGCGGCTCGATCGATGGTGAAGGCACGCTGTCGAACATCAACGGCAAGGTCGAGCTCCGCGATGGCGAGCTGACCTCGCTCGCGGTCAGCCTCGATGCCGACAACATCCCGTTCAAGGTCCCGGGCACGCTCGACCTCGTGGTCTCTGCACGCGATGTCTCGATCGAGAAGCCGACCGGCGTCGACCGGCTCGACGTCCGGGGCAAGGTGGCGATCATCGACGGCGAGTACAAGAACAACTTCGAGCTCACCGATCAGATCCGCTCGATCGGTTCCACGGCGCCTCCGACCAAACCGTTCTGGGAGGAGTATCCGCTGCTCGGCAACGCCGACCTGCACCTGACGCTCGACGTGCGCAGGTTCAGCGTGAAGAACAACATCGCCACCATCGATCTGGTGGGCCCGCTGATCGAGATCACGAACACGCCGCGCGACCCGCGCATGTCGGGATCGATCCGCGTCGAGCGCGGTGAGTTTCGGATCCCGGGCACGCGCGCGAAGTTCACGCGAACGTCGGGTTCGATCGACTTCGCCGAGAATCAACGGGCGGGCGATCCGCAGCTCAACGTGACCAGCGAGGCGCCCGACTATCGCGACCTCTCGGGTCAGGAGCACCTGATCACGCTGACGATCAGCGGCGCGCTCTCCAACCCGCAGTGGGACCTGAAGACCTCGACGGGCTACAACAAGAGCCAGACGCTGTCGCTGCTGGTGCTCGGCCGCAACCAGGAGTCGCTGCGCCGCTCGCTCGGAGACCAGTCGCTCGGCTCCGATCCGACGAAGCAGGATCCGACCACGAACCCCAGCCAGGGCTTCGCGGATCAGATCGTCAAGGATCTCGCCGGCGACTGGGTGTCGAATCTGCTCGGTGACTCGCTGACCCGGTTCTCCGGCCTCGACGTGCTGCGCATCGAGATCGGCTTCGGATCGATCGGGTTTCGGCTCGAGAAGAAGTTCCTCGAGAACTTGCGGGTGATCAGCGATGCCGAGCAGACCATCCGCGGCGGCACCTTCAACCTGCGCAGCGAGCTCAAGACGCCGATCAAGAATCTGTCCGCGCAGGCGGGCTACCTCAACAAGAACTTCTATGACCCGGCCGAGCAGGACATCACGGATGCCAGCGTGAAGGTCGTGTATCGCTGGATCCTGTTCATCCCGTGAGTCGTCGCGCCCTCTCCTTGATCGTGGCCGTGCTCGCGTTGTGCGCGACGCGAACGGCCCGCGCCGACGACGCCGCCGATCGCGCGAACGATGCGCTGACCGCCCAGCAGTTCGACCCGGGCACGTGCGATCTCGCGCCCCCGACCGCCGCGGTCCCCGTCAGCACGGCACCGCCGGTGACCTGGAACGCGTTCGAGATCGCGGGGACGCTCACCGATCCCGCCGAGACCGTGCGCGCCCTGTTCGAGCCCACGATGCGGCGCCACCGCGCGCTGACCGAGGACGCCCGCAGTGACATCCGCAAGCTCGCCGCCTCGTTTGGCTACCAGCTGGTCGGACTCGGCACCAAGGACACCGCGACCGGCACGGTGGCTGTCATCGGACTCTCGCCGCTGCCGATGATCCGCCGGATCGACGTCGACGTGAAGCAGAAGTTTGTCGACATCCTCAACACGCCGTTGCTCGACGACGAGATCAAGCGCCGCATGCGCGTTCGCATCGGCTCGTACCTGCCGTGGACACCAAAGGAGCGCGCCTGCGAGATCTTCGAGGAGCAGCGCCGGATCGAGGAGTACCTGCGCGACGAGGGATTCTTCGAGGCCCGGGTCGCCGCGAGCCAGAACAAGAGCGGGCGTGCCGTCACGTTCAAGCTGAAGGTCACGCTCGGTCCCGACTACGAGACCGGGAACATCGCCATCGCCCCACGGGAGCCGTCGCTGGTCACCGATCAGATGATCCGGGACGCGTTCCACCACCCGTGTCGCTCGTACAAGCTGTGCTTCGGCACGATCCGGTTCCGGCGTTCGACCCATTCGGCTGACATCCAGAAGGTCGTCGACATGTTCCACCTCAAGGGCTATCCGGCCGTGCGGGTGCGAACCGACTTCGATCCGCTGACCTCGTTCGATCGGCGCAGCCACACGGTGCGGTTCACGGTGACCATCGATCTACGGCGCAAGCTCGAGGTGGTGTTCGAGGGCCACGATCCGAACGAGATCGCGGAGTCTGATCTGCGCGAACAGCTCACGTTCGACCAGGCGGCCAGCTCGGATGACGTCGAAGCCAACGAGAGCGCGAGGGCGCTGACCGCCTTCCTCCAGGGTAAGGGATACTTCGATGCGCGCGTCACGTTCTCGCGCGAGCGGTTCGAGTGGTTCGATCGGGTGATCTACCGGATCGAAGCCGGCAAGCAGCGGGAGGTTCGCGTGGTGTCGTTTGTCGGCAATCACGCCCTCGGCGAAGACGTGCTGCGTGAGGTGGTCGGCACCCGCGAGGCGCGGTTCTCCGCGAACCTGTTCGGGGAGAGCACGCGGGCGACGTCGCAGCAGCTCGCCGCGGATGTCGATGCGCTGGCGCAGACCTATCGACGCGCCGGCTTCCGCGAGGCTCGGGTTCAAGTCGATGCCGCAACGTCGCCCGCCGGGCTCGGCAGCTCTGCACTCACCGCCGCCCTGCTCGCGATGGATCGCGGCGCGGATCTCTACGTTCGCTACACGATCGAGGAGGGCCTCCCCACCCTGCTCGCGCAGGTCCAGATCTCGCTCGGCGACGCCGAGGATGCGATCACCACGCCGGATCAGCTCGCGCTGTGTAAGCTCGTGCTCGCCGACCTCGCCGAGCTATATGGGGAGCCGCGGCTCGCGACGACCGCCGATCCGAACCGCTGCATCGCCACGGCCCCCAACCTGAGGTTTCGCGAGGCGATGGCGTTCGACACCCGCGATCAGCTCAAGGACCGGCTGTACAGCCATGGCCGGCCGCGCGCAAAGGTCGCCTACGAGCCGCGCGTCCTCGGGCTGCACCGGATGGCGGCGTACTACCGGCTCGCGGACGTCCAGGCGCTGACGATCGGCAAGATCGTGATCCGCGGAAACTTCCGCACCCGCGACGCGATCATCCGAAACCTATTGGCGCTCGACGAGGGCAAACCGCTGACCAAGGACGCGCTCGCGAACGGCGCGCGGCGGCTGCGCAACAGCGGCCTGTTCGATGCGGTCAACGTCGCGATGCCGGACCTCGATAACATCAGTGGCGGCTCGGTCAACGCGGTGGTCGAGGTCGCCGAGCGCTACGACTATGCAGCGCAGGTCGATGTGGAGGCCGGCTACTCGTCGTACAACGGTGCATTCGTCACCTTGAACCCCGGGCTCAAGAACCTGTTCGGCATCGGCGTCTCCCTCGATCTGAAGGGCACGATCGGCTTTGTCTCGAGCGATGCGCTGAACGGGACGCTGAAGCTCAAACAGCTGTCGGGCGAAGGAACGCTGCGGTTCCCGCAGTGGCTGTCCGAGCAATATCTGCATGTCCCCAAGAAGCTCGCGTTCCAGACCGAGCTCACGGGATTCCATCGCCGCCAAGACACCCCGCGGTTCGGCGTGCTCACCACGGACGGGGTCACACTCTCGCTGCTGCGCACCTGGCAGCGCCAGCGCACCGCGAAGGCCTCCGCTCGGGCGATCACGCTCGGCCCGCACTACGACTTCCGCCTGCGCGAGCGCCCGGTGGACGTGCTGCGGCCCGCGGGTGCCGATGACGATCAGACCCAGGTCCCGATCTCGACGCGCACGGGATCGATCGGTGCCGCGTTCGAGTGGGAACAGCGCACGGACCGCCGCGGCATCCTGTCGCCGCTCGCACCCGAGGACGGCTTTCGATTCGAGGCGCAGGCGTCGTGGGCGTTCGTGCTGCCGGTGTTCCCCGGCGGCACCGACACGTTCATCAAGGTGTCGGCCGCGGGCACCAAGTACTGGCCGATCGGCGACAACCTGGTGCTCCGCGCCGACGTTCGCTACGACCAGGGTATCCCGCTCGGTGGCGCCGTGCTGCTGCCCGAGGTCGAGCGGTTCTTCGCGGGTGGCGACTCCACCGTGCGCGGCTACGAAGATGACCGGCTCGCCACCGAGATCATCCAGGTCGGCGTGCCCCCACTGGGCAACCTGTCGCAGATCCGCATCCTGCCCGCCGGCGGCAACATCCGGGTGATGTCCTCGATCGATGCCCAGCTGCGGATCTGGAAGGTGTTCGCGGCGGGCATGTTCGTGGATGCCGGGTTGATCACCAACCAGTGGTCGACGGTCAGCCAGGACGACATCCGCCCCTCCGCGGGAATCGCCCTGTTTCGCATCGTGACGCCATTCGGCTCCCTGGCCGTCGAGCGGGCCATCCCGCTCCGGCCCCAGCTCGGCGACAATCCGCGAGGACGGCTGCACCTGAGCTTCGCAGCACGTGCCCAGTTCTGATATACGGTCCCACCACAAGGAGACCGACATGGGACGCAACGACAACCGGAAGACGCTGAAGATGCGGCGCAAGCGGAGCCAGCAGAAGCTGAAGCTCCGGATCAAGCGCAAGATCGAGACCGCGAAGGCGGCGAAGAAGCCCGCCGCGCCTTCCAAGAAGAAGTAAGATTTCGGGGGTGACCCCGGAAGAGACACGCTGCGTGATGACGCAGATCGTGATGCCGATGCACACCAACGGGGTGGCCGGGGTCATGTTCGGCGGCGTCATGATGCAATGGATCGACGTCTGCGCAGGCGTCGCGGCGATGCGGCATGCGGCAGGCGCGGTGCTCACGGCCTCGATCGACCGGCTCGACTTCATGTCGCCCGTACGCGTCGGCGAGATCGTGGTCCTGCAGGCCCAGGTCAACTACACGTCGCGGACCTCGATGGAGGTCGGCTGCCGCGTGGAGACCGAGGACATGCACACGCGCACCCGCCGCTACACGACGAAGGCGTACCTGACGTTCGTGGCGATCGACGCCAACGGGCGCCCACGCGGGATCGCACCGATGTCCTTGTCGACGCCGGATGACGAGCGCCGCCACGCCGAGGCCGAGACCCGGCGTCACGCACGGCTCCAGGCGGCTGGCAGAACCGAGCGGCCTGCCGACAAGCCTGGTAGACCATGAACATGCATGGCTCCGTCGTTGTCGATCGCACCCGCTGGGGCCGGCTCCGGGTCACCGGCTCGGACCGCGTGCGGTTCCTCCAGGGCCTCACCACGGTCAACGTCGAACAGCTCGCCGACGGCGGCCATGGCTGGGGCGCGATCCTGAATCCGAAAGGCCGCGTGCTCTCGGTGATCGACGTCGCGCGGATCGGCGAGGCGTTCGTGATCGCGTGCGAGCCAGAGATCGCGGACAAGACCCGCGCGTTACTCGAGCGCTACGCGGTGATGGACGACGTCACGTTCGAGGCGATCACGGGCCCGGCGCACCAGGTCTGGGAAGACGTTGTCGACGTCTGGCGCGCACCGATCATCGAGGGAACCAACGACGCCTCGCGCGATGATCGCGAGCCACAGGTCGAGAGCCTGCGGATCCACGCGGGCTTCGTGCGCTACGGCGCGGATGTCGACGAGGACCACTTCCCGTTCGAGACCCCACTCACCCAGTTCCTCGACTACGGCAAGGGCTGCTATGTCGGGCAGGAGCCGGTGTTCCGCGTCCACTCGCAGGGCAACTCGGCGCGCACGCTGCGTGGCTTCCGGGTCGAAGGCGATGCCGCGATCGCGGACGGGACTCCGATCGCACATCCGACCAAGGACAACGCGGGTCTCGTGACCTCGAGCGTGATCGACGGCGATACGACGATCGCACTCGGGTACCTGCACCGCACCGTGTGGGATCCCGGCGGCACTGTGCAGATCGCAGGCCGCAAGGCCACGGTGTACGAGCTGCCGTGGACGTGAAGCGTGGCATCGCGATCTGCGTCATCGCGGCCGCCAGCGGTTGCACGCTGATCACCGACAGCTTCGTGACCAACGAGTTCTCCGGCGACCAGTATCCGATCGACGTCGAGCTCGCGAGCGGCGCGGTGATCGTCGGCCTTCGCCAGCAGGGGTTCGAGGACCGCGGCGCCGTGGTCGATCTGCTCTCGCCGGTGACACTCGTCGATCCGGGACGAGGTGTCGCGCCATCGGTATCGCTCGGCGACGTGCTGCTGCTCGGCGCGCACGGTCGGGGTGGACCGATCGAGCAACCGCGCGCGCGGTTCAAGGAGGCCCAGCTGATCGCGCTCCACCCGTGCGAGGACGAAGCCTGCCTCGTCGGAGCCAACGCGACGCCGCGCCCGTTCGAGGCAATCCTCGGCGCCGACGTCCTCGCAGGGGATGCGGTCCGCCTGCGGCTCGGAGACCAGCAGATGTTCGTGCTGCCCGACATCGGGGGCGATGACGCCGCTCGCACCCTCACGTGCGACGGTGTGTTCCCCTCGCCCTATCGCGGCGGCGGTACGCTCGTGATCGCCGGCACCGAGCTCCCGTTCGGCGGCCGCCGGATCGCACTTCAGGCCTGCCTTGGCGCGAATCCCGACCCCAAGGTGCCGCAGCGCGCGCGCGGCGCCGACGCACTGCTCGTGGTGTCTACCGGCGTCGGAGTCTCGATCCTCGGAGAGACCGCGTATGGCCGTTATACCAAGGCGCACCCGGCCGCGCCCGCGCTCGACACGCTGCCGTTCGCGACCGTCAACCTGCCATCGGGCCCGTTGTCCGGTCGCCTTGGCAAGCTGGACACGCTGTCCCTGGTGGCCGGCTCGTCGTCCTCGCCGCTCGCTCCGTGCCGCCAGACCTACGCGAGCCACCTGATGATCCAGCGCGACTGCGAGCTCGGTGTTGACGAGGACTGCCCGTGCGAGGACGGCAACGCGTTCTGCGCTGTCCCCGCCATCCTCGAGCTCGCTCCACCCACCGGCCTCGAGGTGCTGATCGTCATCGACGGCGAGCCTACGCTGCAGGCGCTGCGCACCGAGCTGCGGCCCGATCAGGCGGAGGTCGATGGCATCCTCGGCACCAACGCGCTGCGCACCGCGGAGATCGATGTCGACTACCCGCACAACCGGATGCTCGCGCGCTGCACTCAAGATGGCTGTATGTCGCGCCCTGCGCTCACGTCGCAGGGCGACCGCTCGCAGATCCAGGGCTGCCTCGGGCCGAACCCGCCGGGCCCGGCGTTCTAGCTCGTTCTAGCTCCGGGCCCAGAGTGCGTGCTCCCAGCACCGTGCTCCGACCTCGGCGGGGCGGCTCAGTCCTCGATCGCCGTGATGTCCGCGAGCACCGTCGACGCCGCGCCGCGATCGACGATCTTGCCCTTCTCGATCCGCAGCACCTGATCGGCGAGCAGGCGCGCCTCGCCGACCGAGTGGGTGACGTGCACGAGCGGGATCGCGAGCTCGATCACCAGCTCCTTCACGAGCGCGATCAGCTGGGCGCGCAGCTGGCGATCGAGCGCGGAGAACGGCTCGTCCAGCAGCATGAGGCGCGGCACCGGTGCGATCGCGCGCGCGAGGGCGACGCGCTGGGCCTCGCCGCCGGAGAACGTCCGCGGTCGGCGGTTGGCGAGGTGGGCCACGCCGAGCCGCTCGAGGAGCTGGAGCGCTCGCGTTGCACGCGCGCCACGCTCGAGGTCGTGCATACCGTACTCGACGTTATTCTGCGCGGTCATGTGCGGGAACAGCGCGAGGCCCTGGAACATGTAGGACACGCGGCGATCTCGAACCGGAACGTCGATGCCCTTCGCGCGATCGAGCCAGGTCTGGCCCCCGAGCGTGACCGTGCCGCGATCGGGGAGCGTCAGGCCTGCGAGCACCGACAGCAGCGTGCTCTTACCGGAACCCGACGGCCCCATCACGCAGGTGATACCGGGCCCGCACGCGAGGTCGATCTCGATCTGCAGCTCGCCCCGGCGCATCGCGATGCTCGCAGCGAGGACGCCGCCGGGCTCAGACATGTGCACCCGACAGCTTCTTCAGCACGCGGTTCGCGATGTAGAGGAGTGCCACGCCGACGATCGTCGTGACGATCGCCATGTTGCGCGCCTCTTCCTCGCGGCCGCCGTAGAGCGCGTTCATCACGTGGATCGATGCGGTCTCGGTGCCGTTGATCAGCTGTCCCGCGACCATCTGGGTGATGCCGTAGTCGCCGAGTGCGCGCGCGAACGCGAGCATCGCACCTGCCACGATGGCGGGTGCCGCGAGCGGCAGGACCACCGTGCGCAGCACGCGTGCGGGGGAGGCGCCGAGCGTACGTGCGGCGGAGATCAGGTTG
>JAYUVX010000172.1:0-16503 GCA_043753855.1 Myxococcales bacterium | reverse complement strand
GGTCGGATGATCGGAAGCCCGCGGCACCGATCGCGGGGCGGCATCGAGCTGGAATGGCGAGCAACGCGCGCCCACGTGGGCGCAACCCCGTTTCGGCGGCCTGAATTTCCGGGCAAGCTCTAGCTAGAGCTTGCCAGATCGAGCTATCCTGGGGAGGTAGTCAGGAGGCGATCACTTCACCTTGAGCAGCGTCTTCGCGGGGCCGGCGCCCTGGATGCCTGCGAAGAAGTCGTTGCCCTTGTCGTCGACGACGATGAACGCGGGGAAGTCCACCACGTCGATCTTCCACACCGCCTCCATCCCGAGCTCCGCCATCTCGTGGACCTCGACCTTCTTGATGCAGTCCTTCGCGAGCCGCGCGGCCGGGCCGCCGATCGAGCCGAGGTAAAACCCACCGTGCTGCTTGCACGCGTCGGTGACCTGCTGGCTGCGGTTGCCCTTCGCGAGCATCACCATCGAACCGCCGTGCTCCTGGAACAGATCGACATAGCTGTCCATCCGACCGGCCGTGGTCGGGCCGAACGAGCCCGAGGCGTACCCTGTCGGCGTCTTCGCGGGTCCCGCGTAGTACACGCAGTGATCCTTCATGTACTGCGGCAGGCCCTCGCCGCGATCGATCCGCTCCTTGAGCTTCGCGTGGGCGATGTCGCGGGCGACGATCATCGGCCCACAGAGCGAGAGCCGCGTGCGGATCGGATAGCGCGAGAGCAGCGCGCGGATCTCGTTCATCGGCAGGTGGAGATCGATCTGGATCACCTCGCCGGCGAGATCCTCGTGTGTCGGATCCGGCAGGTACTTCGCGGGCTCGGTTTCGAGTTGTTCGAGGAACACGCCATCGCGCGTGATCTTGCCGAGCGCCTGCCGATCCGCGGAGCACGACACGGCGAGTGCGACCGGGCAGCTCGCACCGTGGCGCGGCAGCCGGATCACGCGCGCATCGTGACAGAAGTACTTGCCGCCGAACTGCGCACCGATACCGCTGCTGCGCGCGATCTCGACGACCTTCTGCTCCCACTCGAGATCGCGGAACGCACGGCCGAGCTTGTTGCCGGTGGTCGGTAGCTCGTCGAGATACCGCGCCGACGCTAGCTTCGCGACCTTCAGCGTCTGCTCCGCACTGGTTCCGCCGATGACCACCGCGAGGTGATACGGCGGGCAGGCCGCGGTTCCGAGCGAGCGCAGCTTCTGATCGAGGAACGTGGCGAGGCTCTTCGGGTTGAGCAGCGCCTTGGTCTCCTGAAACAACAGGCTCTTGTTCGCGGAGCCACCGCCCTTCGCCATGAACAGGAAGTGGTACTCGTCGCCATCGGTGGCGTACAGCTCGATCTGCGCCGGGAGGTTGTTACCGGTGTTGGCCTCCTCGAACATGTCGAGCGGCGCCACCTGCGAGTACCGCAAGTTCGATTCGAGGTAGGTATCGAACACGCCGCGCGCGATCGCGGCCGCGTCGCCACCGGGCGTCAGCACGTACTGACCCTTCTTGCCCATCACGATCGCGGTGCCGGTGTCCTGGCATCCCGGCAGCACGCCAGCTGCGGCGATGTTCGCGTTCTTGAGCAGTTCGAGCGCGACGAACCGATCGTTCGCCGAGGCCTCAGGGTCGTCGAGGATCGCTCGCAGCTGCGCGAGATGCCCAGGCCGCAACAGGTGCGCGATGTCTCGCATGGCCGTCCTCGTGAGCAAGGTCAGCGCCTCGGGCGCCACCTCGAGGAACGTCTTGCCGTTCGCCTCGAACGTGCTGACGAAGTCGCTCGACAGCTGCTTGTACGACGTGTCGTGGTGGTGACCGGCCTCGAGGATCTCCTGGAACTGGAACGTCGGCGGCATCGCCGCGAAGCTTACGTCACGAACCGACGGCGTGACGAGCGCGCTGGCTCGCGGCATAGACAGCGCGGCGGATCGCGTGCACCAGGCCAACCGGAGTCACGTCGGCGCCGGTGCGGAACGGATCGAACGACAGCGCCGCCTGGTCCAGCATGACCTCGCGCTCGAGCTGGATGACCGCCACCGGGTGCCAGCGCCAGGTCAGGGTCTCGCGCGCCTCGAGTCGCCACGCGGCCTCACCGCGGCGCACGGCCTCGCGCAGCCGTTCGATCCGGCTGCCACCGATGTCGCCACCCCCGATCGGGCGCAGCCGGAGCTTGATCCGGCCGACCGGCGGTGCCTCGAACGGGGACACGGCCCAGTACATCGACAGGAAGTTGCTGGCGTCGGTGGTGAACGGTGACAGCGCCATCGTGAACGGGCTGCGGATCGTCGCGAACAGCAGATCCTGATCGCCCGGCTTCGCGCTCTCCGAGCTCTCCCCATCCCCACGATGGAGACGGAGGCCTATCCCGAGCACCTCGAACCGCTCGCGCTCGGACTTCCACAGCGCCCCCGAGACCCGCACCAGTGCGCGCCCATCGAGTCGCCCTCCGAGGGCATCGAAGTTGCCGCCGAGGATCGAATCGATCTTCCCGGTGAACGTGTGACCTGCTGGATGAAACATCCGAGCCCGGCGGAGGCGCGAGATCAACGCCACGCCGGGAGCCCACAGCCGTCCGATCAGATCGCCCACACGTTCGCGCAGACCGAGCGAGGGCGCGCGGTCGGGAGCCCGGGGGCGCTGTGGATCCGATGTGTCGCTGCGGTGGTGCATGCGGCGAGGTCGCTGCAAGCGAACGACCAACTACATTCAGAGCGGACCGAGCTTGAACAAACCGGCATCACTCGCCGAGCGCAGCCAGACCAGATACTCGGCGAGCAGGTCACGATCGACGATCGACAACTCGCGATCGAACCGAGGCATCTGACTCTTGTCGGGGCCCATGTGTACGGGCGACTTCGGATTGCCGACGAAGCTCGTGTAGTACTCGCGGCTGTTGACGCCAAACAAGTTCGGGCCCGACGTCGACGCGACCCCCTCTTCGCGGCTATGGCAGTCCGTGCACGCGCCCTCGAACACCTTCTCGCCGCGCGCCTTCTTCGCGGGATCCGCGTCCGCCGCTCCGGACTCCGCGTAGAGCATCTCGACGAGATCGCCGAAGTCGTCCGCGGGAAGCTCGACCGGCTTCATCGCCGCATCGGTCGTAGCGAGCTTGGAGTGCCCGTAGAACGGGTCACCACTCGGGGTCTTCAGGAACTGCGTCAGCCACGCGCGATTGCCGTGACCGGGCGCGATCACCGGCCCCTTGCGGTCCTTGCTGTCGGCGCCGTGACAACCGACGCAGCGCTGCGCGAACATCGAACGCGCCTTCCACATTGGTGGCGTCTTGAACACGTCCATCGGACCGGTGACCGGGACGCCATTGGTCCGGGCGAGCGTACGCGCGCGGTTCGCGAGTGCCTCGCCCTTGGTGCGGCGCTGGCGAAGTTGCTCGTCGTTGGAGTCTCGCGCGAACGACGCCACCGTCAGCGCGCCGATCAGCGCGAACAGCCCGGCGAGTGCACCGAGCCACACCCTGCGGTGCCTCGGAGCGCGTTCGGCACGACGATCGAGCAGCGGTAGCGCGACGAGGAACCCACCGACGATCGCGGGCGCTGCCATCGCGGCGAGCTGCTCGGAACTACCGGCGAGCACACGTAGCTCGAACAGCCAGCGGAACGGCCACAACGGCCGCGCGTCGTACGCCGACGTCGGATCCGCCGGCGACGCGAGATCCACGCCGTGGGTGCTGACCACGTAGGCGAGCAGCGCCGCGAACACCGCGGCGATCGCGATCGCGTCACGCACGCTCTGGACCGGCCAGCGCGGAACCGGCTCGCCCTTGTGAACGGGCGTGGGACCGAGTCGCCGCGCGATCGCGACGTGGAAGTAGGTGACGAGCACGACCAGCGCGGGCAGCACGATCACGTGGGCCGCGTAGGCGCGCGTCAGCGTCAGGTTGCCGTAGTCATTGCCGCCGAGCACCATCGACTTGACCAGGTCGCCGAGCATCGGCGTCCCGGCTGCGATGCCGAGCTCGACTTGAGCCGCGTAGAACCCGGCCTGGTCCCAGCGCAGCCAGTAGCCGGTCACCGACCATGCGAGGACGAGCAGCAACAGCAGGATCCCGAGCCACCACACCAGCTCGCGCGGCTTCTTGTACGCGCCCGCGACGGCGGTCTGCACGAGGTGAATGCCCGCGACGATCACGATCGCGGAGCCGCCGTGATGATGCAGGCCGCGGACGAGCCAGCCGCCCGGCACTTGGTCCTGGAGGTACGCGACCGATCCCCACGCGTCCGTGGTCGATGGGCTGTAGAACGCCGCGAGCGCCGCACCGGTCGCGCCTTCGACCACGAGCAAGAACATCAGCAGCACGCCGAACACGTACGCGAACGACGCGCCGCCAGGCATCGTGGCGCGCTGGTCATCCGGTCCGATCGCGGCGCGCTCGCGGAGCACGTCGAGCAGCTTCACACCGGCTCCCGTGTCGACGTGCCGGCGCGGTAGCGCACCCAGGTCAAGCGCAGGCGGCCATCGACCACGGTGACCGGCAGCGGATCGAGTCCGCGCTCGGACGGTCCGGACATCCGTGCGCCGTCCTGCTGAAACCGACTGTCGTGGCACGGGCACAGATAGTTCTTCGCATCGGGATCCCAGCCGATCGCGCAGCCGAGGTGCGGGCAAACGGCGGACAGCGCCTCGATCTTCTCCGGTGCGATCCGGCGGATGTAAGCCGCACCGAGGACGACATTGCGCGCCGCGGTCCAGGCGTCCTGGACGACGGGGGCGATGACCTCGACCTTGCGCGGCTCTGCACCGACACGAAACCTGTCGATCAAGCCGAGATCGAGGGGCTCGCTCGGTCCGGACACCGTCGTGGTGCCCGCGGGTGCCGCCACCAGTTGCAGCGTCGGCACCACGAGCACGAGGCCAACTCCCGCGCCCAGCGCGCAGGTGGTGACCTTGAGAAACTTCCTCCGGTCAGGATCATCCGCGGCCATGGGTCACGGTAACAGAGGAGCCATCCCGTCCGCGCGTTTCGGACGATCAACCCATGGTGCGCTCTTCGCGCTCCTGATCCTCTTTGCACTTGATGCAGAGCGAGGTCTCCGGGCGCGCCTCGAGCCGCTTCTTGCCGATCGGCTCCTCGCAGATCTCGCAGACCCCGAAGCTGCCCTCCTCGATCTTCTTCAGGGCGAGGTCGAGCTTGGTCAGCAAGAACTTCTCACGGCCTCGCAGCCGGAACTCGAACGACTGGATGTACTCGCTGGAGGCGAGATCCATCTCGTCGGGCAAGTCATTGGCGTCGAGAACCATGCCCTCGGAGAGCATCTGGCGGGCGCGCTCGAGGACCCCTTTGCGCTTCTCCTCCAGCAGCTCCTGAAACTTCTTCAGTTCCTTCTTGGTGAGTGCTTTGGATGCGGCGGCAGTGGCTGTGGTCACGAATTTCCCTCCCACGCGATCGAAAAGGGCGATGCGAAAGCGCGGTAGAATAGTGCTGGATGCGTCCGATGACAACCTCTCCGGACGGTTACGTCTTACACCAGCGGATGTCTTGACACTCTGTAGGCGGTCCTCGAAACTGCTCGCGTATGGCCGGCTCCGATAAGCGCAAGCAGTCCCTGTATTTTCCCGAAGACATGCTGAAGGAAATCCAAGACGAAGCGACCCGGCAGGACCGGTCCCTGTCGTGGATTGTCCAGAAGGCCTGGAAGATCGCTCGTAAAGAGATCATGAAGTACCCGTCGGTGAACGAATTCCCCGGCGAAGAAGACGAGAAAGAAATCGCGTAGAGCTGTCTCGTGTCTCTGCACACGGCGTGGGGATACGCCGTTGCACCGAGTGACGGTAGCCCGCTGTTCTACGAGAGCTGGGGCGAGCGCGACGGCACCACCCCCGTGTTGCTCTGCGACGGGATCGGTTGCGACGGCTATGTCTGGCGCTACCTGAGGAGCGATCTCGGGACGCGTTTTACGCTGCATCCTCACTACCGAGGACACGGCAGGACCGCTGCGCCGAAGGATCCGGCACGGGTCACGATCGCGGACCTCGCCGATGACGTCGCGTGCGTGCTCGACGACGCGCTGGTCGATCGGGCAGTCCTGATCGGGCACTCGATGGGCGTGCAGGTCGCGCTCGAGACCGTTCGCCGCCACCCGTCTCGGGTCGCCGGGCTGGTCCTGGTGTGTGGCGCGTCCTCCCACCCGCTCCGAACGTTCAAGGCAGCCGCGAACCTCGAGGAGTTGCTGCCGACGATCCAGAAGTGGATCGGCCGGGTCCCCGGGATCGTCAATCGGATCACCCGGACGCTGCTTCCCACCCGGCTCGCGTACGAGGTGGCAAGCCGGCTCGAGATCCGCCGCGAGCTCGTGGAGCCTGCGGACTTCATGCCCTACCTCGAGGGCATGGCGCGGATCGATGTGCGGCTGTTCGTGGCGATGCTGTCGTCCGCGGGTCAGCACAGCGCGGACGACCTGCTCCCCGAGATCAGCGTACCCGCCTTGGTGGTTGCGGGAGGGCGCGACGGGTTCACCCCGCCTGAGCGCAGCCGGGCGATGGCGGAGGCGATCCCGGGAGCCGAGCTGCTCGAAATCCCAAACGCCTCACACACGGCGCCCATCGAGCGCCCGCACCTGGTCGACTGGACGATCCGAGACTTCATCGCGCGCCGCATCGACCTCGCCGAATCTGGCCCGATCGCGCGGGCGGATAACCGCTGACAGCGGGAGTGATGTGCCATCGCATCGCTGCTGGGGTCAGTTGAACCCCCGTCGGGTTTTCATATGAGTCTAATTCGGGGTAGGGGTGGGTTATGGCGTACATTTCACAGGGCTTCGCGCGGAAATTCATCGCTTTTCCAGACCTGATCGTGCAAGGTCGCGGTCCATCGCACGGCGAGCCTTCGGGGGGAAAACCGAAGGAAGCCGGTGCGAGATCAGGACAAAAAAGCCATGGAAACCGACAAGTCAATGACACGCCCTGTCCTTCGTCGGCCCGATGACGACAACGACGGTCTGGTGGCCCTGCCGCCGGTTACTCTGGTCCGCCAGCGCCTCCGCTCGTCCGTCAAGGACTTCGCCGTCTCGCAGCCGGGCCGTCGCGCCGCAGCGCTCGCAGCTGTCTGGATCGCCGCCACGGGTTGCGAGGCCGACCTCAACCACTACGATCCCGAGGAGGCCCTCCGGACGTACCGCCTGATCGAGTCCGAGCTCCGCGCGGAGCTCCGCATCTCGCTCGGTCGCGCGATCACCAACGAGCCGCATGCGGCCACGCGCAACACGATGATCAGCATGCTCGAGCACCTCGAGGAGCTCGAGGCCGCCGCCGTCGCGCCCCGCCCGGCTCGCCGTCGCCGCCGCCGCTAACAACTTCATACGACGATCGAAATGAGCTCGGCCCCGCCGGGCTCGTTTTCGTTTCGGCGACCACCCTGAGAGCTGGTTGGCTTGCAGCTGCGCCGGAGTCGTCCCCGCGTGCCGGTCGCACAGGCCACGCCACACGCGTTCGTCCGCATGTCCGGCCGGATCGCGGACAGGCGTCCGGTGCTCGGACCGCACCGCGCGCTAACCGCTGGAGATCGCAAGCACCAACGGCGGCGCACGCCTTGCTCGACGGGCCTGGGTCATGTCCACGTCGAATTCATCCACACACCGACCAGCCGCAGTGCCGGCACAACCGGCAGCTGCTCTGCACGACGAGCACGGATCCGCACTCGGGGCAGTGCGCCGAACGATCGGTGCGCGCGATCCGGGCACCCGTGACCAGGACCTGGCCCTCGCGGCTGCCGTCCCGGTAGACGGTGATTCCCTTGCAACCCAGCTCGTACGCGAGCTGGTACGCAGCTTTCACCTCGAGCGGAGTGGAGCTGCGCGGGAGGTTGATCGTCTTGCTGACCGCCGCGTGGACGCGCCGCTGAAACGCGGCCTGCATCCGGACATGCGAAGCGAGGTCGACCTCGTGTGCGGTGGGAAACCAGCGCTGGAGATCGTCGGGGACCGCCGTGTTGCCGCGAACCCCGCCGTGCTCGACCACCTGCGCGAACAGTGCCTCGCTCGCGATCCCGCGCTCGGCCGCGATCCGGTGGAACGCCGGGTTGATCTCGGTGAGCTCGGCGCCGTCGAGGACGTTACGACGATACGCGAGCGCGTAGAGTGGTTCGATTCCGCTGGAGCAGCCGGCGATGATGCTGATCGTGCCGGTCGGCGCGATCGTGGTCGTCGTCGCATTGCGCAGGGGACGGTCCCCGGCCACCTGCCAGCGCGAACCGGTCCAGGCGGGGAACGGTCCACGCTGCTCGGCGAGCGTGCGCGAGGCTGCCAGCGACTCGTCTTCGAGGAAGCTCGCCATCCGGTCCGCGACTGCGATCGCCTCGGCGGAGTCGTAGGCGATGTGCAGCATCGCGAGGGCATCGGCCCAGCCCATGATGCCGAGCCCGATCTTGCGGGTCGCCTTGGTCGCACGCTCGATCTCGGGGAGGGGATACCGGTTCGCATCGATGACGTCGTCGAGGAACCGCACCGCATCGTGGATCACGGTGCGCAGCCGGTCCCAGGCGACGTCTTTGCCCTCGACGAACCGACCGATGTCGATGCTGCCGAGCGTGCACGACTCGAACGGGAGCAGGGGCTGCTCGCCGCAGTTGTGGACGAGGATTCCGTTGGCGAAGAAGTGACTGGTGGTGGGCTCGGTCAGGTCGAAGACCTGCGCATCACCCTCGAGCTCGAGCGAAGACATCGTCCACCACTCGCCGTTGCCGCGCAATCGCGCACCGGCGCGGAGGTCGCCGGCCGGGACGTCACCGGCATCGGTCATGACGAGGTGATCGCCGGTGAGACGCAGCTCGACACCTTCGATGGTCACCAGGCGGTACACGGGCTTCACACCGGTCGAGATGACCTGGGTCGCCTCGCGGAACACGACGCGGTCGTCGTCCCAGGTCGCGACCCGCGGCGTGGCGCCGACGAGCTCGGCGATCGGAACGAGACCCTTGTCCTCCACCCAGACACGCGTATCGCCGGTCACGCAGGGATTTGTGGCCTCGATCGGACCCAGGGCTGGGGTCGGCTGGAGTGCATTGATGCGATCGATGAACACCAGGCCCGGATCCCCAACTGCCCAGGCGGCGTTGGCGATCGCATCGAACACGCGACGCGCATCGAGCTTCGCGGTCACGATCCCGCTGCGTGGGTTGACGAGGTCGTAGGTCGTCCCGTCTCGAACAGCCGCCATGAACGCATCGGTCACGGCGACCGAGAGGTTGAAGTTGGACATCCGCGCTGGGTCGAGCTTGATGCCGATGAACTCCAGTACGTCCGGGTGGTCGACCCGGAGTATCCCCATGTTGGCGCCGCGCCGCGTGCCGCCCTGCTTGATGGCTTCGGTCGCCACGTCGAACACCTGCATCAGCGACACGGGGCCCGAGGCGTTTCCGCCGGTGGAGGCAACCAGGTCGCCAGCCGGACGCAGGCGCGAGAACGAGAAGCCGGTTCCGCCTCCGGTCTTCTGGATCTCCGCGGCCCAGCGGACCGCTTCGAACACGCCCGTCGTCGAGTCCTCGACGGGGACGACGAAGCACGCCGCGAGCTGGCCGAGTGGGCGCCCGGCATTCATCAAGGTCGGCGAGTTCGGCAGGAACTCGAGCGAGGACATCATTCGCTCGAAGCGCGCGGCGACCGCGGTGACCTGCTCTGGCGAGGCGCCGAGGGCGGCCTCGGCAGCGGCGATGTGAGCTGCGACCCGGCGGAACAGCTGCTCCGGCGTCTCCACGACGACGCCGTTCTCACGGGCAAGGTAGCGCGCGCGCAGCACTGCGAGAGCGTTGTCGGTGAGCGTCGCAGCCACGTTCGTACCGTACGATCCACGGCCGCATCACGCAACCAACCCCGCCCGTGGCTGGCCTGGCTGATCGTGTGGTTCGTACTGATGTTGCTCGCGCTCGCCGCGCGCGTTGCCTCCGCAGCTCCCACGGACGGCCCGGAGATCGATCCGGACGACGCGGAGCAGATCGCCGAGATCGCCGAGCTCGCCCAAGGTGCCCGGCCGTCCGAGGACGGAGACGCCGGCAACGATGACGATTTCCTCGAACAACTGACGCTCGATCTGCCCGACAACGCGGACGTCATCGGTGTTGCCGACGATGTCGACGTCGACGTCAGCGACGGCGGGACCGGGAGCGAGCGTCTCGACAGCCTCGACAGCACGGTCGGCAGCAGCAGCATCGGCATCACCGACACCAGCGACGCGCTCGCAACGAACGTCGCTGGCCGCGAGCCGTACCCGGGCGCGCAGCAGACGCGGCGCACGCCGTTCGGACGGGTCGATCTCACGCTGCTGTGGCGCCGCATCGAGCCGGTGGTCAGCCCACGGCACGACGAGCTGTGGCTGCTCGGGACGTGGCGACCGTGAGAGTCGCGTTGATCGCGATCGTGGTCGCGTTGACCGCGAGTGCACGCGCGCAACCGAACCAGCGAACCGACGTGGTCAAGGCGAGCGATCCGTTCCCGCCGATCGCGCGGAACGAGCCAGGAGCTCCGATCGAGAACGACGACGACGACCTGGCCGAGGAGATCGCTGCGAGGCTCGACGCGCCGCCGGTGGCCACCGTGATCTCGGCCGCGGTTCGGGCCGCCGGTCTACACCACGATCCCGGAGCGAGCGTGGTCCGTCGGGCGCGACTCGCCGGTCTCTTGCCCTGGCTGACGGTCCGGGCGGGCACCCATACGAGCTGGCAGGAGCAGGCGGCGGCCGACATCGGCCGCGGCACGACCTACGAAGCCCGCGCCACGTGGCGGCTCGACCGGCTGGTGTTTGACGGCCGCGAGCTCCAGGTGGCGGCGATGACCGCCTCACGTCGCCGCGAGCGGCGGCGGCTCGCAAGTCGCGTGATCAAGTCGTACTTCACGTGGCGGCGCGCCATGATGGCCAGATCGTCGACGCGCGCCGACGAGGCCGCCGCCGAACTCGACGCGCTGACGAATGGGTGGTTTACGGAGATGCGCCGCACTGCGTCCGAAACCCGGACGAGCTGTGGACGTCACAGCCTTACCCCGTGAAAACTTGCCAGCGTCCAAGGAGACCTTCAAACTTGGTAGTCAGTGGCTCAGACGGACCGAGAGCATCCACGCTACGCCCACGAAGCGCTCGTGACGATCCGGGTGAACGGGAAGGCCTACAAGGGCCTGACGACCAACGTCTCCCGTGGCGGTGTGGCCGCGGATCTGCAGACGGCGGTGCCGGTCGGCACCGAGATCGAATGCGACTTGCAGCTCGTGTTCGACGACGACGCTCAGTCCGAGCCACTGCCTGTGCCCGGTCGCGTGGTCTGGTGCACCGCGGTCGAGGACAACTTCCAGATCGGCGTCGCGTTCAAGCCGATGACCACCGACAAGACGCAGCTGCTCGCGATGTTCCTGCGGTACCTCGACGACTCCGGTCCGCGCGGCAAGCAGCCGAAGCCCGAGCGCTCGATCGACGATCAGTTCGGCTGATCACTGACACAGCGTTGTCGACGCGACGGGCGAGGTGCGCGTGACCAGCGATCCGTCGCCGAGCTGACCGCTGGTGTTGTAGCCCCAGCAGTACACCGCGAAGTTATCGAGCAGCGCGCAGGTGTGGTAGCCGCCGGCGGCGACCTGCAGCGCCGGCCGCGGCAAGCTGACCGGCGACGGCGATGAGCGCGTGTTGTACGTTCCGTCGCCGAGCTGTCCGTCCTCATTGCGGCCCCAGCACGCCACCGCACCACTCTGCTGCCGGGCGCACGCGTGGTAGCGGCCCGCGACCAGCTCGACCACCCCGGTGAGACCGGCGACCTGGCCTGGCGTGCCGGTGGGCGTGGTGCTGGTCGTGCCATTGCCGAGCTGACCGAAATCGTTCGAGCCCCAGCACCACACCGTTCCATCGGTTCGCAGCACGCAGGTCGCGCTCCCCGTGTTCCCGCCGACGCTGTATCCGCTCGGGACGATCTGAGCGATCTGCGTCAACGGCATCGCGATCGCACTCGAGCGATCGGTGGTGGTCCCGTCCCCGAGCTGGCGGAACGTGTTGCTGCCCCAGCACTGCCCCACGCCCCCCGGCAATAGCGCGCAGGCGTGACTCGACGCGACCGCGATCGAGATCGGGGCGGCGGTGAGACCGGTCACCGTCGTCGACGGCGTCGCCTTCGCGGCCGTGGTTCCGTCGCCGAGCTGACTGCTGGCGTTCGCGCCCCAGCAGGTGACGTCGCCGCTGGATCTGCGGGCACAGCTGAACATCCGGCCGACCCCGACTTCGACCACGTTGTTCAGTCCCACGACCGTCGCCGACGAGTACCGCGTACCGTTGCCGCCATCGCCGACCTGCATGCCGTCGTTGAGGCCCCAGCACTCGGCCGTGCCATCCGCGATGCGTGCACACGCGTGATACGACTTCGTGACAACACTCGTGGCCATTCCTAACAGGGGCACCGCGCGAGCGGTCGTGGAGTACGCGGTGGTGAGCGTTCCAACTCCCAACTGGCCGTAGGTGTGGTCCCCCCAGCACCACACGCTGTGGTCCGAATCGCGCTCCACGCAGGTGTGATCACTACCGAGCGTGAGATGGCAGCGCTGCGCGACCATGACCGCCGCATCCGGCGCATCAGACTCCGCGCTCGCATCGATCGCCACGTCGTCACCCGCCGACACCGACGATGCGGGGACGCCGAAACCGCAGGCCGCGACGAGCATCCAGGACGCTCCAGCGATCCCGACCGGCCAGTGACACCTCATGTTACCCAGGCTATCACCCGGGAACCGCAGCGCGGCAGTTGTTAGCTGACCGGGGCCGCGGCCTTCTTCGCGTCGGCCTGCATCCGCGCCTTCATGATGTCTTGCATCATGCCGAGCACGAGCCGCGGGTCCGTGAACACGTTGAGCTTGGGCGCGAGCGACTTCGCATACCGGTCGAAGTACAGCAGCTGCTTCGTGATCAGGATGAACTCGTTCGGCATCGACATGCGATGACGCGTGGCCGTACGCTGGATGCCGGGCAGAAATTCGGCGTAGTTGACCTGACCGAACGACAGCGTGAGCAGCGGACTGTAGGTCTCGCCGAGGTCCTTCACGAACGCATCGAAGTCGAGGCCGGACGGTGCGCCCGACATCTCGACGATGATCTCGGCGAGGCGCTTGTAGTTCCCGGAGGCGAACGCGATCATGTAGTCGGTGACGAGGTAGCGCTCCCTGTCGCCGAACCGACCGACGATCCCGAAGTCGAGAAAACCGATCGTGTCATCGTCGAGCAGCATCAGATTACCGGCGTGCACGTCGCCGTGGAAGAACCCGTAGAACACCACGCACTGGAACCAGGCACGAAGTCCATCGACGAGCTTGCTCTCGCCGTCGATGCCCTTTGCCTTGATCTCGTCGAACCGATCGACGCGCAGACCACTGAACCGCTCCATCACGAGGATCTTTCGAGTGGTGTACTCGTGATGCGGCACCGGGCAGCGGATGTTCTTGTGCCCGAGCTCGCGCATGATGTCATTGAACTTGTCGAGGTTCTCGGCCTCCTTGCGGAAGTCGAGCTCCTCGGTGAGCGTGACGGTGAAGTCATCGACCACGCCGACCGGGTTCGCGAGGTCGGCGTTCTTCTTGAACCGCGCGACCACCTTCGCGAGCATGCGCATCAGCTTCATGTCGGCCATGCAGCGGCCGATGATGCCGGGGCGCTGGACCTTGATGACGACCAAGGTGCCGTCGCGCAGCTTCGCGGTGTGGACCTGCGCGATCGAGGCGGACGCGAGCTGCTTGGGCTCGATGTCGACGAGGTGCGCCGCCTTCTCGGCCCCGAGCTCCTCGTCGAGCGTGCGCTTCACGTCCTCGAACGGGAACGGCTTCACGCGATCGAGGACCTTCTGGAACTCCTTGACGTAGGCATCGGGGAACATGCCCGCCGACGACGCGATGATCTGACCAAACTTGATGAACGTCGGGCCCATGTCCTCGCACCACATGCGGAACAGCATCGGGCGCGAGAGCTTCACGTAGCTCGCCTTCGGCACGAACAGCCGGCGCAAGCCGATGATATCTAACACCCAGAGCCAGAAGTACTTCGTACTGTAGATGACGAACGCCCAGACCCGCCTCGGTACCGGCAGCGAGACCGATAGCAGGAACAGCACGCCGAAGACGGCCAGTAGCGAGTACCAGAACATGCTCCGCGGAATCCTACCATCGCGAGAGGGCTCGTATACTGCCGCGATGCTGACGTCCGTCACCGCCGGTCCGTACACGGTGCGCGGTGTCTCCGTCGGAGGTGTCTACACCTCGCTCCACGTGCCCGAGCTCGGCGTGCTGTTCGATGCCGGTATTTCACCGCGCTCGTTCGGCGCGATCGACACGATCCTGCTGTCCCATGGCCATGCCGATCATGTCGGGGCGCTCCCCGCCCTGCTCGGGATCCGGGCGCTGCATGGCAAGGCAAGGCCGCCTCGCGTCGTCATGCCAGCCGAGATCGTCGACGATCTGAGCGCGGCACTCGCAGCGCTGACCAAGCTACAACGCTGGCCCCTCGCGATCGATGCGTTCGGCATGAACCCCGGCGAGGAGCTCGCTCTGCGACCGGATCTCTCCGTCCGCGCGGTTCGCACGTTCCATCCCGTGCCCTCCCTTGCCTACCTCCTGGTCCGCAAGGTCGCGAAGCTGCGCGCCGAATTCCACGGCCGGACCGGCCCGGAGATCGCAGCGCGCAAGCACGCGGGCGAGGCGATCACCGAGATCGAGGAGCGCGTCGAGCTGGCCTACGCGACCGACACCCTGGTCTCGGTGCTAGACCACTCACCGGAGCTGTATCGCGCACGCGTCCTTGTCATCGAGTGCACGTTCCTCGACGAGCGCAAGTCGCTCGAGGCCGCGCGCGCCGGCTGTCACATCCACCTCGACGAGCTGATCGAGCGGGCCCCCAACTTCGAGAACGAGCACATCGTCCTGATGCACGTCTCGCAGCTCTACCGGACCGACGAGGTTGCGGCCATCCTCGATCGTCGCGTCCCGCCGGACCTGCGCCGGCGGATCATCCCGTTCGTGCCCACGAACGGACACTGGCCGGGATGACATGGCCAGCCCGGACGATGAGGACGACGAGGACGACGAGGACCACGCAGACGACGCGGTGACCGTGACGCCGATCGGCCCCGAGCTCGATCTGCACACGTTCTTGCCCCGCGACTGTGCCGACGTCGTCGAGGAGTACGTGCGCGCGGCCGCCGAGGCCGGCCTGACGACGGTGCGGATCATCCACGGCAAGGGCACCGGAACGCTGCGCCGGATCGTCCACGGTGTTCTCCAGAAGCACGGGAACGTCGCGGCGTTCTCGCTCGCCGGCGAGGCCTCCGGTCAGTGGGGCGCGACGCTGGTCGAGCTGAAGCCCGACGAGGCCTGACGAAGCCCGACGAGCCCTGACGAGGCCCGACGAGGCCTGACGAGGCCTGACGAGGCCTGACGAGGCCCGACGAGCCGTGACGAGGCCCGACGAGCCGTGACTACCGGGCGATCGTCGCGAGCAGCAGCACGGTGAGCTCGCCGATCGCCGCCGCGACCGCCACGATCGCCGGCGTCAACCCGCCGTGGCGGCGCTGGCTCGCGAGTCCGAGGCCGAACACGAACACCGCGACCAGCGCCATCGCCACGACTCCGAGCTTGCCCAGCGCGATCACCGCGAGCGTCAGCACGCCGCCGCTCAACGCCGCGATCAGCCACGCAGGCGCCGGCGTCGCGACCAGCGAGCGCGAGCTCTCGTCGGCGGCGATCGGATCCCCGAGCGCCTGAAGAAACACCGCGGCCCACCGTCCGATCACGGCGGTGACGAGCAGGAGCCATAGCCACTGCGCCGGCGGAATCGACAGCATCGCACCGACACGGAGCAGCGTCGTGAACACGAGGACCAGCACCGCCGCGACGCCGGGCGACCGCGTCTGCCCCTCCCAGCGATCGATGCACTCGGCCACCCCGCGCTCGACCAACGCGGCGGAGGCCAGGCTCAGCATCGCGAGTCCGAGGATCGCGGCGAGCGGAGCCGGGATCCCCGTACCGATCATCAACCGGGCGATGACCCACGCCGCGAGACCACACGGTGCGCCGAGCGCGACGATCCAGCCCGCGTTGCGCGCCTCGTCGGCGACCTCGGTGGGCCAGCGCCACGGCGTCGAGTGAACGAGCGCGACGGCGCCGCCATAGAGCGGGCCGAGCCGGCGCTGCCAGTCTTCGCGGGACGACACGGCGCGAGTATATCGCCGATGCCGCTCGGTCTGGCTACGAGTGGTGAATGACCTCGTCGTCGTCGGTCAAGGCCGCGGCGGCGAGCGCATCCGGCAGGGCCTCGAACCGCTCGAACCGCACGACCCGGCCCGCACGAACGGTGAACGTCGACGCGACGATCCGCTCGCTCGTGGTCAGCGTGTTCGGCACCGACCAGCGGCCGCGCTGCTCCACCACGACGACCCCCTTGCCGCCGCAGAACCAGCGCAACGACTCGGCCGAGTATCCCGCGCGCGCGATCCACTGGCGCAGCAGCTCGTGACCGCGACCGGCGCCGCGAGGCCCGACGATCTCCACATCATGCGCGCTGAGAGCTGCGAG
>JAYUVX010000171.1:0-5477 GCA_043753855.1 Myxococcales bacterium | reverse complement strand
CGCCCACCTGGGTCACCTCCTTCCAGGGGCTCCCGCGCTCCGTCAACGTTCGGCGCTGCCGCCTCGAGGTCGTCGCCGGCGTGGATGCCGGCAAGGTGATCGAGCTCGCACAGCCGACGATCATGATCGGCCGCGCCGGTGCGGATCTGAACCTGAATGATCCGAAGGTCTCGGGCCTCCACTGCGAGCTGCGGCTCCAGCCCGATGGCTACCGGATCCGCGACCTCAACTCGACCAACGGCACGCACGTCAAGGGCGTCCGCATCGTCGATGGCTTCATCGCACCGGGCTCGACGATCCAGATCGGCAAGTCCGCGATCACGTTCGATCCGCTCGATGACGCGGTGTCGGTGCCGCTGTGGCACGAGAACCGGCTGCACGGGTTGATCGGCGGCTCGGCCGCGATGCGGCACATGTTCGATCTGATCAACCGGTTCGCGCAGTCCGATGCCACCGTGCTGATCCAGGGCGAGACCGGCGCCGGCAAGGAAGGCGTCGCCGACGCGATCCACCAGTGCTCGCCTCGCCGCGCGGGCCCGTTCGTCGTCCTCGACTGCTCGGCGATCCCCGAGCAGCTGTTCGAGGATCAGATC
Organism: Myxococcales bacterium; assembly: GCA_043753855.1. GTDB lineage: Bacteria > Myxococcota_A > Polyangia > Haliangiales > Haliangiaceae > JABFXX01. Next base: position 4,884 of record JAYUVX010000171.1, on the reverse strand, counting down.
TTCGGTCACGAGCACGGCGCGTTCACCGGCGCGGGCAAGGCAACGGTCGGTGTGTTCGAGGCCGCGCACGGCGGTACGCTGTTCCTCGACGAGATCGGCGAGCTACCGCTCGACGTGCAGTCCAAGCTGCTGCGCGCCGTCGAGACCCGCAAGATCCGGCGCATCGGGTCGACCAAGGTCATCGCGTGCGACGTCCGCATCGTTGCGGCCACCAACCGCGACCTCGCGGCCGAGGTCAACCGCGGCACGTTCCGCTCGGACCTGTTCTACCGGCTCTCGGTGGCGAAGCTGTCGGTCCCGTCCCTGCGCGAGCGCCGCGAGGACCTACCGCTCCTGATCGAGCACTTCCTCCGCCAGCTCCACTCGACGCACCACGACCCGCGGCTTCCGGACGACTTCATGTCGCGCGCGCAGCGTCACTCCTGGCCGGGCAACGTCCGCGAGCTGCGCAACGCCGTCGAACGCGCCGTGCTGCTGCCGAACCACCCGACCGGCGGCCTCGACGCCCCGCCGAAGAAGCAAGGCACGTTCGGCGATGTCGACATCGACGTTCCGTTCAAGACCGCCAAGCAGCAGCTCGTGGACGAATTCGACCGCCGCTACCTCACCGCGCTGCTCGAAGCGCACGACAACAACATCTCCGCCGCGGCCCGCGCTGCCGGGATCGAGCGGATGTCGATCTACAAGATGATCCGCCGCCTCGGCCTCGACGAAGACGCAGCGAAGCGCCGCGCGCCCACCGGTGAACCGGACGGCGACGGCGACGAGTCCACCGACCACCGCTAGGTCAGAGGTTCGCGAGGAACGCGCGCGCGTCACCGGGTTCGCTCTTCCAGTCGCCGTAGACCGCCGCGAGCCGACACGCGACGCAGCGGCAGCCAAAGAAAACCCAGCGGACGTCCTCGCTGCCCTTGTAGAGCGCGACACCGGCGGTGATCTCGAAGACCTCGCTGCCGCACGGGCAGGCGCAGTCCTCGAGCGTGGCGCCCGCGAGGTAGTCGGCGCTGTCGCCCATCGGGTGCTCGTGCTGGCAGGCAACGCAGATCACCTCGGGAGCGCGGCACCGAGGCACGAGGTGAGTCCCGCGCGCTTCGCATGATCGGCCACGGAGGTACCGGCTTCAACACCGGGGAGACTCCCGAGCTCACCGAACCACGCGAGGACCTCGCGGTTGGTGACGGTGGCCTCGATCTGCGCCGACATCCGCCGGTTCCGCTCGGCGGGATTCGCGTGGACCACCGATGGCGCCTGATCGGCAGCGCACAAAATTCGCATCGCCTCCGCGTAGCTCTGCCCGGCCGTGCACCCCACGGTGACCAGGAGTGCGAGCGGAAGCTTCATCTGCTCAGCATACTCGGCGCCATGGCTCGGGTCCGTGGCGATCAGCCAGCTGCCACGGCCACGCCGATGTAGCGGGCTCGTGGCCGGAGCAGGTGGCCGGCCGCGCGCTGTTCGAGCGCGTGTGCGAGCCATCCGGCACTGCGCGCCACGGCGAACAGTCCCGGTCCCGCCGACGGAGCTGCCCCGAGCGCGGCCACCAGTGCCGCGAGCCCGACGTCCACGCTCGGCTGTGCATCCGTGGTCGCTGCCACCACCGCGAGCAGCGTGCGCGCGAGCTTCGCATTGCCGATCCGTGCGGCGGCCTCGAGCAGCGGTGGCGTCCGCGGGTCGCCGGTCGCATACAGCGGATGGCCGAACCCGGGAGGCACCTGCCCCTTCTTGCGCAGCGCGCGCACCGCCGCCTTCGCCGCATCGGGATGGCCCACCGATTCCGCGAACTGCGAGACCTCGAGCGAGGCGCTGCCGTGCTTCGGACCTGACAGCGTCGCCAGCGCCGCGGCCACGCAGGCATACGGGTCGGCATCGGTGGACGCGGCGATCCGCGCGGTGAAGCTCGAAGCGTTGAGCTCGTGATCGGCGAGCAGGACGAGGACCTGATCGATCAGCGGTGCGTGCGCCTCGTCGAGCTCGAGCGCCCGGGCGGCGATCCGCGCCACGCTGCCCGCACCGAGCGCACGCGTCACCGTGGCCGCGCCGAGCCCCGACGACAGCGCCGCCGCGAGCAGCGGGATCACCTGCCGGCCCCGCGTGACGAACGCGTCGGGACGTCGATCATGACGCTGGGGATCGTTCAGCGCGGCCACCTGCACGATCAGCGGCATCACGTCGATCGGCTGGACGGTGGCCGTCACCAGCCGCGCGAGCTGAGCGTGAGGCATCGCGCTGCGTGGCCAGCTGATCGCACCGCCCGGCAGGTATCCCGACCACAGCAGCTCCGCGACATTCTCGAACGGCACGCCGTCGGCGGCGAGCTCGGTCGCCAGCCGCCCCCGGTAGGCCGGACCGCGCGGCGTGATCGCGGTGATCGCCGAATCGAGCACCGGCTCGCCCCAGCGCAGCGCACCCGCCGCCACGGCGCCGTGCCCCGCGCGCGCATCGCGACGCACGCGGAGCCGCTCGAGATCGGCGAGCGCGTAGAGCCTTGGACGTCCTCGCGCACCCGGAACGCTCCGGATCTGGCCCCGGCTGACGTAGGCGTACAGCGATCGGACCTGGATCCCGAGGTGGCTGGCGGCCGCTCGTGCGTCGACCCAACGTTGATCGTCGATTCTACGTTGATCAACCATGAGGACGACCCTACAACAAGCATCGAGAGGTGACCATGACGAACACGACCAGCAACGGACTCGAGGGAGTGGTGGTTGCGGAGACCGCAATCTCCGAAGTCGATGGCGAGCGCGGTCACCTGGTGATCGCGGGGCACGATGTCGAACGGCTCGCCGAACGCGCGACGTTCGAGGAGGCGGTCGCGCGTGTGCTCGCCGCCGGTGGAGCGTTGACGGGAACATTGCAGCTCGGCGCCGCACGCGTGGCGGCGTGGGAGCTGGTGCCGCGGCTCGGCGATGCACTGACGCTGCCCGATGCGATGGATGCACTGCGCACCGCACTTGGCCACCTGCGGCCCACCGGCGAGGATCTCGCCGACGCGATCGCCGCGATCGGTGCCGCGCCGGTGCTGGTCGCCGCGTGGAACCGCACCCGCGCGGGCGTGCCGCCGGTCCCGCCGGATCCCGCGCTGTCGCACGCCGCGGACTACCTGCGGATGTCGACGGGCGTGGCGTCGTCTGCGGCCGCCGCGAAGGCCGTCGATGCCTACTTCGTGACCGTGATCGATCACGGCATGAGTGCGTCGACGTTCACCGCGCGCGTGATCACCTCGACCGGTTCTGATCTGATCTCCGCGATCGTCGGCGGCGTTGGCGCGCTCAAGGGCCCGCTCCACGGAGGCGCCCCGGGCCCGGTCCTCGACATGCTCGATGCGATCGGGTCTCCGGACAACGCCGAACCATGGATCCTCGCCGAGCTCGCCGCTGGTCGCCGGATCATGGGCATGGGCCACCGGATCTATCGCGTTCGCGATCCGCGAGCCGCCGTGCTCGAGACCGCGGTGCGCCCGCTCGCCTCGCGCCGCCTCGAGCTCGCGCGCGCGGTGGAGACCGCAGCGCTGAACATCCTGCGCGAGCGCAAGCCGGACCGCCCGCTCGCCGCGAACGTGGAGTTCTTCACCGCCGTGCTGCTCGACGCAGCCGGCCTGCCGCGCGAGCAGTTCGCGGCGACGTTCGCGGTCAGCCGGATCGCGGGCTGGTCCGCGCACGTGATCGAGCAGCGCCGGACCGGGCGGTTGATCCGACCCGCCTCCCGTTACATCGGCGCCGCCCCGGTGGCGTGAGCGCGATCAGCGAGGCAGCAGGTACGAGACGCCGAGCGTCGCGAACGCCTCGCGCTCGTGCAGGCCGCGCAACGTCGCGCCGAGGTCGAGGTGCACCGCCCAGCGCGGCGTGACCGCCAGCCACGGGCCCGCGCGCAGTCCCGCATTCCAGGCTGCCTCTCCGCCCGGGCTCCAGCCGATCGTCGTGGTGATCTGCACGGCGCCGGTGTCGTGCAGCAGCGGGATGCGACCGGCGATCGCGAGGTCGACGCCGGTCACCGAGGTCACATCCGTGCTGAGCCACGGTCCCGCCACGATCTGGCGCGCGAGCGGGAGCAGCACGGCGAGCTCGGCCACCGCCACGCCGCCGGTCGAGTCCGTGTGGCGCACGCCACCGCCGCCATCGACCCGCAGCTGCATCCGCTCGAGAGCCGCATAGCCGCGGCGCGCGCCACGCCCACTGGTGCCGAGCGTGCGATCGATCGTCGCGAGCAGCTCGGCCGTGCTCAGCCGATCATCTTTCGCCGTGGCGACCTGACGGAACACGATCGCGCCATCGCGGCGAACGATCACGATGCCGGGGATCGTCGTGTCGTCGTAGTTGACGCCCACGAACTGCTTCGACACCGCGCCATCGGTATCGGCGAGCAGCGGGAACTCGATGCCGTACGTGCGGGCGAACTTCGCGGACTCGTCGGACGGATCGGTGCTGATCGCCAGCACCTGCACGTGCCGCGCGCGCAGCGCCTCGGAGTTACGGGCCAGCTCGCCGAGCTGGTGCTTGCACCACAGTCACCAGTGGCCGCGATAGAACACGAGCACCACGTCACTGGCGGCGAGCGTGGTGGCGAGCTCGACGCGCTTGCCCTCGTGCGATGGCAGCGCGAACGCCGGCGCCGGTTCACTCGCCGCGATCGTCGGCGGTGCCTTCGGCTGCAGCCCGACCACCCGCGCGCACGACGCGAGCGCGAGTAGTAGACCGAGCCGCAGGAGCTGCACGCGCAGAGCGTCTCACGGACCAAACTGCGGCGTCGACGACCTCGCGGCTGATTGGTAGGCTGAAGGCATGCCGGGTACGGGGAAGAAACCGGCGACCTATCAGGACATCCTGGACGCGCCGGAGCACGAGACCGCCGAGATCATCGGAGGCGAGCTCCACCTGTCGCCTCGGCCGG
>JAYUVX010000170.1:0-5485 GCA_043753855.1 Myxococcales bacterium | reverse complement strand
ACGGCGCTTCCGCGCTCGTGGTGCTTCGCGCAGCCGTAACACTTCACGCGCTCCGTGGCGCCACCGTATGCGCGCACACGAGCTGCGCCGACGGCTCCGCCGCACGAGCCGCACTTCGCGATGCCGCTGAGCGGATACTTCGCCGCGGGGCGACCGGTGCGCGGTGACGGGCCACGCGTCGTGAAACGCTCCGCGACCGCGAACCAGGTCGCGTCATCGACGATCCGCCACTCCGGCAGATCGATCATGATGATGTCCTTGGGCTCGGCCCTCACACGCATCGAGCCACCGCCGTGGCGGACCTTCTTGATCCGACCGTGAATGTAGAGACCGCGGTAGCGCGGGTTCATCAGGATGGTGCGGATGATGCCCACGAACCTGAACCGCGACGACCGGCGGAGGGCGAGGGGACACCTTCATTATTGAGCTGATGCGCGATCGCCTTGAGTCCGCGGTTGGCGAGGTACTTGGTGTAGATGCGCTGGACGATCGGCGCCTGTTGCTCGTCGACCACCGCGACGGTGAATCGACGACCTGAACCATCGTTCTTGCGCTCCAGCGTGTAGCCGTAGCAAGACCCGCCCGCGATCCGGCCCTGACGCACACGCGAGCGCAGACCCTCGCGCGTGCGCGAGCGGATCGCCTCCAGCTCCATCTGGTGCCCGGTGCCCTGGATGAACGTTGTCGCCTGGTCGATCGCGTTCGCGAATGCGACCTCTTGGCCGCTGGAGTAGTAGAACAGCCGGCAGCCGCGGTCGCGCACGAGGTCTCGGATGACCAACGTCACCTCGATGGCATCGCGACCAAGCCGCGACTGATCGCGACAGATGATCACGTCGCCTCGCTTCGCCTCTGCGATCAATCCTCGAAGACCCGAGCGATTGAGGATGTCGTCGCCCGCGCGACCGTCATCGACGTAATCGGTGCGAGGCTGCTCGGTGAGCTCCATCCGCGCGATCAGCTCGTCGCAGCCACGGGTTTGAACGTCGAGACTGAACTGCTCCCTAACACTTGCCGTCGTCGTTCTTGGACCGGCGTCGATAGGTGCGGATCGTCAATGTGCCCTCGTGCTCGTGCGTGAACGTCCAGAACCGCCCGAATCATCCGGCGGCGCGCTGATGGTCGCAATCGGTCGGTTCGGGGATCGCGGTGGCAAAGATCGACTCACGCCGGACCAACACCCGAGCGAGCGTCCGTGCCAGGGAACGTCCGTCGCCGAGAGAACGGAGCTGCACAATTGGTCGCGCGTTCGTGTTTGCTGGCGGCTTCTTCGATGAGTACCGGCGACGACTTGGCGTTCGCGGACGTTACTCCAGGCGAAAAGCGCAGATCTCTGCCCAAGCCCGCATGTGACCACCACGACGATCGTCGTCAAGTATCAGCGGCGGACGTCCGCTGAAAAAGTCCGCGACTGGGTTCCCCACTTCCGTACATACACTTGGACGCGCTTGTACCGTTGCGCGTGAGGAACGCGCACCCGGCCCTCCGCGGTATCTTGAACAGACCGGAACCGCAGCGATGGACATCTACCAGCTCAGGACGTTTGTCGCCGTCGCACGCGAACGGAGCATCACGCGCGCGGCCGAACAACTGCATCTGAGCCAGCCTGCGGTCAGTGCCCATATCAAGGCGATCGAGGACCAGCTCGGGATCGCGTTGTTCGAACGCACCGCGCGGGGCATGAGCTTGACCCGCGAGGGCGAGCGGCTCCTCGCCAAGGCAGAGCAGACGATCGCCGCCCACCAGGAGCTCGTGGACGAGGCGACGCGCATCAAGGGACATCTGGCGGGCAAGCTACGTATCGGCGCGAGCAGCAACTCGAACAACCAGGCGATCGGCAAGCTCCTCACGAACCTCTCCGAGCGCTATCCGGAGGTGGAAGTGGTTCTCAAGCACGGAACCTCGGCGGACACGCTTGCAGGGATCCGGAACGGCAGTCTTGATGCGGGGCTCTACAACGAACCAGACGATCCTGGTCTGGAGCTCGCCACCGTCCACGTGTCGGAGTTCACGATCCATGTGGCAGCGCCACCGGGACTCGTGACGGTGTCAGATCCGCTGGACTGGAAGGCGCTCGCAGAGTTGCCGTGGGTCTATCCCGGTGCGAGCGCCTGTTGCGGACGAACCGCGGAACGGCTGTTCAAGCTGCAGCACATTCACCCGAAGCGAATCATCAGCGTCGATCGTCAGGACGTCACGCGCACGCTGATCGCTGGAGGCGTGGGAGTCGGATTGCTGCATGCCGAGATGGCGAAGCGCGCCCAGCGGACGGGCGAGGTCGAGCTGGTCTACGAAGCGCCGACCGCTGTACGCGTGCTGTTCGCACACCTCGCGAATCGCGCGCAGGATCCGCTGTTGATCGCGACCACGGCGATCATGCGGACGGCCTAGCTCGGGAACCGAGCGCGATCGCGATCGCGATGACGAGCGATGCGATTGCACTGAGAGCACCCACCGCGAAGGCTGCGCCGTAGCCGAAGACCCCCACGACCATCCCGAGCGCCGGGACGCCGAGTCCCATCGCCACATCGTAGCTCGCCGCATAAGCACCGAGAGCCACGCCTCGATTCTGTGGCGGCACGCGCCGCACGGCTTCGACGCCGAACGAGGGGAATGCGAGCGTGAAGCCGAGCCCCGTCAATGCCGCCGCCGCAACCGCCATCGGGCCCGAGGTCGCGAGCCACATTCCGAGCTGGCCCAGCGCGGCGACGGCCGCGGATACCATCGCGACGCGCGCGCCCCCGAAACGGTCGGGAAGCCCGCCGAAGAGCAGCCGCGCGAGTACGAACGCGGCGCCGAATGCGCTCATCGCGAGAGCTGCATTCGCCCACCCATGTTCACGAAAGAAGAGTGTCGAGAAGGCGGCGATCGCTCCGAATCCGAGTGCGGCCAGCGACAGTCCGATGCCCGGCAGCCAGATCAGCCGAAGCGCGCGATAGAAGGGGAGCCTCGCACCGCCGACCGGTGTGACCGCCCGAACCAGGAGGGCGGCGCCTATGCCGGGAAGCGGCGCGAGTGCGGCCACGATCGCCATTCCGAAGAACCCGACGTGCTCGTTCACGACGGATCCGAGGGGCGCGCCTACAGCGAGGGCGCCGTACATCGCGATTCCGACCCGGGCCATGACGATTCCTGATCGCTCTCGTCCCGCGAGCGCAACACCCCATGCAAGAGCACCCGTGACGACGAGACTCTCTCCGACGCCCAGAAGCCCACGGCCGAGGAGAAGAACGAAAAGACTTGCCGAAGGATTCGGTACCGCGCTCGACGCCGCGTACATCACGCCAGCGATCACCGAGAGCGCGAGTCCGAGCATTGCGGCACTGCGCGGCCCTCGTTGATCAGCGCGCGTTCCCGCAGTGTGACGTGTCGCCAGCGTCACCCACGACTGCGCACCGATCGCGAGCCCCACGATGAACGATCCGAACCCGAGCGTGCCGTGTACGTGCCCAGGCAAGATTGTGAGCGGAAGTCCCATGGCGAGGAACTCCATGAAGACCATCACGCAGATCGGCGCGAGGACTCTCCACAACGGTGTCGTGGAGGGTCTGGTTTCCATGGGCGCGGTGGGGGAATTTGGATGCGAGAGCGTTGCAGCAGCAGTCATGACGTCACTCCTTCGACTCGGGCTCAGCGTCCTGCGGGGATCAACGCGGCGGTTGCGAGCGCCGCGAGATACAACCCGGAGCCGAAGACCACGTGGGTCACCAGGCTCTTGACGCTGTTGAAGAGCGGCCTCGGAGTCTTCGAGGACGCGATCCCTGCTCCGAATGCCGGTTGCAGGATGAACAAAGGTGCCACCACCGAGACGATCCCGATGAACAGCGCGGGAAACAGCGACGGCGATCGCGCCCATCCCAAGCCGAACGTTCCGAGCAAGAGCGCGGCGAAGGTGATGCCGATCGAGTAGTGGGCCATCCATCCGATCAGGCCCTCGCCTCGAACCGGGGCCGCCTTTGCGATGCTCGGGTGCATCCAGGTTCCTCGAGGAACGTGGCCGATCCATCGTCCGAGTAACGCGAAGTTCAGAGACGGGATTCCAAGGCGCCTCAGCACGAGGGCCCACACGTCCATCACGACGGTGGCTCCTGCGCCGATCAGGATCGCGCGCAGTACGAATTCCGTGTTCTCGTTTATCGCCATTGCCTCAGCAAGGTGGTGCGCGGAGCCGCGACAATCCAATCGTTGTTCCGGAGGTCAGTCCTCGCTTCCGCTGAGGGCCACGATCGTCCGGACACCTGACCGCCGCCTCGGACAGGTGTCCGGGCAGCAGCCACCCAGGTCCGCGAATCGATTGCTTTCGAACGCGGCACGACTGCAACGCTCGCGAGAACTAACCCGCCTCTACTCGTAGGAACTGACCCGCTCGGCGATCTGAGATCGCGAAGCGAGTTGCGCGCGCAATGATCGAACTCGAAGTTCGCCATCGATGATTGTGCGCAGCGCGTAAGACTTCGACGCGTGAGCCGCGTTGCGAAGCGGCTCGCGACGGAGACGTGTCCTCACGTCCTTGGCGGGGAAGCTGGCGATGATGAGGTCGTCGAAACGACCCCAAAGCATGTACCGGCTGGATGCGCGATCGAGCCAGAGTTCCTTGGTAACGCGAGCTGGCGCTGCCTGGTCATCGTCAATGTCGAGGTCGACGACAAGAAGCACACCACGCGAACTTCGTGCGTAGAGCAGCGCGGTGGCGGGGCAGTTGGTGAAGTCGGTGCCGGAGCGTCGCCCGGCGTCGACGAGCTCGGACCTGTAGGGGTTCTTGAGTCCGCGGTAGAGGCGCATCGGGTTCGATGCTACCGCGAGATTTCCCATCAACGCCGATGACTCGACCGCAGCACGCGTTCCCCTCAAAGAGCGTGCTCAGGTTCCGGTCACGCTCTTTGAGGGGAACGATTCAGCCGGCCTCGCCATCGCGGAGCGAGGGGCCGTCGATTGTGACGGTGTGGCACCGATGCCGAAGCCAACTGAGCAGCGCGCCGACGAGGGCTTTGTTGCCGAGGAAGTTGGCCCACTCGGAGTAGTCGAGGTTGGTCGTGATGATGGTGGGGCGCTGGTTGTAGCGCTCCTCCATCAACTTGAAGAAGATGTTGGTCTGCTCGGGGCGAAGATTTGGATACCCCATCTCATCAATCACAAGGACGTCAACCTTGACGAGCCGGTTGAGCAACCGCCGCGTCGAGCGGTCGGCTATCGACGCGTAGATCTCGTCGAACAGATCCTGGGCGCGCATGAACACGCCGCGGTGACCGTTCTGCAACGCCTTGAGCAGGATCGCGGACGCGAGGCCGGTCTTGCCGACGCCGGTGGGGCCGACGAACACGATGTTCTCGGCCTTGGGGACGAACTCGAGCTCGGCGAAGGTGCGGATCTGCCGCGCGTTGACGCCGGGCTGGCGCTTGAACGGAAACGTCTCGAGAGTCCACTGCTCGGGGATCCCGGCGCGCTTGATGCGCCAGGCGAGCGCGGCTTCCTGATTCGCCTGCCA
>JAYUVX010000169.1:0-5491 GCA_043753855.1 Myxococcales bacterium | reverse complement strand
CGCTCGTGAACGTCTGCCCCTTGATCGACTTGGTCAGCTCGACACCCAGGGCGCGCGCCTCCTCGGATAACGCCTGGTAGTTGTCGTCGGCCGCGTCGCTGTCGATATCGAACGCGCTCGCGTGGCGCTTCAGCTTTTCGAAGCCGTGGTCGAGCCGCACCACGAGATCGCGGCGGGATCGAGCGAGGCCTTCGCTGACCGCGACCTGCGCGAGCTCCGGTCCCATCCACAGCCCCCACGCCACGGCGCTCTCGAGCACGTGACGGCGTAGCTCGCGCCACCGCGGCAGCGGAAATCCCCGCGTGCAGACGAGGTAGTCCTCGCGCGAGGGGCGTGCGAACCGGCGCGCCATCGCGATCGCCCGGCGCAGGTGCTGGGCGGTCTCGAGCTGCGCGAGCTTGTCATCGCGGAACTGGTCGGCATCCGGGTGCTCGACACCGAGCAGATCGTAGCCGGCGCCGAGGACGAGCGCGCGCGCTGCGTCGAAGCTCGGAATGCCCTCGCCTGACGAGGTCAACGCGCGCAGGTGATCGTCCGCGGCGCGCAGGATGTACCCGACGTTGTCCGCCAGCGGCGCGGTGATGCGGACGCGGCGGATCGGTCGCGCTCGCACAACGATATCGACCGTGAGCTCGAACCGGCGCGTCAGCGAGGTCAGGACCTGGCGATGATTGTCGAGCGCGATATCGAGCGGGATCACCGCGAGCTGGGTGGTGCTCGTCACTCGTAGCGCCGCGGGCGGTCCGATCACGAGGGCGACCAGCGGATACGACCCGGTGCGGTAGAGCAGCACGCGCACGTCGAGCACTCCACCGAGGCCACGCGCCAGCTGCTCGCCAGCGGCCAGGGCCACGCGCACGCCTGCGTGCGGATCGGCGACCAGGCTCGAGCTGTTGCGCGCGCACGCCTTGTCGAGCCAGAGATCCGTCACCACGTCGAGCGGGAGCTCCTTGGTGTCGGTGGTCAACGGATCGGAGCCGACCGGCACGATCGACGATCCGGTGGCCTGCTCGTCGAACTCGATCTGGACGGCGCCGGGAGGGTGACCGTCGAGCTCCGCGCCGTTGGCGTGCAGCTTGCCGATGTCGGTCACGCCGGTCGAGACCAGCTCGAACACGTCGCTGTCCCCGCGACAGACGGGCGACAACGGCTCGGCGCTGAACAGCCCGATGCTCTGCAGGCTGTTCTCGATCTCGTCGAGCTCGTCGAGCGGCACCGGCCGGGTCAGCGCATCGTCGTGACCGGTCGGCGCGGGACCGATCGTCGTGTTGTCGACGAGCGCCTCGTGAGTCTCGAGCGCCTCGTGAATCTCGGGAGGCGCGAGCGGCGCGGGCTCGATGGTGGTGTCCTGCCGCGCGGCCGCGATCACGCGGTTGCGCGCCTCGCTCTTCAGCCGCTCGACCTCGTCACGATCGCGAGCGAGCTCCTGGCGCTGGCGCTCGAGCTCGGCGCGTGCGGCTTCGAGCTCGTTACCACGGCGCTCGATCTCGCGAGCGCGCTTGTCGGACTCGGCCTCGCGGGTGGCGAGCTCGGCCTTGCGGCGATCCAGTTCCTTGCCGCCGTCGCTGGCGCGCGCGCTCTGGAGCGCCTCGGCCGCCTTCGCCTCGAGGAAGTTGCAAAGCCCGGCCGACCCGTAGACCACCGCGAACTCCTTGGCATAGCCCGGGATTGGAGCCTCGTCGGCCTTGAGCCGCTGAAGCAGCCGGATCCGCTCGTCGAGCTCGGTGTGACGGAAGGCGTCTGCGAGCACCAGCACCATCAGCTCGGCCGCCGGGTCGTGATAGACGATCGGCACCGTCACGCGAACGGGCGCGTTGTCTTCGGCGCGCACGACGTTGAGGGCATGGTTCGGATCCTCGGCGTGGAGCCGCTCCACCAGCTCGGGATTCGCGACCGCGTCGATCGTCGTGTGAACGTGCGCCGAGATCAGGTCGCCACGGGGACCGGTGACGTGGACCATGGTGGTCTGCGTGCGTCCGATCGTGCCCTTGTAGGCGTTATGCGACGGTGCACGTGTGGTCCCCCTGGCCATCCCAGAGGCATAACCGTTCGCGGGAGCTAGCTCAAGATCGAAGGTTGCAGGACTAGTTGACGTTGCCGCTCGGTTCGTCGGAGACCGTCTCCGGAGCCTCGGGGTCGTCCTCGACGTTGCCCATCAGCTGCGCCGCGACCGCGACCAGGACCTCGTGAATGTGCTCGAGCGTATCGAGCCGTCCGCACAGCGAGTAGTAGTCGTCGATCGAGACCTCGCCCATCCGCGCGAGCGCCGACTCGACGTGCGGCTTCATCCGCGGGGGTGCGTCGAGCTCGGAGTCGACATCATCGAGGTCTGCCTGCGCGATCGCCGCGGCAGCGAACCCTGCCGGGGCGAAGTTGAGCCCGGTAGGAAGCACCATGCGCCACTCGATGTCCTTGGTCCCGAGCTCCCAGCGCCCTCCGAGCCGGCGGCGAACGACCTCGCCGAAATACGCGCCCGCGGTGACGATCACGAGCTGCAGCGTGGCGGGCTGCGCGGTGGCGGCTGTCTCCTCGACGGTCCGCAGGTAGTGATCGAGCACCGGTAGCGTGTCGCTGTCGTACTCGAGGGTCACCCCCAACGCGCGACGCACGTAAGCGACCACCTGCTCGGCGTACTCGCGTACACGCGGGGCCACGGGATCGTCCATCACCCGCATCCTACCGCGTCTGCGGCGGTGCGGCGAGCCGGATCCGGTCCAGGAAGCGTCGGATCTGTTACGAGACGATCACTCGATCACGGCGAACTTGACGAGGCCGTACTGCGACCGGAGCTCGACGATCGAGGCCTGCGCCGACGGCTTGAGCCCTCCGAGCTGCCCCTCGACCCATCCGTCTTTCGCGGCCTTCGCGGACGCTAGCGACGACCCGAGGTTCAGCCTGGCGCCGCGTGCCCGCACTGTCACCACACCGTGACGGCGCAGCTTGACGTCCACGTCACCGCGCAGGCTCGCGACCATCATGCGGCCGCGGAGCGAGGCCTCGGCTTCGAGCGTGATCTTGCCGTCGGTGGTGGTCAGCTCGACATCGCGCGAGCGCACCCGCCGCCCGGCGATCTTGCCGTGGTCGGCCGAGGCGATCAGGCGGTCTCCGCCGATCGTGTCGAGATCGAGATCCGAGGACAACGTCTGCGCATCGACCGACCCGAACACCTGGGTCAGCGAGGTGTTGCCCGAGACGCTGTGCGTCGACACGCCACCGGCGACGTTGCGGACCGAGATCGGGCCCGACGCGGTATCGAGCTCGCCACCGGCGTCCATGTTGACCACGTCGAGCGAGCCGGCACTCACGGCCGCGTCGATCCGCGCATCGCGTGGGGCGCGGATGATTAGATCGATGCGAACGGCCGCGCGCGCGAGCGAGCGCAGCTCCTTGCCGCCATCGGCGGTGGTCAGGATCCGCACCGTGCCGTCGGGGTTCGGGATCAGCGAGACCCGCAGCCTCTCCAGGGCATCCTCGTCGGGCGCCGTCTTGCGGGTTTCGATCAGGATCGACTGGCCGTCGTAGCCCTCGATGCGGACGTCGCCGAGCGGGTTCTCGATCGTCAGCTGCTTGATCGCACGGCCATCGGGCGCCACCTCGAGCCGCGAGTGCTCGACGAGACCTTGGCCGGGAGCTGCCACGGGATCGGCGGCGGCGACACTCGCCACCAGCAGCATGGCTGCGGTGACCGCGGCCTTCACTGGCCACCTCCGGCGAGCGCGACATCGTCGCGAACCACGGCGCGCTGGAGATAGCTGATCAGGGCGCGCCACGCACGCTGGCGCGGGCGACCGGCAACGGCGCGATCGATCTGACCGCGCAGGTCGAGCAGCCTGGCATCGAAGGTGGCGCGCTGCTCGTCGGTCCACTGCGCGCGTGCCTCGCCGGCGCGCGCGAGCAGGCCCTCGGCCGTATCGCAGTAGCTCGCGGTCACCCGTGCGGTCTCGCCTGCGAGATCCGCGGTGACATCTCCACCGGCGGCGGCATCGGCCGAGGGCGCGCAGCCGGCCGCGAGCGGCTTCGTGGGCGGTGGGGCGCGGTCGGGTGCGAGCGCCGGCGCGACCGCGATCTGCGCGATCGGAGGCATGGGACCGGTTTCGGTGGAACCGCGATGCGCGCGCCACCACAGCACTCCAACCGCAGCCGCCGCGACCAGAGTTCCGGCGGCAAATCGCGGCGCGACCGGAGCCCAGCGTGCGAGGGCGCGGCGCCACGCGGGGCGCTTCGCATCGGCGACCTCGGCGGCGGCCAGCTGGGCCTGGACGCCGGCCCACAGGCTCGCCGGCGGATCGAGTGGCGGCAGCTGGCGCAGGCGATCGCGGATCACGGCCTCCTCACTGGCGACGTCGCGGCAAGTGGCGCACTCGCGGAGGTGTCCGCGTACCACGCTGCCGTCGGATCCCTCGAGCTCGCCGTCGAGGTACGACGTCAGCTGGCGACGTACGCGATCACAGCTCACGCGCGCTCCTTGCCATGCGCTGGCATCGCCTCGCGGATATCCGGGCCGAGCAGCTCGCGCATCCTCGCGCGGGCCTTGTGCAGCTGCGATTTGCAGGTGCCGATGCGGCACTCGAGGATCGCGGCACACTCCTCGTGCGAGAGCCCTTCCACGTCGTGCAGCACCAGGATCGCACGATAGCCGGCGGGCAGTCGGGTGAGCGCGGCCTCGATCCGTGCGGCGAGCCCGGAGTCGCGCTCCACGGCAGGCGGTGCGGGTAGCTCCGAGAGCCCATCGTCCGAGACCTCCTGACGCCGGCCGCGCTTGGCGAGGTGCGAGAGCGAGGCGTTGACGGTCAACCGATAGATCCAGGTCGACAGCGCCGAGTCACCGCGGAAGTTCACCAGCGCGCGGAACACGCGAACGAACACCTCCTGGGCGACCTCCTCGGCATCGGACGCACCGACGATGCGGTGCGCCATGCCGAAGACCCGACGCTTGTACTGGTGGTAGAGCATCTCCATCGCGCGCGCCTCGCCACGCCGGCAGGCGGCGATCAGCTGGGCGTCATCGGCGAGGGCCGCGGCCACGCGCGGGCGTGGCTCGGCGAGAATGGGCCGCGGGATGACAGGTGCAGTTTCGGCCAGATCGCTCACGAGCTCCCCAGAGATCCGATCCGCTCGGTCGATGAGCGAATCGGAGCTAGGACCCTCCGCCTCGGTAGACCGTTGCCTGGACACGACGGGGGGCACGCTACCACCCACAACGCCCGAAGTCCTTGGCACTTTCTCTCAGGGATTCGCCGGGGTTGGCCACCGGGGGATTTGTCCGCCGCGCGGCGCGGTGCCCGGATCGCGTGGGTTATGCTGGTACGGTGCAAGCGCCTCTCATGGTGGGGCTGGGCCGGATCGGGGTCGCGATTTCGAGTCTCGGCCCCAACCTTCCCAGCGTCGATGGCGGGAGCTCCGAGCTCGCCGCGCTATCCACCACCCCTGCCCCCGGGATCGCCGTGGCCCTTCGCGCCGCGCTACGGCTAGGATGCAGGGCCCGAGCGGT
>JAYUVX010000168.1:0-16599 GCA_043753855.1 Myxococcales bacterium | reverse complement strand
GTTCGAATACCTGTCGCGGTTCACCGAGTGGCGGCCCTACGAGCATCGGGTGCTCGCGTCGGTGGACGGCCAGCAGGTCCCGATCCCGATCAACCTCGATACCGTCAACCAGCTCTACGGTCTGAAGCTGACCTCGTTCGAGCTCGAGGCGTTCTTCGCGAAAGTCGCGGAAAAGGTCGAGAAGATCGAGACCAGCGAGCACGTCGTGGTGAGCAAGGTCGGCCGCGAGCTGTACGAGAAGTTCTTCCGCGGCTACACACGCAAGCAGTGGGGCCTCGACCCGAGCGAGCTCGATGCATCGGTCACGGCCCGGGTGCCGACGCGCACCAATCGTGACAATCGCTACTTCACCGACACGTACCAGGCGATGCCGCTGCACGGTTACACCCGGATGTTCGAGCGCATGCTGGCCAACCCGAACATCAAGGTGATGCTCAACACCGACTATCGCGAGATCAGCGACGCGGTGCCGTGGCGCGAGATGATCTACACCGGCCCGATCGATGCGTACTACGAGCATCGGTTTGGCAAGCTGCCGTATCGCTCGCTCGAGTTCCGGCACGAGACGATCCACGAGATTCGCTTCCAGGCCGTTGGCACCGTCAACTATCCCAACGAGCACGCGTACACACGGATCACGGAGTTCAAGCACCTGACCGGTCAGGAGCATGCGAAGACCAGCGTGGTCTACGAGTATCCGCGCGCGGAAGGAGACCCGTACTACCCGGTACCAAGGCCGGAGAATGCGGCGCTCTACGAGCGGTACCGCGAGCTCACGAAGGCCGAGACCCGCGTGCACTTCGTCGGGCGACTCGCGACCTATCGCTACTACAACATGGACCAGGTCGTCGCGCAGGCATTGAAGCTGTACGCCGACCTCAGCTTGGAGGGCTCGGATGATCGATCCATCGAACACGCGGCCACTTTCGATGTGGGCCGGGATCGAGTGCACCGTCAACCGAGTCGCTGACCGCTATTACGATCAACTGGTCCGCACGGGCCACGAAGAGCGCGCCGAGGACATCGACCACATCGCGTGGCTCGGTGTGCGGACCGTGCGGTACCCGGTGATCTGGGAGCGGACGGTACGGGATGGGTCGTGGAGCTGGACCGATGCGCGGCTCGGCCAGTTGCGGTCTCACGGCATCGCGCCGATCGCGGGGCTCGTTCATCACGGTTCTGGCCCGGAACACACCCATCTGCTCGACCCGGCGTTCCCCGAGAAGCTCGCGGTGTATGCAGGTGCAGTCGCGCGTCGCTATCCGTGGATCGATCAGTTCACGCCGGTCAACGAACCGCTGACCACCGCGCGGTTCTCGGGCCTCTACGGGCACTGGTATCCACACGGCGCGAGCGACCTGACGTTCGCGCGCTGCCTGCTCACCGAGTGCAAGGCCACCGTGCTCGCCATGCGCGCGATCCGCGAGGTGACTCCGGCCGCTCAGCTCGTGATCACCGAAGACATCGGGTACACCAGAAGCACGCCGCGGCTTCGCTACCAGGCCGACTACGAGAACGAGCGCCGCTGGGTGAGCCTCGATCTGCTGTGCGGCCGGCTCGATCGCTGGACGCCGATGGCACGATGGTTTCACGACATCGGTGTCACCGACCGCGAACTCGACTGGTTTCTCGACAACCCATGCCCGCCCGACGTCATCGGTTGCAACTACTACGTGACCAGCGAGCGCTACCTCGATGACCAGCTCGGCGCGTGGCCGGCGGCCACCCACGGCGGTAACAGCAGGCACCGCTACGCCGACGTCGAGGCGGTACGGGCGTGCGGCCTCGCGGGCGTCGAGCATCTGATCCACGAGGTGCATGCGCGGTACGAGCTCCCGATCGCGATCACCGAGGCTCACCTCGGCTGCACGCGCGAGCAGCAGATGCGCTGGCTCGTCTCGATCTACGATGGCGCCACGCGAGCACGCGGCGCGGGCGTCGATGTCCGCGCGGTGACGGCGTGGTCGATGTTCGGTGCGGTCGACTGGCACTGCCTCGTCACCCGCGACGAGGGGCGTTATGAGCCGGGGCTGTTCGATGTCCGTGGAGGAACCGCGCGCCCGACCGCACTCGCGCGCCTGGTCCGCGAGCTCGCGGCCGGGAGGCGACCCACGCACCCCGTGATCGATGGTCCCGGATGGTGGCAGCGCTGCAGGCGCGCCGAGGAGCACGCAGCGTGAATCGCACCCCCCCCGCGATCGACCCGCGCTGGTACGCGCGTGGCGCGCATCCCCGTCCGCAGCTCCAGCGCGATCGCTGGCGCAGCCTCGACGGGATCTGGGAGCTCGCCTTCGATGATCAGACGCGCTGGGAGGTACCTTCGCAGGTGACGTTCGATCGCACCATCCGCGTCCCGTATCCACCGGAGAGCTCGGCCAGCGGGATCGGCGATCAGCGGTTTCATCCGGTGTGCTGGTATCGCGGGCGATTCGAGCTGACGCGCGAGGATCGCGGCGAGCGCACGCTGCTGCACTTCGGCGCGGTCGACTACCACGCCAAGGTGTGGGCGAACGGTCATCTGGTCGCCGTTCACGAGGGTGGCCACACGCCGTTCTCCGCGGACGTCACCGAGGCGCTCGGTACCGGCAGCGCACTCGAGGTGGTGGTGCGCGCCGCCGACGATCCGCACGACCTCGAACAGCCGCGCGGCAAGCAAGACTGGCTCGAGCAACCGCACGAGATCTGGTACCCGCGCACCACCGGCATCTGGCAGACCGTGTGGCTCGAACCGGTCCCGGTGAACCGCCTGCAGCACCTGGTGTGGACGCCGTACCTCGATCACTGGGAGATGGGCCTCGGCATCGAGGTCTCGGGTCCCGCCGATCCTGCGCTGTCGGTGCGCGTGCGGCTGCGGCACGGCGAGCAGGTCCTCGCCGACGATCGGTACGCGCTGACCTCCAACGAGGTCGCACGCCGGATCGTGTTCTCGGATCCCGGCATCGATGACTATCGCAACCACCTGCTGTGGAGCCCGAATCATCCGACGTTGATCGAGGCCGAGGTCGAGCTGTGGCGAGGCGACCGCCGCATCGACGCGGCGTGGAGCTACACCGCGCTGCGCTCGGTCGGCGTGCTGGGCAACCGGTTCATGCTCAACGGCCGGCCGTTCTTCCTGAAGATGGTGCTCGACCAGGGCTACTGGCCCGAGACCATGATGGCACCGCCGGATGTCGAGGCGCTGCGCCGAGATGTCGAGCTGACGATCGGCCTCGGGTTCAACGGCGTGCGCAAGCACCAGAAGCTCGAGGATCCGCGCTGGTTGTTCTTCTGCGATCTGCTGGGGCTCCTCGTGTGGGCGGAGATGCCGAGCCCGTACCGGTTCTCGCCGAAGGCGGTGCACCGCCTCGTGAGGGAGTGGACCGAGGCGATCCGGCGCGATGTCTCGCATCCATGCATCTGCGCGTGGGTGCCGCTCAACGAGTCGTGGGGTGTGCCGGATCTGCCCACGAACCCCGCACATCGCGATTACGTCCGCACGCTGTACCACCTGACCAAGACGCTCGACCCATCGCGGCCGGTCGTCGGAAATGACGGCTGGGAGCACGTCGCCACCGATCTGATCACCGTCCACGATTACGCCTCGAACCCGGCGGTCCTGCGCGAGCGCTATGCAACGCCCGAGTCGGTGCAGATGGTGCTCGAGCGCCAGCAGCCGGGCGGTCGTACCCTCGTGGTCCCGGGATTCGAGGCGACCCACCTGCCGCTGATCCTGTCGGAGTTCGGTGGCATCGCGCTGATCGATGATCCGGCGAAGGGCTGGGGCTATAGCCGCGTCAACACGCACGAGGACCTCGCGCTCGCGTACGAGGGCATGATGCGCGCGCTACACGCGTGCCGTGGGCTCGCGGGCTTCTGCTACACGCAGCTGACGGATACATTTCAGGAGCGCAACGGCCTCATGACCGGTGCGCGCGTCCCGAAAGCTCCGCTCGCCCGGATCGCGGAGGCGACCCGTGGCAAGCGCAAGGCCGTGGCGATGGACGTGGATCCGGAGGTGTGACGTGTACAAGCGCGAGCTCAAGAAGCCCGACGGTCGCGACCTCATCCTGTACGCGCGGACGCCGATCGATCCGACGATCACGGCACCCGCGGCGGGCCCCCGTGCACCGAGCAGCTCCCACCTGCGCTGGCATCCGCTCCGCGGCGAATGGGTGGTCTACGCCGCGAATCGGCAGAACCGGACGTTCCTGCCGCCGCCAGAGTGGAACCCGCTCGCACCGACCACCGATCCGGACCATCCGACCGAGGTGCCCGCGGGCAACTGGGACATCGCCGTGTTCGAGAACCTGTTCTCGGCACTCGGCGCGAGCGCGGGGGAGCCACCCGTCGAGATCACGCCGACCCAGATGTGCGGCGGGCGCTGCGAGGTCGTGGTGTTCACGCAGGATCCGCGCTCGGCGCTGTCCGCCCTCTCGGTCGAGCAGCTCGAGCTGGTGCTGCGCGTGTGGGCGGATCGCACCGCCGAGCTCGGCAAGCGGCCCGATGTGGAGTACGTGTTTCCGTTCGAGAACCGCGGCACCGAGGTCGGAGTGACCCTGCATCATCCGCACGGGCAGATCTATGCGTACCCGTTCGTCCCACCGATGATCGCGCGCGAGCTGCAGCTGCAGCGCGAGTATCATGCGCGGCAGCGTCACGGGCTGCTCGAGGATCTGATCACCGCGGAGATCGCGGCGGACCAGCGCACGATCGTGCTCACCGAGCACGCGATCGCGTTCGTGCCGGTGTGTGCGCGCTGGGCCTACGAGCTGTGGATCGCGCCCCGCCGCCCGATCGCGCTCTTGCCCGAGCTCACGGATATCGAGCGGCTCGAGCTCGCGAGCGCGCTGCGGACCTGCCTCCGCAAGCTCGATGCGCTGTGGAAGCAACCGATGCCGTACGTCCTCTCGGTGCATCAGGCACCGACGCGTGGCGAACACCCGTACGCACATCTGCACATCGAGATCTATCCGTGGCTGCGGATGCCGGGTCGCCTCAAGTACCTCGCCGGCAGCGAGGTCGCCGCCGGCACGTTCACCGCCGACACGCTGCCGGAGGACAAGGCCGCCGAGCTGCGCGCCGTGGAGGAAAGATGATCGCGACCTCTGCACCGGGCCGCGTCAACTTGATCGGCGAGCACACCGACTATAACGATGGATTCGTCCTGCCGACCCCGATCCCGCAGCTGACACGCGTCGAGCTCGAGCCGCGGAGCGACGATCGCATGCGGGTCTGGAGCCGCGAGATGAACGCCTGGTCGGAGTACCGGCTCGGCGACGAGCAGCGCCGCGGCGGATGGATCGACTACGTGATGGGCTGCACCGCGATGTTGCGCGAGGCCGGCCACCAGATCGGCGGCAGCGACCTCGCGATCACGTCGAACGTGCCGCTCGGAGCGGGGCTCTCGTCGAGCGCATCGCTCGAGGTCGCGGTGCTGCGCGGGTTTCGGAAGGCTTACGGGCTGACGATCGATGACGTCGAGCTGGCCCTGCTCGGTCAACGCACCGAGGTGCAGTTCGTCGGAGCTCCGGTCGGTGCGATGGATCAGCTGGCCGCGAGTCTTGGCCGTCCCGGAGCCGCGCTGTTCATCGATATCCGGTCGATGGCGATCCGCTCGGTGCCACTCCCCGCCGCCGACCTCCTCGTGATCGCGTCAGGGCTGCTGCACGATCACGCACATGGCGACTACCGCACCCGGCGCGCGGAGTGCGAGCAAGCGGCACGGCTCCTCGGCGTGACCAGCCTGCGTGATCTGACTACCACGGACCTTGCGGTAATCGCGCAGCTACCGGACCCGCTCGATCGACGAGCTCGCCACGTGATCACCGAGAACGCTCGCGTGCTCGATGCAGTGGCTGCGATCGAGGCCGCGGACCTGCGGTGGCTCGGCGCGCTGTTCCTCGAGTCCCACGCTTCGATGCGCGACGACTACGAGGTGTCGCTTCCTGCGATCGATGCACTCGTGGGGATCGCGGCCGCGGATCCAGAGATCTATGGCGCGCGACTCACGGGCGGTGGCTTCGGTGGATCGATCGTGGCTCTCGCGGAGCTCGGTGCAGGACGTCGCACCGCCACCCGGATCGTCGAGCGCTACCAGCAGGCGACCGGCCACACCGCACAGATCCTCGTCGCGGGGAGCACTTCATGAGGCCCGTCCTGATCACCGGCGCGACCGGCACGCTCGGCCGCGCCTTCGCCCGGGTCTGCCGCGACCGGCATCTGGCGGCGCGGATCACCACGCGCACGGAGCTCGAGCTGAACGATCCAGCTTCCGTGGCAGCAGCCCTCGATCGCCACGAGCCCTGGCTGGTGGTCAACGCCGCGGGCTACGTTCGCGTCGACGACGCCGAGCAGGATCGCGAGCGCTGTCACCGCGATAACGCGATCGGCCCGGAGATCCTGGCGCGCGCGTGCGCCTCCCGCGACATCTCGGTCATGACGTTCTCGTCGGACCTCGTGTTCGATGGGCGCAAGGATGCGCCGTACGAGGAGCATGACGTGGCCGCACCGCTCAACGTCTATGGCGCCACCAAGTACGAGGGCGAGCAGCGGGTGCTTGAGGCGCATCCGGGCTCGCTCGTGATCCGGACCAGCGCATTCTTCGGGCCGTGGGACGAGCACAACTTCGTCACCACCGTGCGCCGCGAGCTGCGCGCCGGCCGTGAGGTTCGTGCCGCGGCGGACGCCACGGTGTCCCCGACCTACGTGCCGGACCTGGTGCATGCCTGCCTCGACCTGGCGATCGATGGCGAGACCGGGCGCTGGCACCTCACCAATGCAGGTGCCACCACCTGGGTCGACCTCGCGCGGTCCGTGGCCGAGCTCGCGGGCCACGATGCGGACCGGATCATCGCGGTCTCCGGCCGCGAGCTCGGCTGGCGCGCACCGCGCCCGGCCTACAGCGCACTGGCATCGGTCCGCGCCGCCATGCTGCCAACGCTTCTCGATGCCTTGCGTCGAGATCACCACGCACGCACCGAGGAGAGACGCTGATGGACCGTTCGACGATTCTTGTCACTGGCGGCGCGGGCTTCGTAGGCAGCCACTTCACGCGGCTTGCCGTCGAACATGGACGGAAGGTCGTCGTTCTTGATGATCTCTCCGGTGGAGCTCCGGCCGCGCTCGGGCCGTCGACGCCGCTGGTCGTCGCAGATCTCGGCGATCGCGAGACGGTCCGGCGGGTGTGCGCCACGCATCAGGTCGGTGCGGTCGTGCACTTCGCCGGAAAGATCCAGGTCGGGGAGTCCGTGCATCGCCCCGACCACTACTTCGACGTCAACCTGACCCGCTCGCTCGCGCTGCTCGAGTCGCTCCGCGACGAGAATATCAAGGTCTGCTTGTTCTCGTCGACCGCGGCGGTCTATGGCAATCCGCGCACGGTCCCGATCCCCGAGACCGCCGCGCGCGAGCCGGTGAATCCGTATGGCGCGACCAAGCTGGCGTTCGAGATGGCGCTCGAGGCCTGGGGCCATGCCTATGGACTGCGCTGGGCCGCGCTCCGCTACTTCAACGCGGCCGGTGCCCACCCCGATGGCACGTTGCGCGAGAGTCACGAGCCGGAGACCCACCTGATTCCGCTTGCCATCGACGCTGCACTCGGGCGCCGGCCGCCGCTGACGATTTTCGGCGACGACTACGACACGCGCGATGGCACGTGCATCCGCGACTACATCCATGTCAACGACCTCGCGAGCGCGCACCTCGCTGCGCTCGACCGGCTCGAGCACGGTCAGTCCCTCGGTGCGATCAACCTCGGCACCGGCCACGGGTACTCCGTGCGCGAGGTGCTCGACACCACCTGCGACGTGCTCGGCCGCCCGGTGCCGCACACGGTGGGACCGCGACGCGAAGGCGATCCCCCACAGCTCGTCGCGGACCCGTCGCGCGCGATGTCGCTGCTCGGCTGGAAACCGCAGTTCTCCGCGCTCGCGACGATCATCGAGGATGCGTGGCGATCCCGGCGCGAGATCTCGGAGCTGACCGTGCTCCCGCAGGCGGCCCGGCGCCTGTGACAGTGTGCCGCCGTCGCGACCGTGCGTAGGCGCCACACCGAACATCCCCCTCGCGCAAGATTTGGCTCCAACGGGGTCATCACCTCTGGCATCGAACGCGCTCGCCGTCGCCGGGTCACACGCACGGCACTTCACGAATCTTTCTCGCGCACGCGGCTCCACGCACGGACTGGGTTCCCCGACGGTCGAGCTGCGAGGTGTGGCTGCGGACCACGCGGCCCAGTCATCGTCAGTGACATCGATATACCCGGCTGCGATGGCTACCAGCTGATGCGCATGGTGCCCCGCGAATCGTCGACGAAGGCGGCAGGACGCCGGCGATCGCGCTACCGGCCCCACGCGCCCCTGGACCAGACGCGCGCGCTGCTTGCCGGTTATCAGGTTCATCTGGAGCAAACCGGTCGACGTGCTGACCCTAGCTGCGCACGATTCACGACGTGGCCCGACCGGCGTGAGCGTGACCCGCGGCTGACTCACGTGGCCCTCCGCTTGCAGTTCGTTTTACGCATGGGAATCCTTCGCAACCTGTTCGGCGACACCACCTCCACGAACGTTCTCGATCTGCTGACCGCGCAGCACACCGAAATGGACGCGCTGTTCGAGCAGCTCGAGAACGGCCAGGGCGACCGGCGATCCGTGCTCACCGAGCTCGCCGACAAGCTGTCGGCGCACGCGACCGTCGAGGAGAAGCTGTTCTATCCCGCGGTGATGAGCAAGGACACCCACGACAAGCTGCAGGAAGCCGTCGAGGAGCACCTCCAGCTCAAGCGGATGCTCAATGACCTGGTGACCTTGCGGCTCGACGACGAGACGTTCACCGCCAAGCTCCAGGTGCTGAAGGAGCAGACCGCGCATCACGCCCACAAAGAGGAGGAAGGCGAGCTGTTCCCGATCGTGAAGAAGGCGATGACGAAGGACGAGCTCGCGGCCCTCGGTAACGAGGTGCTGGTCATGTTCGAGGAGCTGATGCAGACGCATCCGTCGGCGAACCTCGCGCGCGAGACCACGACGGCCGTGCCGCTTCCGCCCGTCGCCGGCTAGGTAGGTAGGTAGGTAGGCTCGCCGGCGACCGCGGGGGACCGCGACCAACACGATGCCGCGCGGATCGCACCGGCTCGTCGATACGGTGGCATCTCGGGTCGTCGGAGGCGGTTCAGTCCCGCCGCCGCCAGCGGAGTGGGCTGGCCCGCGCCGGAACGGCGACCCGTGCGCGCGTCACGAGCCGATCACGCTGCGGGCTTCAGTCGCGGCCGGGATTCGCCAGGCCGAGCCGGTGCAGCATCTTGTGGATCGACATCCGGTCGATGCCGGCCGCGCGGGCCGCTGCAGAGATGTTGCCGTCGTGTTGCGCAAGCAGCCGCGAGATGTAGCGCTTCTCGAACTCGCTGATCACGGCCTGCTTCGCATTCTTGAACGGCTGCGTCACGTCGACCGGTACGGTCATCGAGGCCTCGGCCGAGGTCGCGGTCTGCGACGGCGTGACCGTGATGCCCGAGGCCTCGCCCTTCGGCGCGTTCGAGGATACCCGGCGCAGCGAATCCTCGGTGTCGGGCGTCTCGGCGAGCAGCACGGCGCGCTCGATGACGTTGCGCAGCTCGCGCACGTTGCCCGGCCAGTCGTGCTTCATCATCAGATCGATCGTCTCCTGCGCGATCGACGCGAGCTCTCCGCCCGGCGTGGTGGCGAGGATGTGCTCGATCAAGAGGGAGATATCGTCCTTGCGCTCGCGCAGCGGCGGAACGTGGACGCGCGCGACCGCGAGTCGGTAGTACAGGTCCTCGCGGAACCGTCCGCGATTGACCTCGACGCCGAGGTCCCGGTTGGTGGCGGCGACGACACGGAGGTCGACCTCGAGAGTCTGACTCCCACCGACGCGGCGAACCTCCTTGCGCTCGAGCACGCGCAGGAGCTTGGGCTGCATCGCGAGTGGCAGTTCTCCGATCTCGTCGAGGAACACGGTGCCGCCGTGCGCGCGCTCGAAGGCGCCGACGTACGAGTTGGTAGCGCCGGTGAACGCTCCGCGCTCGTGGCCGAACAGCTCGCTCTCGATCAGGTTCGGCGGGATCGAGCCGCAATCGAGCACCACGAACGGGCCCTTCTCACGCGGCGAGTGATCGTGCAGCGCCTCGGCGACCAGCTCCTTGCCGACGCCGGTCTCGCCGGTGACGAGGACCGTGGTGTCGCTCTTCGCGAGCTTCTCGAGCCGCGCGAACATCTCGCGCATCTTGACCGAGCGGCCGATCATCGAGCCGAACCGGTCGGTATCGGAGAGCTCGATCTCGACCGAGTCCCCGAGCGGGTCGAACTTCAGCCGGGTCCCTCCGAGCGCGATCTGCGCGCCGGGCTGGATGTAGACGTCGTTGATCCGCAGGCCCGAGACATACGTGCCGTTGGTCGAATCGAGGTCGCGCAGGCGATAGCCCCGGTCATCGAGCCGGATCTCGCAGTGCAGGCCAGAGACCTTGGAGTCGGTGAGCTGGACGTCGTTACCGCGGCGGGCTCCGATCCGGATCACCGAGGCTTCGATGTCTCGCACCAGTCCCGCATCGGATCCACTGACCACCTCGACGCGGCACCGGCGCAGTCGCGCCGAGGACGCACGACCGCCGATGTAGGTGACCCATGTCCCCGAGCGCAGGTCGTCGACCGGCATGGAGCGGACGTTACCACAGCCTCCGGATTCGCACGCTAGGGCAATTGCCTCGGCGAGTTGACGTTCAGAGCTGCTCGGCGAGCTGGCGCTCGCATGCCAGGAACTTTGCGTCGAGCCGCTCCGCCATGTCCTTGCCGATCGTGTCCTGCGGCTTCGGGAAGATCTCGCGCTCCTCCTCGGCGACGTGGTGCAGCACGGCATCGATCAGCGCCTGAAGGACGTCCTTGCGCACGTCCCGTCCCGTCGCCACGTCATCGACCTGCGCGATCAGCTGCTCCAGCTCGCCCGCCTCCGGGTGGTGCTGGTCGGCGAGCGCGCGGGTCGTCGGATGATTCCGGAGCACCGGAAACACCTCGCGTAGCTCCGCCTGCTCGTGGGAAATCAGCTCGCGGCGGATCGTCGGCCATAGCTCGATGAACTTGTCGTCGCTGCTGTTCGCGCGCCCGAGGAGCATCGCGGCCTCGTCGTGCTGCTCGAGCGTCCTGAACACACCGACGAGCCCCTTGAGGCTCGCCTTGACCGACTTCGCCTTGCCCATTCCCTGCGATAGCATCGAGTCCATTCGATTCGGCATCTGGTTCTTGCTCCTGGTCTGGATGCCCACAGATGATGCATCCGCTTCGCCGTTGTCGTCGGCGCACAGCGCGCCCGCAGCACCGCGCGGAGCTGTCACCTGCTCCCCGCGGGCACTCGACTCGCCGAGTCGACGAGTCTGGTGCGCATGGTGCATCGGGCCCCGAGCATGAAACCCAAGGGCACGACTCCCGACCCGACCGCGATCCCCACCGACATCGAGCGGCCACCGGCGACGAAGCCGTACTCGGAGCAGCCCTTCGACCCGATGCCCCCGCAGGGTCCGTCGGCACCGACCGAGAGCACGCTGAAGACCGCTGCGCTCGAGCCGTTCCGGGATCGGCCGCGTGGCGCCATGCTGACCACCGACCACGGTCTGCCGCTGTCGCGGACCGATGACACGCTGAAGGCCGGAGTTCGCGGTCCGTCGCTGCTCGAGGACTCGCACTTCCGCGAGAAGCTGACGCGGTTCGACCACGAACGGATTCCGGAGCGCGTCGTCCATGCGCGCGGTACGGGTGCCCATGGCTACTTCGAGCTCTACGAGCCGCTGCCCGAGCTCAGCCGCGCCGTGTTCCTGAACGACACCTCGCTACGGGTTCCGGTGTTCGTGCGGTTCTCGACGGTGGTGGGCTCGCGCGGCTCCGCAGATACGGTGCGCGACGTCCGCGGGTTCGCGACCAAGTTCTACACGCCCGAGGGCAACTTCGATCTGGTCGGCAACAACATGCCGGTGTTCTTCATCCAGGACGGCATCAAGTTCCCCGACATCGTGCACGCCGTGAAGCCCGAGCCGGCGAACGAGATCCCGCAGGCAGCGTCGGCGCACGACACGTTCTGGGACTTCGTCTCGCTGGTCCCCGAGTCCGCGCACATGGTGATGTGGACGATGAGCGATCGCGCGCTCCCGCGGAGCTACCGGATGATGGAAGGCTTCGGCGTCCACACGTTCCGGATGATCGCGGCCAATGGAGCCTCGGTCCTTGTCAAGTTCCACTGGCGTCCCCTGCTCGGCGCGCACTCGCTCGCGTGGGACGAGGCGCAGAAGCTGGCCGGAAAGGATCCGGACTTCCATCGCCGCGATCTGTGGAACGCGATCGAGACCGGCGCATTCCCCGAGTTCGAGCTCGGCGTCCAGGTGATGAACGAGGGCGACGAGGTCAAGTACGGCTTCGATCTGCTCGACGCGACCAAGCTCGTCCCCGAGGAGCTCGTGCCGGTCCGCCGGATCGGCAAGATGACGCTCAACCGCAATCCGCAGAACTTCTTCGCGGAGACCGAGCAGATCGCGTTCCACCTCGGAAACCTGGTCCCCGGGATCGAGGTGACCAACGATCCGCTGCTGCAGGCGCGCCTGTTCTCGTATATCGACACCCAGCTGACGCGCCTCGGCGGCCCGAACTTCGCTGAGATCCCGATCAATCGACCGATCGTTCCGGTCGCCAATCACCAGCAGGATGGCTTCCACCGCGACACCATCAACACCGGGAACGCGAACTATCACCCCAACTCGATCGGCAGCGGGTGCCCGTTCCTCGCCGGCGACGCTGGCTTCGTCCACCGCACCGAAGCCGTGAAGGGCACCCTGTCGCTGGTTCGCAGCGAGAGCTTCCGCGATCACTTCAGCCAGGCCACGATGTTCGTCGCGAGCCAGTCGGCCGCCGAGCGCCGACATCTGATCGAGGCGCTCCGGTTCGAGCTCGGAAAGGTGATCCGGAAGCCGATCCGCTCCCGCATGCTGGGCATCCTCCGCGAGATCGACCCGGAGCTCGCGAAGGCGGTGTCGATCGGCATCGGCGTCCCGGTCCCTACCGATCCGGTGCAGGTCCCGCCGGGAACGTCGCCGCCCGGTCCGCGCACCGACAACGGCGGGATCACGGCGAGTCCGGCGCTGAGCCTCGAGAATCAGCCCAAGACGTCGATCGCCACCCGCAAGATCGCGATCTTGGTCAGCGGCGGCTTCGACGGCGTGGCCGCCGAGGGGGTGCGCGCGGCGCTGGTCGCCCAGGGCGCGATCGTCGAGCTCATCGCTCCCGTCCTCGGCATGATCGCACCCGCCACGGGCGCGCCGGTCGAGGCCGACAAGACGTTCAAGATCGGAGCCTCGGTGTTCTACGATGCGCTATTCATTCCGGGCGGAG
Organism: Myxococcales bacterium; assembly: GCA_043753855.1. GTDB lineage: Bacteria > Myxococcota_A > Polyangia > Haliangiales > Haliangiaceae > JABFXX01. The sequence goes on along the minus strand of JAYUVX010000168.1, from coordinate 3,241 downwards.
AGGCGAGCACCGCCACGCTGCAGGGAGATGGCGATGCGGTGCACTGGATCCGCGAGGCGTACAAGCATTGCAAGGCGATCGGCGCGAGCGGCGATGCCGTCGACTTGCTGGTGTTCGCCGAGCTCGGCGAAGCTGTGCTCGCGGACGACACCGCAAAGGGCGCCGTTGCCAAGCAAGGGGTGGTGACCGGCCGCGGCGCGGTAGACAAGGCGTTCGCCACCGCGTTGATCGCGGCGATCGCCGCGCATCGCCACTGGGAGCGCGACGTGGCGGACGTGGCCGCGTAACGGCTACGCCAGGCCGCGCGGGCGCGCGACGAACCAGGTCACCATCGCCGCACCCTCGGCTGCCGCATCGGCGAGGTGCGCTTTCGGCTGGCGTCCACGTGCGGTCTGGATCAGGTCGGCGAGGCCGAGTGCCATCGCGCTTCCGATGCCCAGCCAGCGCAGCGGGCGCGGCGGCCTGGTGTTCATCGAGCCGATGATCAAGGCGGTTCCGATCGCAGCGACCATGCCGCCCATGAGCTTGGCGACCCAGCGGACCCGCTTGGGTCCGGTCATCCGTTCGAAGCTGCGAAAGTGGATGATCGGCCAAAGTCCGGTCGCGACGTAAAACATTCCCTGTGTGAACGGTGCGGTGCTCGGATGACCGTATGTGCTCATGACGTCTCCTTGGGCCAGGAAGCAGCAAGCACCGAGCCACGTGGACGCACCCCCACGGAGATCGAGAGCGCGGGTTCGCCCGTGGCGGCCTGCGCCATGTGCCACCAGCGCGCAGGGATGTACAAAAAGTCCCCAGGGATCAACGTCGCGGTGCAGATCGGACTGACCTCCTGAGCGAACCGCGGGAACACCGATCCATGCGCCGTGAGAACGCGCGCCACCGTGTTCTCGCGGAAGTAGTAGTCCTTGACTCCGGTGGTCTGGACGATGAACACGTCCTCGTCGTCGTAGTGCCACGAGAATCCGTGGGTACCCGGCGGCGTGATGAATAGCTGCACCTGCGACTCGCCGAGCAGCTCCTCGAACACCGCCGCCACGCTCGCGAGCTCGGGCACGCAGCGTTCGGTGTGGCGCAGACAGAGTCCGATGCCTGCGGCGAACAGCGCACGAACATCGTCGGTGGTGCGCGGCGCCGGAACGTCGAGCCGCACGCCGCGCGCGACCACCAGCACGTCAGGAGCCGGATCCGCGACCAGCACGCGGCCGAGCACCTCCCAGTCGAGCAGCGGGATCGTGGCTGTCGCCGATCCAGGCCGCGCGAACGGCTGGCGCTGCAGGTACGTGGTGCGAAATGCGTCGAGCGTGACGTCGCCGAGCCAGTCCGCGAACATCGCAGCTTCCTAGCCCGAGTGCGCGGCTGCATGCAACCCGGTACGACCGCGCGCGATCACCACGCCGAGGAGCACGAGGCCGATACCACCGACGCCGAGGAACCCGACGTCCCATGCGAGCTGGTCCTCCCCGGGGTGGACGTGATGGATCCCGAGCAGCTGATGATCGATCAGACCCTCGACGAAGTTGAACACCCCCCCGCCGGCGATCATCGATCCGACGAGCAGCGCGCCTGACCACGGAACCTCGCGACGCCGCCCCGCGTGAAACAGCAGGCCGATGCCGATCGCGACGGTGGCCCAGGTCAGCGCATGGAACAGGGCGTTTCACACCATGTTGTACTTCATGTCGATCCGATCGATCGGCTGCGACGAGGGGCCCGATTCGTGGACGTTCAGTCGGCGTCGATCCACCTGACGATCCAGCGCATGAGCAGCGCCACGATCAGGAACGGGAGCAGCGCGGATCCCGCGTCGAGCCAGAATGACTCCGAGAACACGTGATCGCGCGCAGCACGGCTCGCTGCGCAGCTCGGGCACAGTGCGCCGAGGACGTGAACGGTCGGCATCCTCGGCGACAGCGCAAGCAGGAGTCCACGGGATCGAGGCACGGCAGGTGCAGCTACGACCCAACATGCCCAGCTCCTAGAACGCGTCGTCGTCCTCACCGGCGCATCCAGCGGCCTCGGGCGCGCGCTCGCGCTCGCGCTCGCGCGCCGTGGGAGCGCACTCGTGCTCGCGGCGCGCCGTGCGGACGTGCTCGAGGAGGTGGCACGCGACTGCCGGTCCACCGGCACCGAGGCGATCGTGGTGCCGACCGACGTCACCCTCGAGGGGATCGTCGAGCGGGTGCTGCTCGATGCACTGCGTCGCTGGCACCTGACCGACGAGCCGCAGTGGACCGGCAATGGAAATCTGTATGTGGGCGCGCGCGCGGATCAGGCCACGACCCATGGTGTGCGTCCACCGAAGATCGGGCTGACCGCGTTCATAGCGTGGGCCGCGTGGCGGTTCGTGCGGAACGAGCTGGAGTCCGCATCTCGGACGCTCCGTCGTAGCCGACTGAAAGCAGCCTGACCGTGCGGCGCTACGATGCCGTCGTTGTTGGCGCCGGCCCGAACGGACTGTCGGCGGCGATCGCGCTCGCGAGCGCTGGTGTGTCGGTGCTCGTCGTCCAGTCCAGCGAGACTCCGGGCGGCGGTGCGCGGACCTCGGCCTTGACCGCGCCGGGGTTCGCGCATGACGTGTGCTCCACGGTGCATCCGCTCGGCATCGCGTCGCCGTGGCTGCGTACGCTGGGCCTCGAGCAGCTCGGCGTCGAGTGGATCCAGCCGGCTGCCCCGCTCGCCCACGTGATCGGTGACGGCCAGGCGGTCACCCTCGAGCGCTCGATCGATGCGACCTGCGCCCAGCTTGGCCGCGACGCCGACGCCTACCGCGATCTGGTGACGCCCTTCGTCGATCAGTTCGACACCCTGCTCGAGATGATCCTCGCACCGCTCGCGTTTCCGAAGGCGCCGCTGCTGATGGCGCGGTTCGGGCTGCACGCGATCCGATCGCTGTGCGGGCTGGTCGGCGCGCGGTTCCGCGAACCGGCGGCCGGTGCGTTGCTCGCGGGGATCTCCGCGCACGCGATGGTGCCGCTCGATCGGGCCGCCACCGCCTCGTTCGGCCTGGTCCTCGCGATGGCGGGCCACGCGGCCGGCTGGCCGATCGCACGCGGTGGTTCACGTGCGATCACCGATGCACTCGTCGCAAAGCTCCGCCAGCTCGGCTGCGATCTCGTGCTCGGCCAGCACGTCACCTCGCTCGATCAGCTGCCGGCCGCGCGTGCGTACCTCCTCGATGTAACGCCACGCCAGCTGCTCGCGATCGCCGGTCCTCGCCTCCCCGCGAGCTTTCGCGCGC
>JAYUVX010000167.1:0-5523 GCA_043753855.1 Myxococcales bacterium | reverse complement strand
CGCGCCGGGTCCCGATAGCGCCCACGCTCGCTCGAGCACGTTGCGCAGCTCGCGGACGTTGCCGGGCCAGGCGTGCCGCCGCATTCGCTCGAGGTTGTCACCATCGATCGGGCCGGGAGGGGTTCCGCGGCGCGTGTAGAACGTGCCGATCAAGTGCGCGAGATCCTCGAGGCGGTCGCGCAGGGGCGGCAACGCGACGTGCACCACGGCGAGCCGGTAGAACAGATCGAACCGGAACTCCTTTGCGGCGACCATCCGCGACAGGTCGCGGTGGGTGGCGGCGACCACGCGGGTATCGACCGCGATCGGGCGATCGGCGCCGAGCGGCTGCACGGTCTGAGCCTCGAGCACGCGCAGCAGCTTCGATTGCGCCGCGAGCGGGAGCTCGCCGAGCTCGTCGAGGAACAACGTGCCGCCGGTCGCCTCCACGAATGCCCCCCGGCGATCGCGGTCGGCGCCGGTGAACGCACCCTTCACGTGACCGAACAGGTGCGAATCGATCAGGCTCTCGGCGATCGCGCTGCAATCCACCGTGACGAACGGCCCCGCGCTGCGCGGCGACGCATCGTGGATCGCCCGTGCCGCGAGCTCCTTGCCGGTTCCGGACTCGCCCTCGATCAACACGGTGGCATCGGTCGGTGATGCCATCTCGAGCACGGCGAACAGCTCGCGCATCGCCACCGAGCTACCGGCCATCGCGCCGAACTGATCGCGGTCGCTCGGCGGCAGCGATGGCGTGTCGGCCGCCGCCAGCCGCACCGAGGTGCCGCCGAACTTCACGGTGGCACCCGGAGGGACCACGAGCTCGCCGACCTTGGTGCCCTGCCACCAGGTGCCGTTCGTCGATCCGAGGTCCTTGATCCGGATCCCGTCAGGGACGATCGCGAGCTCCGCATGTCGGCGTGACACCTGCGGATCTGTCAGGACCAGCTCGCACGACGAGTGCGCACCGACCACGACGGGACGGGCACCCAGCGCGACCGGGGACGGCGTGGTGGCGGCGGGCTGGCCCAGGACTTGTAGTGTGTAGGAACGTGCCGCCGTTCGTCCCTTCGTCGCCGCCATGGCCAAGCCGGTCTGGATCATCGTCCGCCGGTCGAGCGTCACCCTTCGAGTCTAACCTGATACGCTCGAAGGTGATGCGGTTGGCGGTTCTGCTCGTGCTCGGCGCAGCGGCGTGCGGCGACGACCTGTCCGTCACGGTGGACGTCACCCATCCCGGCCCGGTCGCGAAGACCGTGATCTCGGTCTACCAGTCCCCGTTGATCGACTGCACGAAGATCGAGTTCGGCGATGTCGATGACGCCGCGCTCGACGCCGGCCGCGTCGCCGAGGAGACCCACGAATCGAGCGGCGTCAGGGGTGACCTCGATGGCATCTCGCGCACCGAGGACAAGGCGATCGTCGCACGTGGCTTCGACGAGGACGGCGATCTGATCGCGGCGGGCTGCAAGATGAAGGGGGTGGTCTCCGGCCGTGATCAGGTCGCGATCGAGACCGTGCCGGCGATGATCATCTCGGCGGTCTCCGACTCGGCGGATCCGTACACGCTCACGGTGCTCGGGACCAAGCCCGATGGTGGGCTGCTCGCGAAGCGCGAGATCTCCTGGCAGGTCTACGGCCCGGTCGGCTCGTCACCGCTGAACGCGTCGCTCGCCACGGTGAGCGGAGATGCCGAGTGGCAGCCGGTGAAGAACGCGTGCACGAACAACAACGGCGTGGCGAAGCTCCACCCGGTACCGCCCTCGGTGATCGGCGGCTTCGCCACCCGGATCCGCGGCTCGTGGGCAGCGAACACGCTTCCGTTCGAGACCGCGCTGTCACGTGCCGATCTGACCATGCCGTTCCTGCTGAGGCCGCCGGCGGCGGTGAAGCACACCTGCGCCGTGAAGATCGCCGGGACCACGCGCCGGCTGATCTGCCTGGACACCGATGCGAGCAGTAACCCGATCGCGCGCGAGCTCGCGATCAGCGTCGGTAGCGGGCGCGGCACGTTCACGAGCGCTGGCGTCACCGCCTTGACCACGCCCCCGGTCGGCGTGGTCGCGAAGCCCGCCGCGACCAAGGGCGACCAGGACGTCTACGTGATCGACACCGCAGGAAATCAGAAGCCGCTGTTCGGTGCGCCGCCAGCGCTGCCCACCGTGTGCCCGACCTGCACGGTCAGCGATTTTCTGTACGCGCCCGCGTGCACGGGCGATCCGGTTCCGAAGATCTTCCTGCAGGACGGCGCGGGCCTGCGCGTGATGAGCGCGAACGGTGGGGCGACGGCCGCGCTGCCGATGTTCACCGACACCAGCGTGCTGGGCCTGAAGCTCGCGAGCGCGGGATGCGTCAACCAGATCACGCCGCAGTCCTCCAAGCTCGATCGCCAGGTCGTGGTCCTCGACGTCACCGTGCCCGACAACACGGGTTCATTCACGGTGACCCGCGGGTTCTATGGCTGCGATGCGGCCGGCTGCAACAAGCTCGTGCTGCCGGTCGCCGGAGCCGGCGTCGGCTTTGCGGTGACCCCCACCGGAGAGCACCGCCTGGTCGGTGCATCGGTCGATGCCACCGGCCTGGTGCTGAGCTCGTGGATCATCCGGCCCGCGCTGGATCCGAACCGCGCCGACGTGTTGCTCGAGCGCGACCGGCTCTCGGCTGCCGCCGCACCGCACCAGCTCGTGATCGGCACCATCGACGACGATGCCGGTTACGATCTGATCTGGGATGTCGCCACGCCGCGCGGTACCACGCTCGAGCTCGCGTACTCGCGGATGGCGGGTCCGCAGCGGCTCGAGGTCGTGGCGCCGGTCTCGAACCTGGTCACCGCCGATCTGCAGCTCGAGGATCTCTCGGGCGATGGCCACCCCGAGCTGATCCTCGTCGGCGTGATCGGAAGTGGGCCGGGCAACGCCACGCCGGTCACCGCGATCCCGACGCACGTCGCGCCCGCTGCCACCGCGACGGTCGGTGAGGAGTGCCGGTGACGCGCAGCGCGCTGATCGCGGTGTTCGGTGTGATCGGTATCCTCGGCATCATCGGTGCCTGCGGCAGCAAGCCGGCCGCGAAACCGCCGGCGCCGACCGTCGACACCTCGGCGCTCGCGGCCGAGCTCGATGCCGAACAGAGCGAGCTGGCGTTGATCCTTCACCGCGATCGAGCTGCGTGCCCCGACCTCGCGGCACACCTGAAGCCGCTGTTCGTGAGGATGCGCGTGACGTTCGCGCGTGCGAAACAGCTGCAGCAAGATCCAGCGCTCGCGAAGCAACTGACCACCGACCTCGAGCACTACGACGCCGTCGCGGCAAACCGAACTGCCGCGATGAACGCGGATCTCACACCGGACTCACCATGCGTCCGCGACGCGGCGGTAGTCGAGCTGCTGATGACAATGCCGACGCTATGAGCGAGGATCCACCGCATGTCGCGCGTGCTGCCGATCGCGCTGATCCTCGCGTCGTGCCGCCATCCGGCTCCCGCGCCGGCGACGACCGCCCCTCCCCCGCCGCCACCCGCGGCGCTGGTCGATGCTGCGCCGCTGCCACTCGACCGTGACCTCGCGCGGCTCGCCGAGCGAGCGACGCGGCTGTACCAGGACGTTGCCGCCGCGTTCGCTTCCTCCGGGGTCGACTGCGCCGGTGCGACGACCAAGCTCGGTACGCTGCAGCGAACCTACGCCGACGTGGTCGCCGCGAATGCGAAGGTGCTCCACGAGAGCCGTGCGAACGAGCTGCGCGCCGCGCTCGAGTCGCATGCCGACGTGCTCGATGCAGTAGCGCGATCGATCGTCGAGTCGCCGACGATGAAGCACTGCTCGGCGGATCACGCGTTCACCGACGCCTTCGATGCACTGGTCGGAGCGCCGCCGTGATCAGGCGGCTCGCGCTGATCGCGATCTTCGTGCGAGATGGTCGCGATCCCACGCGAACGCCCACCACGAACACCTGATCACCTGCGCTCTGCCTCGAGCTCGGCGCGCGCCGCTTCGAGGCGCGGACGATCGCGATCGCTGGGCTTCGGATAGCTCAGCGGCAACTGACCGAGCGTGTCGGCGACGATCTCGGCCACGGTGCGGCGCATGTAGCTCTTCGAGTCGGCGGGAATCGCGTACCACGGAGCCCACGGCTTGCTCGTCGCGCGCAGCATCTCCTGATACGCCTCCATGTACGCATCCCACTGCTTGCTCTCAGCCAGATCCTCGGCGTTGAACTTCCAGTTGTCGTCGGGATCCGTGATCCGTTCGAGGAACCGCTTGTGCTGCTCCTTCTGCGACACGTTGAGGAAGAACTTCAGGATCACGCAGCCATTGCGCGCCCAGTGCTTCTCGGCGGCATTGATCGACTCGAACCTCTCCTCCCACAGATCCTCGAGCTTGTCGGGACGGCGCGGCAGCCGCTGGCCATCGAGGTAGTTCGGGTGGATCCGCACCGCCAGCACCTCCTCGTAGTGGCTGCGATTGAACACGCCGATCCGGCCTCGCTCCGGCAGGTCGCGTTGGACCCGCCACAAAAAGTCATGGTCGAGCTCCTCCGCGTTCGGCGACTTGAACGAGTACACCTGGCAGCCCTGCGGATTGAGCCCCGTCATCACCGCGCGGATCGTGCCGTCCTTGCCCGCGGCATCCAGCGCCTGGAACACGAGCAGGACCGAGTACCGATTGTCGGCGTAGAGCTTGCCTTGCAACTTCGCGAGCTGCTCGACAGCCGCCTCCAGCGCCTCCACGTTGAGCGGCTTGCCCGGATCATCCTCGGATTGGGTCGGGAGCTTCCGGAGCTTGAACGAGTCATCGAACGAGACGAGAAATGGGCTCTCGATGGGGTCGAACAAGATCGGCTGGGCCATGGCCTCCGACGATACCTGTGGGCTGGGTGACAACTTCGATAGAAGCCGCGGAAATCTTGGATCGAGTGAGGTAATCCGGAACCGGGGGGGTATGGTGCGGCGATCATGGTGACGACGATGAATGGCGACGGCAAGACCGACACGCTCCCCTACCCCGAGGACGACAAGCTGGGCCCACTCGGTGGCCAGGTCTCCGTGCTGAGCGATGCGGTGGGACTGCGTAAGGCGCTCCTCCGCGAGTTCGATCGGGGCGTGCAGACCGCGAAGCACGCCGTGGCCGCCGTCGATCAAAGTGCGATCACCGCCGTTCACGAGGCGCGCAAGGGTCTGCGCCGCGCGCGAGCGGTGCTCGAGCTGCTCTCCGGTGCGCTGCCCAAGAGCGAGCGCCGCGCCGTCGGCAAGGCGCTCCAGGAAGCGCGGCGTGCGCTGTCCACGATCCGCGATCACGCGGTCGCTCCCGAGACTCTCGGTGCGCTCGCGCTGGACGATCACGATCGTGCCACCGCCAAGCGCATCCTGGACAACGCTGCCGAGGCGCTGCCCGCGGTCCACGAGATCAAGCAGCTGCTCGCCGAGAGCGCTGCGCGTGCCGCCGCGCAGGGCGAGGCGCTCGCCGCCGCCGTCCCGGCCGAGATCGATCTCGACACGCTGCTCGACGGCATTCGCTCGGTCTACGCCGAGGCCCGCCGCGCGCGC
>JAYUVX010000166.1:0-16689 GCA_043753855.1 Myxococcales bacterium | reverse complement strand
GCCAGCGGGGGTCCGTCGAGGAGGAGCTCGCCGCGCACGGCGTAGGGGCCGGCCTCACGCACGGCGATCAGGTTGACGGGTGGTGCGGGCTCCTCGGGATGACCATCCTTGCGCTCGTAGCGGATCGCGCCGGACGGGGGAGACATGGGCGATGCCGGCGAGGAGCTCGACGTCCATGGCATCGGGATGGATCCAGGGACCCTTGACGTTTGCGAGGAACACGCCGGGTGCGCCGGGGCGATCGGCAGCGAGACGCGCGCGGGTCTTGCCGCTGGTTTGCGCGGCGCGGTGGCAAAGCCGGTGGTGGCACGGCGCTCGAGATCGGTGAGCATGCGATGCGCGGTGACCGCGCGCTCGTCACTCGGCATCGGCGAGCCGTGCCGACGCGGCGGTCATCTCGCCGAGGCGCTCGAGGAAGAACCGCGCCGCACTGGACCCACCGGGGATGGCTGCGGCTTCGCGGAGCGTGGTGAACGACATGCCGGCGTGTCAGCCCGGGTTCGAGGGGCCCGCGGGAAGTCGTGCAGCCCGCTCGCCGAGCGGCGCGATCGCACGCATCAGGTTGACCGCGAGATCCACGGCGAGCGCCTTCTGGGGTGACGGCCGCGGCACGCTGTACGAGTACGCGATCAGGCGGAGCATCAGCGCGTATCCGGTGTTCGCGAGATCCACGGTAGCCGCCGCGGTCTCATCCTCGATCCACACGCGGCCCTCGGCCCGCAGCGGCCGGCGCAGCACAGGGTTGTGCGCGGCGGGGAACGCGGCCACGAAGGTCGGGTTTGCCGCGCGCACGGCAGCGAGCTCGCTGCGGATCGCGACGAATCGTGCGTAGTGAGAGTCCTCGACGTGCTCGGCGCACCTTCGCCTTGCTCGACGATCGCCGCGAGCGCGGTCTTGGCGCAGATCACCGGCTTGCCGGCGAGGTAGCTCTCGGCAGGAGATAGCTGCAGCGCGGGATCGCCGCAGAACGCCTCTGCTTCGCCGTGGGCGTCGACGAACGCGCGCAGACTCGCACCGAGGGTCGCGTAGAACGCACCGACCGTCTCGTAGTCGATCGCCATCGACGTCAGCCGGTGACTCGTGGTTCCGCGCGTGAACGCGAAGTCGGGTGCAAAGCCAGCACCCTCGCGCTCGGTGGAGCCGGTGGGCCTCTCGAGGAAGATGAAGTGCTGGAGTACGTCAGGGCCGAACGGGGCGAGCTTGACCACCACGCCCGCAGGCAGCAGGCCGGCGTCGAGCGGGAAGTTACCGCGACCGAAGCGCGGAGCGCCTCCGAGTGCGGAGGTGATGTTCCAGACCGCGGCGAGGTGACTCATCTCCTCGATCGCGACCCGCATGATCGCCTGCCGCCAGCGTGCAACGGCCTCGGTCGGAGACAGGCCCTCCGCCTCACCGCTGCGCATGCTGAACGCTGCGTACAGATAGGTACACATCAAGTTGTGCTCGAGCTCGGCGGCCTCGTAGAGGAGATGCAGCGAGATGCTCGCGGGTCAGGACGTCACTCATCGACAATCTCTCTGCGCCGAAACTCTCCCGATCGAAATCTCCGCGGCCCTCTCTGATCGGGGAGGCGTGACACGACGGATCCCAGGATCTTCCTCCACGGTGGTGCTGGGCAGGTCGCCGGTCAGCGACATGCTCGGATGCGCTCGGCGACGACGCGGGCAAGGCGCTGCTCGATCGCGTCGGAACGGCGCTCGATGCCGCGGTCGCCGCGGCGCGTGTCCTCGACAGGACCCGAATTCGACCCGGGCATCGGCACGGAATGCGAGGACGCGGCGACGAATGGATCGCGCGAGCTGCCGCGGCGAGACGGCGCGACACCGGCGAGCCCCGCGGTTAGACGGCTGCGGGCGGCTCGGGGCGGATCAACGCCGCGAGGCCGGCCGCGGGCGGCTCGGGCCGGATCAACGCCGCGAGGCCGACGCAGATGCCGGCCGCTGCCGCGAGCAGCAGCATGTGAGCGCCCGGCATTAGCTCGATCGTCGCGCCCTTCACATCGGCCTCGACCAGGGCGTAGTCGATCGCGTAGTGCAGTCCGATCCACGCGCCGAGCGCGGCCAGGCCGCTGAACAAGGACGCACCGGCGAGTACGCGGCCGAGCCGCTTTCGGTTCACCGCGATCATCCCGATCAGCGCGAGCACGGCCGATGGCGTGAACACCAGGACCGCCCACTTGAGGTAGCCGGCCACGAGCTTGACATCGTCGCGCGTGTCTCGAACCGTGACGGGCAGCCGCCGCTCCGCGAACGAGGGCAGCTTGCGATCGAGGATGCCGTGCGTCTTCTCCAGGCCGAACGACAGCTCCTTCGCGGACAGCGTGACCCCGACCGGTCCCTTGCGAAGCTCGGCGAGCGGCATGAACACACCGACGAGGCCGGCGAGCCCCAGCAGGATCAGGACATGCTTCGCAACCGTCATGGCGTGGGAGACGGCAGGAGCGATACCACATCCAACGCGCGCTCCAGGTCGTTGATTCCCAGCGTGAGCGAGCCTCGGAGCGACCCTTGGCGAGCGGGTCGAGGACACCGAGCGCGTCGTGCGGGGTGGCGAACCGTGACCGCAGGTTGCGCGTCATCAGCTCGCGCGCGACTCCCTCGTGCAACCGCTCGGGTGTGACGCCCCGAGAAAGCTGCGGATCACCTCGATCCCGACCGAGGGCGGGAGCTTGGTGTGCGCCATCGGGCCTTTCGTCTAGCTACCGCGCGCCAGCCTGAACAGTCAGGCCGCCGGCGTGGCTGTGCGCCGCTGGGGACGCGTAGGATGTGCGCATGTATCAGGCAATCTTCGCTCAGATGACCAAGGAGCTCCGCCAGGCGGAGAGTTGGCTCGACGCCGCCGTCGCACATGCGGAGGCCAAGAAGTTCGATCCGAACCTGTTCCTCAGCTTTCGGCTCTCGCCGGATCAGTTCGCGTTCGCGCGGCAGATCCAGACCGTGTGCGACACCGCGAAGCTCGCGGCGGCGCGCCTCACCGGCAAGGAGGCGCCGAAGCACGAGGACACCGAGACCACGATCGAGGGGCTCAAGACCCGGCTCCGGGCCGTGGGCGAGTTCCTCGGTGGATTCTCTGCGAAGGACTTCGAGGGCGCCGCGACCCGCGTCGTCACCCAGCCGCGCTGGGAGGGCAAGACGATGACGGGCGCGAGCTACTTCGTCGAGCACGCGCTGCCGAACTTCTTCTTCCACCTCACCACCGCCTACGCGATCTTGCGTCACAATGGCGTGGGCATTGGCAAGCGCGACTACCTCGGAGCGCTGACCTTCACCCCCGCCGCGTGAAACCGACTACCGTCGGCTCATGACGTATCGCGCCGCCCTGGTCTCGCTCGTTGCGCTCGCGGGCTGTGGCAAGTCTCGCTCCACCGAACCCGATCGAGGCAGCGCCACCGCGGCACCACGCGCGACGCCGCCCGATGGGGTCAAGCTCGAGGAAGCTCCGCCGATCCCCGGGCTGACCGCGTTGTTCGGGTGTCACGCCAAGCAACCGGCGGCGCCGCTGGCGAAGCGCAAGACCACGTCGCCGTGGCAGCTGCCGTTCACGTTTGCCGGCTGCCCGAACGTCCCGGCGGAGATCTTTGGATCCGCCGAGCTCGGGATGGATGCAGCTGCCGCGCTCAAGGCCGCGCCGAACGCGAAGCTCGAGGACGACGCCGCCTACATCTATCTCGGCAAGGCGCCGTTTCGCTATCAGTTCACGTTCCGGTTCGACGACAAGACCAAGAAGCTGTCGAAGTTCGGCTTCCAGATCGACGCGGACGGCTTGCAGGAGCTCCAGGCCGGCTGGGGGGATCCGCTCGTCTACACGCGGCTCGGCGATACCTACAAGGCATGGTTCAACCCGGGGAAGCGCCTGAAGGTCACCGCGAGCGCCGACACCTGGAATCGCACGAGCCCGACGACCAGGCGCTCCGAGGACGTTCCGAGCTATCACCTGTACTTCCAGCCGTACCTGCCGCTCTCCGAGCTGGTCGGAAAGGATGGCCTGCTGACCCGGCCGATCATCGGCAAGACAGTGGAGGAGCTCGCGGCCGAGTTTCCCGACTGGATCGCGATCAAGTCGAAGGAGCAGAACAACGCGGACATGAATCGCGTCGGTCTCGACAAGACAACCCAGGACAAGGTACGCGCGCTCGGCGGGGCCGGCGATACCGCGATGCTCGAGCTCCCCGAGACCGAAACCAACGTCTACCACTCGCTCGTGCAGCCCGACTGGGACGGCGGCAAGGTCGCCTCGTGGACGATGCTGCTGCCGTTCGGCAAGGACAAGGCGATCAAGCAGGAGCTGCTCGCGACCATCGCGGCTGCGCTCGGCGACCCGGTCACGTCGCGCAAGGACGGCAGCGAATGGGAGTACACGTTCGCCGGTCCGAACAACACGATCGTCGAGCTCGGGATATCCACGCTCGCTGAGGACTGGAATCTGCGCGTGAGACCGAAGAAGTGAGCTACCGGTAGTCGACGAACAGATCGGTGAGCTGCCCGGAGCGCCCGAGCTCGATGCCGATGAACAGCGTGCCGCGCGTCCACTCGAGCACCACTTCCTGATGATCGTTGTTGCGCGCGGTGGGTGGGCCGAGCCTCGCCACGAACCATGCCTCGTCGGGAAGTCCGCGCACGCGCCCGGGCCCCCACGCGTACTGCGCGAGCACGGCGGGCTCGGTGACCACGCTGAAGCCGACGAGCATCTGGTGATCATCGACGCTGAGCTCGAGCCCGAGCTGCGGGTACGCGAGCTGGCCCTTGCGTCGCATGAAGTAATCTGCGGCGGGTCCGAGTCGGTTCTCGATGTCGGTGCGGGTGGCCGTGCTGCCGAGCCCGCAGATCGTCAGCCGCACGATATCGATCGCGGGCACGATCCGCTCCGCCGCGAGCGGAGCACCGAGCAGCATCCGGCTGAGCCACATCATGCGGACCCCCAGCATACCCGTCGCAGGCGACCGCAAACTTGCCCACATGACTCGAACCCGCGAACCATCGAGACATGATGGAGAACTCGATGCTCGATCTGACGCGAGGATTGACCGATCTCCGAAACCATCTGTTTGACCTGTTCTCGCGAGCTCTCCGACGGCGGATCGACCAGCCGTACGAGTTATCACCCTCCGAGGTGATGGCCGTGCGGATCGGGTAGCCTCGTCAGATCCATGGTGGAGCTCTCGAGGCGCGGCGCGTGGACGATCGCGATCGTGGCGACGCTAACGATGACCGTCAGCTACATCGATCGCGCCACGCTCGGGGTGCTGGCTCCATCCGTCACCGCCGACCTCGACATCTCCGAGACGGCGTACGGCTGGCTGACCTCCGCGTTCTCGCTCGCGTACCTTGGCGCCACGCCGCTCGCGGGCTGGTGGATCGATCGGATCGGTGCGCGTCGAGGTCTGGTCGGCTCGGTGCTGCTGTGGTCGGTGGTCGCGGCGCTGCACGCGCTGGTCCCGACGTTCGGCGTGCTGTTCGCCCTGCGGATCGCGCTCGGCGTTGCCGAGGGACCGAGCTTTCCGGGCGCTGCGCAGACCCTGCAGCGCGTGCTCCCGGCGCAGGATCGCGAGCGCGGGTTCGGCGTGCTGTTCACGGGCTCGTCGATCGGCGCCATGCTGGTACCTCCGGTCGCGGCCTGGCTCTACGGGTTGTATGGCTGGCGCACGGCGTTTCTGGGCACCGCGACGATCGGCCTCGCGTGGGTGCCGCTGTGGATCTGGATCACGAGCCGATCCGCTGCTCGCGCGAAGCTCGATGTCCCCCGCGAGGTGGTGGTCCAACCCCGCGCCACGTTCGGGCAGCTCGCGCAGCACCCGTTGATGATCCGCGCGCTGATCGGGATCGTCGCCGTGGCACCGGTGACCGGGTTCCTCGGGGCGTGGGGCGCGAAGTACCTGGTGCGCGATCTCGGTCTGCAGCAGCAGGACGTGGGTGCGTACCTGTGGCTGCCGCCGCTGATGTTCGACCTCGGTGCGATCGCGTTCGGGGACGCCGCGTCTCGCCAGCGCCGCGGAGGTGCACCGCCTCGGCTCCTCCATGCGATCAGCATGGTGCTCTGTGCGAGCTTCGCGCTCCTACCGCTGGCGCGCGGCCCATGGGACGCGATGATGATCCTGGGCATCGCGCTCGCCGGCGGGGCGCGGCGTACACGCTGGTGACCGCGGATCTGCTCGGGCGCATGCCGCCGGCGTCGGTCTCCCTGGCGGGAGGCATTCTCGCGGGAGCGCAGTCGTTGTCGCTGCTGATCATCAGCCCGGTGATCGGCAAGCTGGTCGGCGGCCTCGGCAACTACGACGCGGTGGCCTGGTTGCTCGGCGGCTGGGTGGTGCCCGGCTCCATGGTCTGGTTGCTCTGGCGCCCGGGCGGCTACGAGCCGCGCAGCATCCGTTCTGGAAGCGATCAAAGCGGCTTGTGAGGTAGTGTGGCGCCGATGGCGAGCAAGCGACTCCTGTGGAACAAGGTCGGGCGGTACGTGAGCGCGATCGTGATCGCCGCATTCTTCCTGCCGTTCTTCGGCGTGTCCTGCGACGGGATGGACGTCATCACCGTCTCCGGCGCCGACATGGTCGGTGGCTGCAAGCCGGGCGGCATGATCACGGAGGTGGAGAACCAGGAGGGCCGCCAGCACAAGCGTCACGACGCCGATGGGGACTCGATCGTCGGCTCCGACCACGGCGGCGGTGGCGCGCTGACGGGGCACGTCGACAACGTCGGGCGTGAGCCGCTCGCGATCGTCGCGCTCCTCCTCGCGCTGGGCCTGTTCGCCGCGGCATGGCGCCGCAACCGCAAGGGAATGCTGGCGAGCCTCGCCCTCTCGCTCGCGACGATCGGCGTCCTCGTCGGTCTGTGGCTGAAGGTCGGCGGCGAGCTGCGTGATGCGGTCGATAAGGAATCGCTCGGCAAGTCAGCCGGCAGCCGGATGAGCAAGGACGTCAAGATCGACGCTGGCGGTCGCTACGGCCTGTGGCTCGCCGGCCTGATGCTCGTCTCGATCGCGGGGATCACCGGCATCGCACTCCGCGAGCCCGAGACGCAGACGCTGCCGCCCGGCGCGCCGCCTCCCGTCGTCTGAACCGAGCTACCCGCGCTTCTGTGCGCGCGACTGCGACTTCGCCATCCTGCGCGCGCCGGGATTCTGCTCGAGCACGCTGCGCGCGAGCTTCTGCAGCTCGGGATGCACGCGGAACTGCGGTGAGAGGAACCGGCCGAGGTAGTTCACGTCCTCCTCGGCCAGCGCCAGCAGCTCCTGGCGCGCAGGGCCGCGCTGGTTCGACGCGAACTTCGCGAACACGCGCGCGATCCGCAGCTGCACGGCGATCTGCTCGCCGTTCTTCTTCGGCAGCTCCACCGTGTCGAGCAGTGCGAGCGCTTCCTTCGACTTGCCGGTGCGGCCCCACGCCTCGGCGACGATGCCGGCGGCGTACGGACGGATCTCCTTGCGATCCGGGTTGTCGAGGTTCATCGAGTCAGCACACTTGCGCGCGTCCTGCGTGCGGCCGAACGACAGGTAGAGCTGCGCCTTCAGCAGCGACACATCATCCTGCATCGCGGCTGGGAACGTGCTCAGCGTGACCGGCTCGAGCAGCTTGAGCGCACCCTTCGGATCGTCCTGCGCCATCAGCTGCGCGCGGGCGAACATTTTGGTCGGCGAGCTCGCGTCCTTGTCTCCCGACAGCTTCGCGAGGGCATCGCGCCGCGCCTCGGGAGATTCGGTCGCGCCCTGGAGCAGACCGACCAGCCCGCGCTGCTTGCGGATCATCCGGAACGCCCAGATCAGCACGCCCGCGAGGACCAGCGTCAGGACCCCGACGATGATCATCAGCACGGTGCTGCCCGTCTGGATCGCGAAGGCCCAGACGGCCAGCGTGACTACGGCGATGATGATGATGTTCTTGCGCTTGATGCCGCCCGGGGGCGGACCCGCAGGCGCTGCATCGGAGGTAGGACTGTCGTTGGTCGCCACTGCAGGACTCGTACTTGGATGAGCGACGAACGGCAACAGACAGATCACCAGACCTCTCAAGTGCCTGGAACCGCTATCATCAGCGCACGTGATCCGCATCCTGATCCTCTGGATCGCGCTCGTCGGCTGCGCGCCAAAGCCGCCGGCCTGCCCGGTGCTGCCGCGGGTCGAGCAAGGTCCCGCGTTCCTGTGGAAGGTCCACCACCGGGATGGGCCGACGCGGGGATGTCGAGCCCGATGCCGACCAGGTTCGCGACCTGAGCCGCTATGCGTCGGGGCTCGGCATCGATCAGCGGCTCCCCGCGGCGGACTGGTACGACCTGCGCGATCGGCTTGCCGGGACGATCAAGGAGGATGTGCTCCGCCGCGTCCGGCCCTGGTACGCGATGATCCTGCTCGACAAGGTCGTTGCGCCGAACAAGGGCGTCGCGATGGATAGCGAGCTGGCCAAGCGTGCGCGCCGCAACAGGCTGCCCGTCGAGGCGCTCGAGACCTGGGGACAGCAGATGATCGCACTCGACAAGGTCGTTGGCATCGCGGATCTCAGCGAGGTGATCCGCGCGCGCGACACGATGCGTTGCGAGGTCGATCGGCTCGCCACCGCGTACCGCACCGGAGACGTCGAGCTGATGGCGGCGCTCCTGATCACGCCGCGCACGTCGGAGGTCCTGCTGTGGGAGCGCAATCGCGCGTGGCAGCCGGCGCTTGTCCGCGATCTATCCGAGGGCGGGGCGTTCGTGGCCGTCGGGCTCGCGCACCTGCTCGGCGACCACGGCTTGCCGGCGATGCTCGAACGCGCGGGCTACAGCGTCGAGCGCGCCCCGTAGCTTCGGTGCCGGAAACTCGGTGGGCCGGTCTGCGATTTCGGCCGGCGCGGCGCCCAGTTAGCCGGCTTCGATCAGCGCGCGCAGCTGCTTGCGAGCACGGTGCGCGCGGACCTTCACGTTCGCCACGGTGATCCCCAGGCACTTCGCGGTCTCGACCTCGGTCGATGCCGCGCGGGTGATCATGACGTCGCGATATTTCGGCTCGAGCCGACGCAGCGAGCGCTGCAGCAGGTCGATCGCCTCCGCATCTCCGACCTCGTCCTCCGGGGACTTGGCCCCGTCGATGCTCTCGACCGGCTCTTCGGTCAGCAGCTCCCTCGACCGGCGGCGCTTGCGCAGGTGACCGAGCGCTGTGGTCGACGCGATCCGGTACAGCCAGGTCCGGTACTTCGACTCGCCGCGAAACGAGGCCCGGTACCGGTACGCGAGCAGCAGCGCCTCCTGGGTGACGTCATCGGCGTCCTCGCCGGACCCCACGATGCGGCGGGCGACCGCGTAGACGAAACCGCGATCTTCGGGTCCAAACGAAACGTCCAAATCGTTCATAAGCACCATAATGACCGTTAAAACGTTCATGTCAAGGGGGCCAAGTTGCTGTAACCCCGTCGTCCGGCGGGCATCATGGTGTAATGAGGCTGTTGTCGCCCCGGGAGCTGGCCCACGCCCTGGGCGTGAGCGAGTCGTCGCTGAAGCGATGGGTCGATTCGGGCCGGATCGAGGCGATGCGGACCGATGGCGGGCACCGCCGGATCGCGCTGTCGGAGGCGCTGCGCTTCATCCGCGAGACCGGCGCGCCGATCGAGCATCCAGAAATTCTGGACCTCCCCGAGATAGCGCTGGCAAGCGGCGAGCGGCTGCTGCATCACCTGCGGGTCGGCGACGTGGTCGGCGCGCGCGGCTGGCTCCTCTCGCGCTATCTCGGCGGCGCTTCGGTCGAGGAGCTCTGTGATGGGCCCGTGCGCGAAGCGATGCACACGCTCGGCGAGCTGTGGACGCACGGCGAGGCCGGCATCTTCATCGAGCACCGCGCTACGGATGTGTGCCTGCAGGCGCTCGCGCAGCTGCGGAGCACGTTCTCGGTACCCTCGAGTGCACCGGTCGCGGTCGGT
Source organism: Myxococcales bacterium (assembly GCA_043753855.1). Taxonomy (GTDB): domain Bacteria; phylum Myxococcota_A; class Polyangia; order Haliangiales; family Haliangiaceae; genus JABFXX01. The sequence continues at coordinate 6,812 of JAYUVX010000166.1, read as the reverse complement.
GCCACGCCCGAAGATGATCCGTACATCCTCCCGTCGTTCATGGCTGCGATGGTGATTGCCTCGTGCGGGCTGCGCGCCGTCAACCTAGGTCCCGATACGCCCGTGGTCGCGCTCGCGGCCGCGGTTGCGGAGCATCAGCCGCGCCTGGTGTGGATCAGCATCAGCGCGCCCCTGGCGCCTGCTCGTATGCGGTCGATCGAGGAGTGGTTGCAAACGCTGCCGTCGACCACGACCGTGGTGATCGGCGGACGCAAGAGCGGTGGGTTCTCGACGCGCGGCCACATCCACCACGTCGAGACGATGACGGAGCTTGCAGCCGTCGCGCGAGGTGTATCCTGATCGGGTGATGCTCGCTCGTCTCGAGCTTGATCGGTTCTCGATCCGGCCGGCCTCGGTCGTGGACGCCGCCGAGATCGCCCGCGTGCAGACGCTGAGCTGGCAGACCAGCTACCGCGGCATTCTCCCGGATTCGATCCTCGACACCATGGACACCGCTCGGCGCGCCTCGATGCGCCGCGAGATCCTGCTCGACTCCGAGGCGCTCAATCTTGTCGCATATGACACGACCTACGGCGACCTGGTCGGCTTCTGCAACGCCGGACCGAGTCGCCGCCAGGGTCCGCGCGTCGGCGAACTCTACGAGATCTACATCGTCGATCAAGCCAAGCGGTATGGCCTCGGGCGCGAGCTGTTCGAAGGAACCACGGCGTGGTGCCGGTCGCGACAGATGACCTCGCTGATCATCTGGGTGCTCCAGCAGAACACCCACGCGCGCCGGTTCTACGAGGCGATGGGCGGTCGCGAGGGCGCGCGCACCCAGTCGTCGGTGCGCGGCTACCCGGTCGTCGAACAGGCCTACGTCTGGGACGCGCTGTAGCTCCGCGCTTGACCGTGAGGTGGTGCGGACGCCATCGATCGTGGCGAGATTGCGCAGCTTCTCGGATGGGCGGGTGGCCAAGTCTGCATTTGTTCGGCGAAGTGGGAAGTACGCGAGCGTGACCGCGTATCAGGACGGGTTGCGGCGATCCAGCTGTCCAACGACTACGACCGACGTGAGCGACGAGGCGCGCGGCGATCGCCTCTCTGCCGATCGTGGGCGTCGTCGACAGATCGCGTCCGATGCCTCGAGATGGACTGCGAGGTCAGCCTACGCAGCCCACTCTATGCACTTTGTCGCGCCGATCACGATCCCGTTCGATTACCACCTGGCAGATGCCTTGAGCCCGGCGGTGAACACGGCTCCGGCCACGGACGTTGCGGTCGATTTTGACGGGCAACCTCGACGGTATGGACTTCCAGACGTCGGCGCCGAACTCCAACCCTAGAACCCCTCCCAAGCAGCTGACCACGAACGAAACCGACGCTGATTCCCTCAGCGGCGGTTCGAGTCGTTCGTATCGTCCGAGGCTATTGACGGAAGAAGGCTTCGACCGAAGGATCACGTGACGCGATCTTCTGGGACGTATCGCCTCGCTCGTCTGCCCAGCCCTTCGCCGCATCCGCGAGCTTGCTGAACGCATAGCTCTTGAGCAGGCGAAGTGCGACGGCCCCGACGCCCGCGATCACGGCGCCCCCGAGTGAACGTTCCGGTGCAGGAGTGTTCTGGCCGCTCCCGGCCATGCCGGCGAGCGCCCCGAGCGCCAGCGCGACCCCGACGGCCGGCCACGGGTGTTCCACGATCTGCGCCTCGACGTTCATCATGTTCTTGGCGCCGCGGAAGCGGCGGCTGAGCTCATCGATCCGCTCGGTCAGTGAGTCCTTCGCGCGCTCGGCTCGCTCATCGGCGTCGCGCACGACAGGCTCGTTGGTGGTCTCCATGGATCGATCCTCTCAGGTCGCCTTCGCGACGCCGCTTGGTTGCTTGATGAACACGATGGCAGCAACTCCGGTGATCACCGCAAGGATGCCGAACGCAGCCCAAGCCGGAAGCCCGAACGCAACGAGAGCAAACCCGAGCGACTGCCCGAGAAAGATCGTCGCGGCGATCAGGATTCCGAGACTGATACCGGCACGTTTTGCCGCCACACCAACCTGCTTCGCCTCTGCCTTGAACTTGTCGACCTCGGCAACAGCGAGCTCGCGCGCGTCGCTGATGACTCCGGAGATCAGCTCACCCGGGTCCTCGTGTCGCGCGTCTTGTCGGCTTGACAACATGTGGGCTAGCGGCGGAACAGACGCATGCCGAGGTAACCGACGCCGAACGCGACGCCGACGGCCTTGAGCGGATTGGCCTTGATGATGTCCGCCGCGCGCTCGATGAGCGCATTGCCACGTGACATCGCCTCGTCCTTTACCTCGATCGCGCGGTCCTTGATCTTGGTGGCGCGCTCCTCGGCGTTGTCGACGAGGCCCTTCACGCTCTCCTTGATATGATCGATGCGGCCTTCGGCCTTGTCGCCGAGGTCCTGACCCATGGTCGTTCCGTTTCGGTTGTTCATGATATTCTCCTGCGGCGGATACGGAGCACGTCACGTGCCGAAGACACCGACATTCGACCGCGCTCCGTGGTGGTCTCGATCCTCACCCGCAGCTCACACTCAGCACGTGCGCGAGAGCCCAGTGTGACGAGATCGCTCGGAGCGCGCCACGTGTCACGAGCGCCGCTTGCTCTGGATCTCGCCGGCGACGTGGTCGCGAGGCGACTTCGGCGTGATCGCGCTCATCCGGGCGCCACTCCCCACCGACGCCTGGATGTCCGGCGTCCAGCGCGGAAGCCGGACCACCGGGACCATCTCGGTGGTCCCGAACTCGAGCGCCTCGGGATCGACCACCACGACCTCGTCGCTGGGGATGCCCTGGTGGATCAGCGCCTGCGGGCGGACCCGCGTCGGCTTGCTCTTGGTCGGAAGCTCCTCGACGCCGGTCACCTCGAACTCGGCGTACGCGGAGGTCTGCTCGAGGGCGATCGCCCGCGTCTGCTGGAGAACCTCGATCGCCCCCGGGCGGAACGTGGGGTCCTTCTCCAGCATGCGCAGCACGAGGCTACAGAGCTCCGCCGGCGCGTCGCACTGATCCGCGAGCGGTGCCGGCTCACTCGAGAGGTGCATGCACACGACCTCGGCCAGCGTCCTGCCGTCGAACGGCGGATGACCGGCGAGCGCCTCGTAAGCGATGACGCCCAGCGAATAGATGTCGCACGCAGGCGTGATGTTCTTTCCCGTCGCCTGCTCGGGGGACATGTAGATCGGCGTACCGGGCGTCAACCCGTCGAGGGTGAGCCGGCCCATCGGGCCGAGCCTCGCGACACCCCAGTCGATCAGCCGCAGCGGAAAGCACGGATCGGTCGGCGTTAGCAGCAGGTTGTCCGGCTTGAGATCGCGGTGGACGATGCCGCGGACGTGCACCGCTGCGAGAACATCTGCGACCTCGGACAGCAACTTCGCCACTTCCGCGGCGGGCATTTTGGGAGCGAAGTGGAGCCGATTGGCGAGCGTCTCGCCCTCGACGAGCTCCATCGCGATCCACGGACGCCGGTCCTCGAGCTCGTTGCATTCGAACACGCGCACCAGCCCGCCATGACGAACGTCCTCGAGGATTGCAGCCTCCTGGACCATCCGCGTCGACATCCCGGGCTGACGGCGCAGCTCTCCGTGCATCACTTTGAGCGCCGCTCGTCGCGGTAAGATCGTGTGGACGGCCTCGTAGACCGTGCCCATGCCACCGCGCCCGATCTCCTTGATGATCCGGTACGACCCCACGACCACGTCGGGACCGAGCTGGACCAAAGGTTCGGACGTCATGCAGCCCATCGCTGCACGTTCCTTGCCTAGTTTTCGTAAGCCAAGTTCCTCTTGATTCCGGTGACTCAGGCGACATTCGTGGCCCCAGCGCACAAGAAGCGATCGCATCGAGCGTGCTGGCACGCGGTGTGCTGCATGATTGGTCGGTCCCATGGCCAGCGCCCCCGTCACTGTCCATCCGGACTTCGCGCAAGAAGGTGCGCTGCCCGACGGCGCCATCGTGAGCGCCTACCGGGTCGATGGTGTGGTCGGCAGCGGCGGCATGGGATGGGTCTACCGCGCGGTCCACACGCTCACCGGGCGCACTGCCGCGCTCAAGGTGATGCGCGAGGACCAGCTGAGCCAGGAGCGTGCGATCGATCGCATGATGCGCGAGGCGTCGATCCTCGCGTCGGTGTCGCACCCGGGCATCCCTCGGCTCTTCGAGTGCGGCTTGCTCGAAGATGGTCGCCCGTGGATCGCGATGGAGCTGATCGATGGAGCTCCGCTCGCCGCGCGGATGCAGCGCGAGCTCGTCGCGCCCGGCGACGTGGCCGACTTCGTGGAAGGAGTGGCGGGAGTGCTCGCTGCCGCGCACGCCCGTGGCGTCACGCATCGGGACCTCAAGCCCGACAACATCTTCCTTACGCCCGATGACCCGGCATGCCGGGTGCGAGTCATCGACTGGGGGATCGCCCACCACCACGCTGGTGAGCGGTTCACCAACATGAACGAGGCGATTGGAACGCCCACCTACATGGCGCCCGAGCAGGCGCGCGGTGGTCCGACGAACGGGTTCTGCGATGTCTACGGCCTCGGTGTCGTGGCCTACCAGGCACTCACCGGGCGACCACCGTTTCTCGGTGCATCTTCGGTCGAGATCCTCGTGCAGCACCTCAATCGCCCGGTGCCTGCGCTGGCGCCCCGGTGTCCCGATGCGCCGTACGGACTGGTCGAGCTGGTCGAGCACATGCTCGTGAAGAACTGTGAGGAGCGCCCGTCCGCCGAGGAGGTTCAGCGCGCGTTGATCAAGCTGCGCGCCCAGACCTCGGCGCGCACCTCGGCGCAGCACGCGGTCGCGCACGCCGACGGAGTGCCGCAGACCGTGATCGGCGAGCACACCGAGCCAACAGCCCCGATCCGAGGGTCGCGCGTGCAGCACGAAGAGTAGCCGCCGTTCAGGCGTCAGGACCTTCCATGTCCTTGAGATCGTCCTCGTCGAGCTCGGCAAGATCGTCACCCGATAGCGCCGCGTCATCGAGTCCTTCGTCGCCACTGTCGGTGCGATGTACACGCTGGGCGGTCTCCTCCTCGAGGAGCTCGAGCTCCTCTCCGACACCAGCAGCGTAAGTATCCGGATCGTTCTGAGGTTCGGGGCTCTGCATGAACCGAATCCACAGCAAGCCAGGTGCCACGCGCTGGATGGAACGGACGATGACGAACAACTACGGTCGATGAGCGAGCGGTAACGTGAACGAGAACTCGGTGCCCTCGCCCTGACGGCTCGCGACGGCGACCGTGCCGCCATGCGCCTCGACGATGCCCTTCGCGATCGCGAGACCGAGACCGGCGCCGCCCTTCTTGGCGCGGCCGTGCCAGTAGCGGTCGAACACGTGGGGGAGCTCGGTGTCGCTGATGCCGGGACCACGATCGCGAACGGCGATCACGGCCTCGTGATCGCGCCGAGTGATCGCGATCTCGACCGGTGCGCCGCGGGCATGCTTGAGCGCGTTGCCGATCAGGTTGCCCAGCACCTGGAGTACGCGATCGCGATCCGCGGACACCAACGTGGGCTGCTCGGGAACCACGGTGGTGATCTTGCCGCCGGTCTCCTTCGCCAGTAGCTCGTGATCGGCCGCGGCCTGACGGACGATCGCGCCGGCATCGACGGTGCCGCGGTTGAGCATCAGCGCGCCGTTCTCGATCGCGCTTGCCTCGAGAAGATCGCGGATCAGGCGCTCGGCGCGCTGCGATGCACGCTCGATCGCGCCCAGATAGCGAAGTGCGTCGCCCGTGGACTCCTCCCGCAGCGCCTCGCATGCGAGGCTGATCGCGTGGAGCGGGCCCCGAAGATCGTGGGAGACAACCGCAAGCACGTCGTCACGAGCGCGCGCGGCCTGGGTGGCTGCGGCGAGCGAGCGGGCCGATTCGGCTTCGGCGCGCCCGATCCGGACCGCGAACCGGATCCGGAGCGCGAGCCGACGAGGCGACAGATCGCCCTTCGGAAAGAAGTCGGTCACGCCGGCATCGACCGCTGCCTGCATTAGCTCTTCGTTCTGCTGGCCGGTGACGAGCACGATCGGCGTCAGGTTCCCGGTCGAGCGGAGCTGGCGCGCGATGTCGACGCCGTTGATCCCCGGCAGATCGTGCTCGAGCAGCAAGCAATCGAACTGATGTGCGGCAACGATGGTGAGCGCCTCGCTGCCCGACGTGGCTTCGACGATGTCGGCGTGTAGACCGCTCTGTTCGATCGCACGGCGAATGGCGAGGCGATCGACGAGGTCATCGTCGATCATCAAGATGCGTAGTCGTTCCGTCATGACTTGTGCGTATCCGCGAACGGCGGTGGCACGAACTCTGCCACAAACCAGTAGCTCCGCAGTGCGTCCATGATCCGCTTGAACTGTCCGGGACCCGCGGGCTTCACGAAGTAGCCCGCGGCGCCGAGGCAGAAAGCGGCGTCGCGGTCGTGCGGCTCGTCTGACGTGGTGAGCATCACCATCGGCACTTGCTTGAGCCGCGCATCATTGCGGAGCTCCTTCAGTAGATCGAGGCCCGACATCCTGGGCATCCGTAGGTCAGCGAGCACGCCGAGACGCTCCATCGGCAGCTCGCCTGCCCGGAGCAGCTTCAGGGCCTCGAGGCCATCGCGCGCGACGGTGATCGAGGCGATCTCGGCAGCGGACGCCAGCGCGCGATGGACATTCATGACGTCCAGATCATCATCCTCGACGAGGAGGAGGTGAATCCGCTGCGATTTCATCCCGCTGACTCGGTCGGGATCAGCCCGGCTCGATCTCTCCAGGTTGATTGCCATTGGTGCTTCCGGTGCTTGCCGGCGGGGTCGCGTGCCCATTGGCGCCGTGACCGTTC
>JAYUVX010000165.1:0-5534 GCA_043753855.1 Myxococcales bacterium | reverse complement strand
CGACGTCATCGGAGAACGTGACGACGATCCGCGATCCGAGCGGAACATCGCGTTGCCCGTCGATGGGGAACGTGAACACCACCCCGGGCTCTGCTGTGGCCAGCGGAGGTACCGAGGAGTCGCACGCGGACAGCAGAACTGCGGTGACCACCGCACAACCAACGATTCGAGACACCACCCATGACAGTATCAAGCTGCGCCCGCGGATCGTCGATGTTTCGCGCTAACCGTGCATGTCCGCGCCGAGTTGTCGTGCGCGTTACGGATCCTTCATCTCCTTCACCCAGGAGCGATAGGGATGCGCGATCAGATTGGAGTTGTAATATCGCGGATCGTCGGACACCTCCCGGACCGCCCAGGCCGGGACCTCGATCGCCTGCGCCTCGGAGGTCAGCTCGACCTCGGCGATCACCAGGCCGTCGTTGTCGGCGTGGAACACATCGATCTCCCACGTCATCCCGGCGTGCTGCTCGGTGTGCCGGGTCTTCTCGATCAGTGGCCGTTCGCACAGTGCGAGCAGCTCGGTCGCATCCTGGAGCGGCAGATCGTACTCGTATTCGGCCCGTGTGACCCCCTGCGTGGCGCCCTTGATCGTGAGCTTGGCGGTGTTCCCGTGCAGCCGGATCCGGACCACCCGCTCGGCGTGGGAGCTGAGGTAGCCCTGGCGGTAGCGCACGCCCGCATCGCGCGGGGTCCACTGCGTGAGATCGACGAGGTACTTGCGCTCGACCTCGCTGCCCATCAGTGCGGCCCGGGGACGCTGCGGGTGGCGGCGAGGTAGCGCAGGATCTCGATCGTCTTTCCGACGAACGCGCGGCCGTTGGCGTGACCGATCGTGACCCGCGGTGGAGGCGACTCGGGATCCGCAGCGAGCACGAGCATCGGCGCTGCCTGGTGGTCCGGGCCGATCAGGTCGACGAGCGGGTGGCGTGGCTTGGAGAACTCGAGCTCGATGATCTCGAGCGTGTCCTTGACCGCGGGGTAGTACGCGAGGAAGCCCACGACCTCGGCGCTGAACGGGCAAAAGTACGTGGTGCCGCGATCGTCAAAGCCGGGCCGGAGCACGAACAGCGTGTCCTTCATCCGGCGAACCTAGCACTAGCGTGTCGAGAAGAAGATCCGATCGACGCCGCCGAGCCGATTGCTGGTGAAGAAGATCGTGCGCCCGTCGTCGGAGACCCACGGATCCTTGTCGTCCTGCGGCGAGCTGAGCTCCGCCATCCGTTGCGGGGTCGCGAACGCATCCGCGACACTCGCGCGTCGGGCGACCAGCAGCTCGGCACCCAAGGTCGCCGATGACGGCCCGGCCGCGGTGTAGTAGAGGGTCTCGCCATCCTTGCTGAGGAACGGGTCGAGCTCCGAGAGCGTCGACGTCGAGAGGTCGAGTCTGGTCGGCGTGCTCCACACGTCGTTGCCGGTCCTGGAGGTCTGGTAGAGGTCGGAGGTCGGTCCGTCCCTGTCCGCGGCAAACACCATCACGGTCTCGTCCGCGTTCCGCGAGCCACTGGTCTCGTCGCGGGTGCTCGCCAGCTCGACGATCCGCTGCGGGGTCGGCCATGGCTGCGCGGGATCGGCGCGCCTCGTCGTGAACAGGTCGTATCCGGTGATCCCACCGGCGTCGAGCCGATCGCTGCCGAGCAGCATGTGCAGGCCATCGCCGCTGACCTGCGGCGCGACGGTGTGGCTCATGTCGGTTCCGAGCTGCATGACTTCGACGGGTGAACCCCAGCTGGCGGTGATCGAGGGCCGCGAGGAGTGCAAGATCGTCTTGTCATCCGTCGTGAACCAGATCTGGAGCATGTCGGAGGTCAACGTCGGGTCATGGGCGCCCGCGGGGAGCCCCGGAGCCGGCATCGGCGGGTTCCAGCTCGCGGCACAGGCGAGCAGCTCGGCACCGCCGAGGTTGGCGTCGGGGGTGCACTTGACCTCGCTGTTCTCGCAGCTGGTCGTCGAGCCGTCGAGGGTCAGCACGACGGGGACAGCGACGCCGCGACCGTTGTCGAGGCCGACCGCGACCATCATCCCGAGCGGCCCCTGCGCGTTGCTCGGCGGCTGCCCCTGGGGCTCGATCGCGACGCGGCACTTCGGATCGAGCTTCAGGCGAAACGTCGCGCCGTCGATGACGAGGCGGTCGTCGAACGGGTGACCCGGATTGCCGATCAGTGCGGACGTGCAGTCGATGCCGTTGACCGGGGGGGTGACCAGCACGATCGGATCACGGCACAGCTCACCGTTGACCACGCGCACGGTGCACGCGTAGCCCGCGGGTCGGACCGGTGCGCGGGTGATGTCCTCCGCGCACGCGAGATCGCCCTGACAGCTCGCGCACACGCTCGGAGGCACGCAGTAGGCGGTGGGGCTGCAGGTCTTGGTGTCCACGGGCTTGTTGTCCGCGCACGTCGGACCGCCGAGGTAGCACCTCGCCGGGGTGGTCTGGCGGGACAGGCAGGTCAGCTCGCGGAGGTTCGCGGAGCGCTGCCCGAACCACGCATCGGGATTGCACTCGCGCCCGTCGCCCTCGATCAGGCCATCGCAATCCTGATCATGATCGGTCACGATGAACGACCTGGCGAACGGATCCTGCTGGGTCGGATCGACGACGCCGATGCACACCGCATCACGCGGGTCCACGGACAGATCGGGGCCCCAGCTCACGGGCGGGGTCGCCGGGCGCTGCAGGGTCAGGTGATACTCCGCGTACTTCCGGGCGGGCAGCTCGATGCCGAACCTGGTCGCGACCTCGACGACCTTGCCCTTCGCGTAGCCCACCGCGATCACGGCACCGAGGTGGTCGGTGTCGGAGCGCACGAGCACGAACCGCGCGGTCTGTCCGGACTTGATCGTCCGGGTATCGAGCTCGTTGTGCGCGTCTCGCGACCAGTACGTCACGTGGTCGAGCTCTGCCGTCGCGGTGGCTGCCTTGGGGAGCTCGAGCGCGGCGTCCTTCGTCATGTTCCCGGTCCCGAGGAACAACCGGATCTGATCGACGCCGGGATCGCTCGGTGTGACCTCGATGATCACGCCACCGTCCTGCGCGCACGACGCCACGAGCCCGAGGACGATCAACCACCTCATCGCATCAGCATACGCCAGCCGGCTAGGCGTCGCGAAGCTGCAGCTCGCCCGCAACGCGGTTCGCTGTGGCCCGCGCCACGTCGGCGGTGGCGCCGGTCGCCAGCACCACGCCCAGGCGCCGCCGCGGGCCAGCGCTGGGCTTGCCGAAGAACCGCACGTCGACATCGGGCGTGCTGTAGGCGGAGGTCAGTCCATCGAGCACCGGGGATCGCAGCTCGGCATCGGCGCGCAGGGCCACGCTCGCCCCGGCGCTGTGGCGGCGGATCGCGGCGATCGGCAGCCCGAGGATCGCGCGGGCGTGCAGCGCGAACTGACTCCACACCTGGGTGCCCATCGTGACCATCCCGGTGTCGTGTGGTCGCGGACTGACCTCGCTGAACATCACGCGATCATCGGCGAGCAAGAACAGCTCGACACCGAAGATCCCGCGGCCACCAAGCCGCTCGGTGATCTTGTGCGCGATCGCCTGCGAGCGCTGGATCTGCAGCTCGCTCATCGCGTGCGGCTGCCAGCTCTCGACGTAGTCCCCGCCGACCTGCCGGTGGCCGATCGGATCGCAGAACAGCGTGCCGTTCACCGCGCGCACGGTCAGCATCGTGATCTCGCTCTCGAACTGGATGAATTCCTCGACGATCACCCGGCCCGCACCGGTGCGGCCGCCGGTCTGCGCGTAGTGCCAGCTGTGCTCGAGATCGGCCTCGGTCCTCGCGACCGACTGGCCCTTGCCCGACGAGCTCATGATCGGCTTGATCACCACCGGCCATCCCAACGCCGTCGCGGCGGCCTTCAGCTCGTCGAACGTATCCGCGAACCGGTAGCGCGCCGTCGGCAGATCGAGCTCCTCGGAGGCGACCCGGCGGATTGCCTCGCGATCCATCGTGAGCCGTGCTGCCTGCGCCGTCGGGATCACCGTCCAGCCTTCGGCCTCGAGGTCGATCAGCTCGGCGGTCGCGATCGCCTCGATCTCGGGGACGATCAGGTGCGGCTTCTCGAGCTCGACCACCCGGCGCAGCGCCGCGCGATCGAGCATGTCGATCACGTGGCTGCGATGGGCGACCTGCATCGCCGGTGCATCGGGATAGCGATCACACGCGATCACCTCGACGCCGAACCGCTGCAGCTCGATCACGACCTCCTTGCCGAGCTCGCCCGAGCCGAGCAGCAGGACGCGCGTCGCGGAGGGGGAGAGCGGTGTCCCGATCGAGATGGGCATCCGCGGGTGTTACCACGACCCCTACGGGCGCGGACGCAGCGGGCCGGGTGCGTCGCAGAGCGGGCACTTCTGCGTGACCACGGCGTTGTCGCAGGACTCGCAGGCGTACGCGACCATGTGATGGCCGAGCTCGCCGTACTCCGCCAGGGCCTTTGGTTTCGGCGACGTGCCGCCGCCGTAGCGTGCGGTCGCCGGGACCAAGGCGAGGGCGAGCAGCTCGAGCTCGTTGCAGCTCGGGCACCGCCTGGGGATCGGCAACCGCGACGGTTCGCCGAGAGCCTTCGCGAGCCCGCCGGGTGCGTTGCAGCGCGGGCAGATGTCGCTGGTGAACACGACGTGCGAGCAGCTCGGGCAGCTGATCGAGTAGGTGCCGTCGACGAACTTCTCGCCATCGTGGACCCAGCGGCCGGCGTCGTTGGGATCGGCGAGCATCAGCAGGATGCGCTGATCGATGAAGCTCTTGATCTCGAGGGTCGCGGCCTTGCAGCCCGGGCATCCGCCACCCACGGTGGCCTCGAAGCTGCGCTCGTCGAGCTGACCCATGGGTGCGAGACCTACCTCGCTCCGGTGTGAAAGGAAACCGCAGCGGGCGCGTGATCCGCTACCCGTGCAGCAGGCGGGTGCCGCCGCTCGGCCCGGTCTCGACCGGGCGATGGAGCACCACCGTGCGCCCGGCTTCGCGGCCCGCCGCGTGGGCACCATCGAACCGCACGCGTCGACGACGATGCTCGATCCGCGGATGACGCGCGTGATAGTAGGCGTCGAGGCCGCGGTCGCCGAGCCAGACCAGGCCGGTGCCCCGCAGCTCGGTGCGCTCGGTGCGGAGCTTCTCGCGGAACCCGCCGACCACGCCCGACTGATAGGAGATCCGGTCGCGCCCGCTGCGGACGCGGACATCACCGCGGTTCGCGAGCCACAGCCGCTCTGCCGTGGCGAGCAGGAACGCGTGGACGTGACACGCCATCTCGAGGTTCGCGCGCGTGCCGGCGAGCTCGTAGACCTGGCCGCGCTTGCCGGTGAGTGGCAGGTACACCGGGACGCGGATCACCTTGACGAAGAAGTACTCGGCGAGCAGCCCGGCGATCTCGGCCTCCACGCGATTGCCGCGGCGGTGCGGATCGCCGAGGTGACGGATCTCGTAGGCATCCGAGTGCGTTCGCGCGCGTGCATCCTCGATGTTGTGGCGGAGCATCAGCTCGTGCGCCTTGCGCATCGCGATCTCGGCCTCGTGCTGGTTCGGGCTACC
>JAYUVX010000164.1:0-16695 GCA_043753855.1 Myxococcales bacterium | reverse complement strand
CCGAGCCCGCCGTCTTCTCGAGCGCGGCCACCGCGACGGCCGGATCACCGCTGCTGATCTCCGATGCCGCCCAGTCGAGGGCGACCTCGATCGGGTTGCCGTTCTCCCTGGCGAGCGCCCTCTCGTAGAGCGCACGCGCACCGGCGAGATCTCCGGCGACTGCGTGCGCTCGACCGGCGAGCATCAGCACGATGCCGCTGGCGTCCACCTTCACGGCCTTGTCGAGAGCGACGACGGCATCGGCAGGCTTGTCGAGCACGAGTCTCGCGATGCCGAGGTTGCGCCACACCAGCGGCGTTCCCTCGAGCTGATCCGCGCGCGCGAGCAGCAGCTCCGCTCCAGCCGCGTCGTTCGCAGAGAGCTTGGCCACTGCCACGGTGGTCAGCGCATCGACGAGCAGCTTGCGAGAGCGCGGCTGGCTCGCGATCGCTTCTGCCTCGCCGAGGGTCTTGATCGCGGCCTCGGCCTGCCCGCTCTGCAGCTGTGCCGCGCCGGCCACGGTGCGGAGCGCCGAATTCCCCGGGACGTCGGGGAGGATCGGAACGAGCCGCCGCGCAGCGGCCTTCGCGTCTCCCGTCGCGAGCAAGGCCTCGCCGAGCTCGGTCCACCAGTCTGGATCGATCCCGGCAGTGATCGGCGGGCCGAGCTTCTCGAGCGCGGCGAGCGCCGGCTTGGGCTCGCTCGCACGGCGCAGCACGAACGCGTAGCGCACGGTCCAGCGCCGGCGCGTGGGCTCGAGCTGCATCGCCGTCTCGAGCTCGTTGCGCGCCTCCGCGAGATTGCCGCGCGTCGCCTGCGCCTCGCCGACGAGCGCATGACCGGCGGCGCTGCCGGTCGATGCCTTTTCGAGGTAGCGGCGACCGCGCTCGAGTGCCGCATTCGTATCGCCGAGCGCGAGCGCGCATTGCCCGTCGACCAGCCAGACCTCGGGGTGCGAATCGGCGTACGGCTCGAGCTCGCGGATCAGGGAGCGGGCTCGCTTGCAGTCGATCGCCGCGGTGGCCCAGGTCACGCCGATCCGCGCGCGCAGGTCGGTGCGCCGCGCATTCGACGCCTGCTCGAACAAGGTCAGCGCCTTCGCCGGCTGGCGGTAGCGCAGGTACGCATCGGCGAGGTCGACCTGATGACGAGGATCCTCGTTCGCGAGGGCGGCCGGGCGGAACGCGAAGTACGCCTCGAACGCGGTGATCGAATCCGGCCATTTGCCGCTGTCGTGCCAGTAATGACCGAGCAGCAGCTGCGCGTCGTAGCGCTCGGCATGTTTCTTCGTGACCTGCTGCAGGATTGGAACCCCGGCCGCGCGATCTCCCGACAGCACGAGCTGCGAGCCGAGCGCGGTCAGCACGTCGTCATCGCCGGGTGCCAGGCGCTGCGCGCGCCGCATCAGCTCGATGCCCTGCTGGTACTGCTTACGGGCCGCGAAGACCGCCGAGCGCAGCACGTACGCCTCGACCCGGCGCGGGTTGAGCGCGATCGCCTGGTCGAGTGCCTTGCCGGCATCGTCGAGCGCACCGTTCTTCAGCGCCGCGCGTCCCTCGTCGACGAGTGCCGCGCTCTCGTCCTCGCCTCGAGTGGGCCGCTGCGCGAGTGCGGTGGACGCGAGGACCATCACACACAGCACCGCGAACAACCGTCGACGTCCACGTGTCGCGTGCACGTCCACGATCCGGGCTGCGGCCTGGACCCGAGAGTGGCTACCTCCGTGCTGCGTGCCCCTGCACGTGACAGGTCCATGTCTACGTCGTCGGCTCTCAGTACGCATAGCCAACCTTGACATAGAGCTCTCTCCCTTCGCCGGGAACCCGAGGCACGGTGAGGACACCAGGCATCGTGCGGTCGTAGTCGCCGGGCGCGGGCAACAGGTCGCGCTTGCCGATCAGGTTGTGCACGCCGGCCGTCAGATCGAAACCGCGAACATCCGGAACATAGATCGTCAGGTTCGCGCCGACCCACGCCGGCGAGTCGGGCGATGGGTTGCCGTCACCAGCGGCCCGGGTTGGACGTGCGCCGATCAGGATGGCCTCGGCGGAGACGTGCGCCTTGCCCCACAGCTTCGGGGTCGATAGCCCACCGCTCGCCGTGACCGCCGGCGCATTCGCGACGTGGCCATAGATCAGCGAACCGCTCGCATCCCGGGTTCCGACGTGCGTGAAGGCCGCGCCTGCAAACGCATACCACCCGCGGCTGTTGCGAAACGACATCTCCGCCTCGGCACCGGCGGACAGGTAGCGGGTCACGTTCTGGAACTGGAGCTTGTTCGGATCACTCTGCGCCGGGACCTGCTCGATGATCTTGCGCGCATCCCAGTAGAAGCCCGAGAGCCGCACCGAGAGCCCCGACGTCGGCCTCGCCCACGCCACCGCCTCGTAGCTGCGGATGGTCTCGGCCCCGATGTTGGGGTTGGCGAGGAAGTCCACGCCATCGTCGAACGACCCCTCGAACGCGCTCGCGTTGCGGAAGCCTTCGGCATACAGCAGCTTGATCCCGTAACGCTCGGGCTCGGCGACGAATAGCGCGGCGCGCGGGCTCAGCCGATCCTCGAGCTTCGAGTTGCGATCGAGCCGCAGACCGCCGGTGAAGCCCAGCCAGCGCAGCGGCTGGCCATCGACCTCCGTGTAGATGCCTTCGAGGTTGTAGCTGAGCGGGACCTCGATCAGAGCCTTGGCCGGATTGCCGACCGAGATCGCCGTCGACCGCGTCTTGTCGTAGCTGACCTCGGTGCCGGCCGTGACCCCGAGCTTGTTCGGCGTCACCACCTCGTAGCGGCCGCGGACCTCGGCGCCGAACACCTGCGCGCGCCCGGTGGAATCCACGGCATAGCCGGTGGTCGGCTCGTACGGCGGCGCGGTATCGGAGAACTTGTACTGGTTGGTGTAGATCCGCCCCGCTACCGACAGCCGCTTCGTGAGCTCTCGCGTGTGTCCACCCTCGACGAGCAGCTGGGTATCGAACTGCTCGTAGGGCCGGATCAACGGATTGACGTCGTACGGCGCGAACGGCGACTCGCGGCTGTAGTGTGATGCGCGCACCTGTAGGAAGCTACCGCCGTAGGCGCCGACCAGCCCGGCGATGAACGATCGCGAGCCGTCGAACTTCAGGTTCCGCCCGTCGGGAATGTCCGCGACATCGAGGGTCTCGCCGATCCGGTTCATGAAGTGAACCGAGCCGCGCAGCTGCTGGTGCAAGCCACCGCTCGCGAACCCAGCGCTGGTGACGACACCCTGGATCGAGTTGACCGCGGCGCGCGCCCAGGCCCGCGGGGTCTCCGATGCACCACGCGTGACGATGTTGATGATCCCGAAGAATGCGTTGTTGCCGTAGACCGATGACACCGGCCCGCGGATCACCTCGATGCGCGCGATATCATCGACCGAGACGATCGAGTCGTAGCCGAGGCCGGCGAATGCACCCCACGCCTCGTTGATGCTCGCGCCATCGACGAGCACGAGGATCCGGCTATTGAAGTCGCCGGGGATCTGGAGACCGCGGACGCCGATCGAGTAGCTGAGCCGGTTGTCGACCAGATAGACGCCGGCCACGCTCGCGACCGCCTCGCCGATCGTGCGGTAGCCGAACCGGCGGATCCGATCGCCGGAGATCACGGTCACCGCCGAGGCCACGTTGCCCAGACTCTGCTCGCGCTTGGCGGCGCCGACGACCACATCCTCCTCGACGGATGCCGCGGCCAGCACCGTGGCCGAGCTCGACGGCGCATCCTCCGCGGCAGGCAGCGGCGGCAGATCATCGACGTCGACCGCCGGACCGTCGGCGCGAGCAGGTCGCTGAGCGAGGACGGCGGCACACAGGACGGCGAGCACGCAGGCTCGTCGCACGAGGGGTGTCATGCAGCTCCGCGCCCGACGATCTGCGGCTGGCTGACCGGTGGATCGAACTGACACAGCACGAACGTGACGTCATCCTCGGCCGCGGTGCCGTCACCATAGGCCTCGAGCGTGCTGACCAGACGATCGCGCAGGGCGACGAGAGACGGACCGTCGGGCAGCGGCTGCCCGGTCAGCGTGCTGCGCAGGCGGCGGTCACCGAACATCTTTCCGACCGTATTCGCGCGCTCGACCACGCCGTCGGTGAAGCACACGAACAGATCTCCCGGGCGCAGCTGCAGCGAGCCGCAGCGGATCTCGACGGCGATGCTGCGATCTCCGAGCGGATTGCCGCTCGCCGCGATGATGCTCGCGTCCTCGAGCAAGCGAGTGTGTCCGAGCTTGATCACGTACGGGAAGTTCTGCCCCGCGTTCGCGTAGTGGAGGATGCCGTTAACCGAGTCGAACACCGCGGCGAACGCGGTCATCATCACGTTGTGATCGCCGACCTGACGGATCGCCGAGTCGATCGCGCGCAGCACCTGCTCGGGCGTCAGCAGCCGCTCGTCGATGCCCGACAGCGCCTCGACGGCTCCGCGGGCGGTGGCCGCGATCATCGCCGAGTGGATGCCGTGCCCGGTCGCATCTCCAACGACGAGCAGCATCCGTCCGCTCGCCAGCTTGCGATAGGTCCACCAGTCGCCGCCGCAGCTCGAGGCGGGCATGCAGTAGCCGACGACCTTCAAGTTGCCGTGTGAATCGAGTGTGTGCGGCGGCAGCATCGCCTGCTGAACCTGACGCGCGAGCGACATCTCCTTTTCGAGCGACGCCTTCTGCGCCTGCTCGACCAGCAGGTGACGGATCTCGTCGGCCATCCGGTTGAACGTCCGCGCCAGGACGCCGAGCTCGTCGCGGCGGTCCTCGGGGACCCGCGCCTTGAGGTCACCTCCAGCGATCCGCGCGGCTTGATGGGTCAGCGCCTTGATCGGCCGCGCGAGCTGCACGCCCTGGAGCGCCGCGAGCACGATGCCGATTATCAGCACGACCAGCGAGACCAACAGCACGCGCACCCCCGACGCCGCCGCCCGCTCCTCGGCTTGCGCGAGTGAGGTCTGCAGCTCCTTGTCGAGGCCTGCGGTCGAGATGCCGATCCGCAGCGCACCGAGCGCGTTGCCGCCGAGCTTGACCGGTGCGCCGTAGACCCAGTCGGTACCCGCACCGGCCTGCGCGTGGACCACATCGCCACTCTTGATCCCACCGGCGAGCCGGCGCTCGAGCTCGGTAACCTTTGCCGGAGCTCCGGCGGTCTGTGCTACCACGGCGCCGGTGGCATCCGTGACCACCAGCCACTGCACGCGGTTGTCGCCGCTGCGCTTGTCCTCGGCGACCGCCGCATCGAGCACCGGCTGGATATCGGCGTACTGGCTGTTGGCCAGCGGCAAGGCGATCGCGGTGGCCACCGCCTGCACGACGAGCTCGGACTCGCGGATGATCGAGTGCTCGCCGCTCTGGCGGCGCACGTTGATCTGGGTCTCGGTCAGCTCCGAGATCGAACGCTGACCGAACCACGTGGAGGTGCCGACTGCCGCCGCGACCACGAGGGAGGTCGCGAGGATCAGCTTCACCGAGATCGGAATCCCAGCGCGGGCTTGACGCGGCGCACCCACGGTGGGCGAGGGTAGGCGATCGCGCAGGGTTCGTGCAATCGTCGGGTCCGCGCTTACATCGAGGAACCACCGGCGGGTCGCCGACCCACCGCGACCGCCCGGGCAACCGCGAGCGAGAACAGCTCCTCGAGGGCGAGCGCTGGCTCCTCACCCTCGAGCAGCCGCAGCGCCCGGGCGATCGCCTCGATCGTCGAGACCTGGCCCGGCCCCGGCGAGCTCCGCAGCCGTGCGGCCGGCATCGGCGACGCCGCCAGCGAGAGCAGCGGAAGCCCGCGCAACGCATCGAGCTTGTGGAACATCTTGCGCGCCTGCGACCACGTGGCATCGAGGACGATCAGCTGCCGCGGCAGTGGCACCGGCGCCGCCGTGCGCGGCCTCCCACCCGGATACAGCACCCACGCCCCGTCGAGTGGCGGCAGCACGGTCGGCACCCCCTGCGCGCCGTGATCGATCAGCAGGCTGTTGGGCAGCGCCTGGTGCGCGAGCCGTCCGGAGTTCGAGGACCGACTCTGCTCCGAATAGTGGCGGACGATCACGACCTGCGTCGCGGTCACCACATTCGGGATCTGCGCGCACAGACACACCCGCTGCGGGAGCAAGCAGCGGGTGCAGCGGCTGGGGATTGGTTCCACGCCGCTATTTACAGCAGCGGAAGCCGACGTTCGGGAAGAAGAACGTGTCATTCGCCAGCGTGAAGTTCAGATCGCAGGTCTGCCCGTTGACGTCGTTGTTCGACGCACCGCCGCGGAGCGGGTTCTGGCCCGCAGCGCGCGCCAGCGTCCACTCCTTCACGTTGCCGCTCATGTCAAACGCGTCATTGGCTGCGGTCTGGTTCGCGAAGCACGCGCCGAGAGTACCGGTCGGAATGATTCCGTCCTGGTCGCCGGCCAGGATCGGATCAGTGTCGTAGTTATCAGCGTTGCAGGTCAGCGGCTGCGCGGTTCGCGGATTGTTCTGGTACGCCCACGAGTCGTTGAACGTCGGCGTCGTGGTGCCCTGACGGCTGACCGCGATTGTGTCGATGATCGCACCGTCGTTGCGCAGGTAGATGCTGAACGTATGCGTGCCTGCTGCTCCGCTGGTCAGCACGGGACTCACGATCCACTGCCACTGATTGTTGGCCGCGATCGTGACCGCAGTTGCGTTTGCCGCGCCTGCCACAGCGCCCGGGGTGAGACCGACCCACACCGAGTTACTGCCTGCATTCGGCGATCGCATGCGGAGCCACACGCGATAGCTCGTCGCACCCAGGAGAGTTAGCTGGTAGTCGAGACGGGACGACTGCGTCAGCGCATTCGCCGCTGTCAGCTGCGAGAAGCCATTATCCGGCACCTGCATCGCCGTGACGCCCTGGAACGCGGGCGGAACGATCGCAGTCCATGCGCGCGTCGCGCCGCCGATCGGGGTATTTGCGATCGCGTTTTCGGCTTCGATGAACACGAAATCGGTAGTGCCCGCCGTTGCCGGACCGGTGACCGGATAGGCCGCCGGGGGCTCGCACATGTGCTGCCACTCGGCTTCGGTGCACAGGCGCGCGCCCGTGATCGTCGCGCAGGCCGCGACCGCATCGGGGTACTTCACGTTGGTCCACGGCTGCACGCCCTGCTTCGAGCACACGTGGGTCTGGTCGGTGCCGGGGACCACCGCCCCGGAGTCGGGCCGCGACGCCTCGTACTTCATGATCTGAACCGCCGAGCCGGGGATGGTCACCCACTCCTGGCCCGGGAGCGTGCCCGTGTTGGCGCCGTCGTCGATCACGCCGTTGCAGTTGTTGTCCACGCCGTCGCAGACCTCCGCGGATGGGGCGACCCCGATCTGCGTGAACACGCACACCGCCGGACCGTTGAGGTTCATCGCATTGCACTGGAACGTCCCGGTGCTCCGGCATGCGCCGGCCAGCCCGTTGTCGCAGGACTGGCCGAGGTTCGGCTGGCCTTCGTCGATCTTGCCGTCGCAGTCGTTGTCCTTGCCGTCGCACAAGGTCTCCGGCTGGATCACGCCGCCGGTCTGCGAGACGTCCGGATCGGTGTACGTGCATTTGAACGCGCCACCGGTGCACGCCGCGGTATGCGCGTTGAAGCACTCGCCGGCGTTGAGGCACAGGTTGGCCGGCGGGGGCAGGGTCGCTTCGTCGGTCGCCGGGTTGCAGTCGTTATCCATGCCATCGCACACCTCGGCACCGCTGATCGTGCACGGTCCGTACTCGCACCCGTCGCCGACGGTTCCGTTGTTGTTGTGATATCCGGTCTGGCACGCCGCCACGGTGCACGCCGGAGGTGCCGCGCCGACCTTCGCGCAGCCGGCGAATGCGTGGAACATGCTGAGGTCGCAGACCGTGCCGCATGCACCGCAGTTCTGCGGGTCGGTGTTGAGGTTGAAGCCGTTGGTGTTGTTGCCGTCGCAGTCCTGATCGAGGTTGTCGCAGAGCTCCTGGGACGGGCCGATCGCTCCGACACACCTCGGCGCGCCGCCGATGCACATGAGGTTGCCGATGTTGCACTCGCCGGTATTCGTGCCGGTCGGGCACGAGCCGATCACGCCGATCCCCTCGTCGAACAACCCGTCGCAGTCGTCATCCAGGTTGTTGCACACCTCGGTCTGTCCACCGACGGTGCCGACCGAGCCGACGCACTGGATCGTGCCGCTGACGCAGTGGTTGGTGCCGGCGACGCACTCGCCGACGCTGGTACCGCACACCGCGCCGCCACCCGGATCGCCGTCGTCGGGCGTGCCGTTGCAGTCGTTATCCTTGAGATCGCAGATCTCCGGCTTCGGAGGCTTGGTGCACGTGATCGTTCCGTTGGTGCACTGCTTCACGCCGCCCGCGCACTCGCCGACCTGGTTCTGACACGCGTCACCGACGGTGGGCAGCGAGCCCTCGTCGATCATGCCGTCACAGTCGTTGTCCTTGTTGTCGCAGACCTCGGGTCCGGTGTTGACGCAGTTGCCGCCGTCGCCGCTGTCGTTGGCGTCGTCACCACCGCCGTCATTTGCATCGAGGGAATCATCCGTGCCGCCGTCGCCCGGCTTCGCGCAGTTCAGACAGTACTCGTTCACGTTGCACGACAGACTCAGCGCGGTGGTGCCGATCAGCACCACCGCGGCCAGCGCGCGCATCCGGCTGCGCTTCACGCGGCACCTCCGTGCAGGCGGCGGCGGCGTGAGACGAGCCCGGCCACCAGGAGGCCGAGGACCATCATCCCGCCAGAGCCTCCGCCCGCGTTACATCCACCACCACCACCGGTCGTGACGTGCTGCTCCATGCCGGCATCGGGCAGGAAGTCATTGGGGTCGAAGCACGTGCCGCCCTTGCAGACGTCGGCCGGGTTCGGGCACTTGGTGCCGACGCACGGGTCGTCCTCGCACATGCCGCCGTTGCTCGCGTTGCAGTATTGACCCTGCGGACAGGTCACGAACGCGCACGGGTTGTCGATGCACTTGCCGGTGTCGTCGTGGCAGACCTTGCCGAACGGACACGGGTGACCGCACGGATCGGTCTGGCACGTGCCCATCTTGCAGCGCTGACCGGTGGGGCAATCGACGTTGGCGCAGCTACCGAAGCAGCTGCCACCAACACAGTATCGATCCGACGGGCACGTGACGCCCTGGCACGGGTTGGTGATGCACTGCCCGTTGATGCAGTTCTGGTTCGCGGCGCAGCGATCGGGGAACGTCGTGCAGTCGTCGGGCTTGCACTCGCCAGTCGGCCGGAAGCAGACCGTGCCCGGCGCGCTGCACGTGATGACGATCGGATCACACGCCGACACGCACACGTGATCGTTCGGGTTGGCCGGCTTGGGCCGGCACACGATCTTGTCGGTCGGCTTCTGCGGGTCCTGCGGGCAGGTCACGTTGAAGCACGGATCCGCCAGACAGAAGTTGTTGATGCAGGTCTTGCCCATCGGGCAGGGGAACTCGGACTGGCTGCACGGGAACGCGCACTGGCAGTTGGTGCACGAGGCACCGGCGGCGCACAGCGCGCCTTCGTCGACCTGACCGTTGCAGTTATCGTCGAGGCAGTTACAGCTCTCCTGACCCACCGGATTGCCTTCGCACACCACGCCGCCGTTCTTGCAGCTCTGCTTGCCGTTGCAGACCGTGGGGCTCACGCACGGGCAGTCATCCGCATTGCCCGGGATGTTATCCGGACCGTCGGGGTCGGTGCACTTCCAGTCCTCGTCGACCATGCCGTCGCAGTCGTCATCGATGTTGTTGCAGGTGTTGTCGGTCGGCGACGGGGTGCCGGTGCACACCTGCATCCCGTTGACGCACACCAGCTGACCGACACCGCAGCCCGACGAGCAATCGGCGGGCTTGCAGGTGCCCATGCCGGCCAGCCCCGACGGGTTGTCGCAGGTCGGCGTCAGCGGTGAGCCGGCGCACTGGGTGTTGTTGGTGCACGTGATCGAGGGCGTCTCGTCGATCAGACCATCGCAGTCATCATCGAGGCCGTTGCAGATCTCGACGAGCGGCTGTTGCTCCTGGACGCACGCGCCGAACGTTCCGTTGCCGTTGAGCGGACAGGTCCGCACGCCGGGATGGCAGATGCACTTCGCTGGACCTTCGATCTCGCAGCCGGTCATCGGCATGTGCACGCCGCCCGGGTTGTTCTTCGGATCGAACGCCGGGAAGCCGTTGGTCATGTTCGAGCACGCCTGCGTGAAGCCGTCGGCGTTGCCGTCGCAGTTGTTGTCGAGGCCATCGCAGATCTCGGTCGTCGGTGTCGGCGCGGTGCAGGCGCCGTAGCAACAGGTCGGCCCGGTGCACGACACGCTCGGATTGCAGCCGGCGCCGCCGACACACGGCCGCGTTCCCTGGCAGGTGCCAGTGCCGCATGGAAGCGGTCCGACGCCGTTGTCGGCGACGCCGTTGCAATCGTCGTCGAGGCCGTTGCAGATCTCGCCCTGTGGAACGCAGTTACAGCCGGCGACACCCTCGTCGATGATGCCGTCGCAGTCGTCATCGATGTTGTTGCAGCCGAACGGCACCTCGTTGTTCGGGTCCCCGGGCGTGCCCGCGGCGGTTGGATTGCACAGCAGGCCGGCGGCCGTCGTGGTGCACGAACCGGTGACGGTGGCGCCCGCGGCGTTCACGACATTGCACGCCTGTCCCGCCGAGAGGCCGTTGCACGCCGTCTGGCCGGAGTTGCAGGCGAGGCCGGTGCCGTCGGTGCGGCACACGTTGGCGCCGGTGACGAGGCACTTGCCCTGGCGTCCGTTGCTGCACGCTGCGGCCTTTCCCGGGAAGTCCTCGTCGACGTTGGTGTCGCAATCGTCGTCGAGGTTGTTACACGTCTCCGTCTTGATTGCGCCGGCGAGGATCTGGCTGATCGCGAGTTGGGTGCTCGCCTCGTCACTGGCGTAGAAGCCGTCGTTCCCGGGCTGATTGCCTGCCGGATTGCCCGCGATCGCGATGCTCTCGATATTCGCGTTGCCCGCCGCGATGCCAAAGCCGATCGCCTTCGTCTGGACGACATAGCGGTTGTTGCCACACGCCAGTTTGTCACGCGTTCCACCGACGCACTTCCCGGCCGTGCACACGCCGCCCGGACAGGTGAAGTTCAAGTCCGTCGTGAGCATCGCCGACGCTGCGGCCGGCGCATTCCCGCCGCAGGTCTCGTCGCCGTCCGTCAGCAAGATCGTGATGTACGGACGGCACTGCGAGAGGCAGCAGCAGTTCGCACCACTGCACGCGGCGGTAGCGTCACACGTCGACGGGTTCGAGTTGCAGGCCGGGCCCTTGCCCGGCTTGGGAAGGAACGCGTTGTCGATCGGGTCGACCGAGATCGGATTGAACCCAGGGGAGGCCGCGGGCCAGATCGTCGCGCCGCTGGTCGCCTGCAACCCTTGCCAGTAGCGGCCAGCACCCTTGAGCGCGCCGCCGAGCGGCGTCCAGCTACCGACGCCCCAGATCTCCGGGTTCGAGGCCAGCGGCGTACCCTGCCCGCCGCAGCTGCCGCATGCGAAGTCCGTCCACGTCGCGGCCGCGTCGTTCGCGCCGTCGACGAGTCCCGTCAACATCTCGGATCGCGCGTCATCCGCCATCCCCGCCGTGCAGCCCGCGCCACACGCGGCAGCTGCGCCGTTGCAGCTGCACGCGTTGCAGTCGACGCCGGTACTCGTGCACTGATCGCCGCCAGCGCCGTCGATGTCTCCGTTCGCGTCGCAAGAGGATGCAAACGTTCCGCCGGGGGCCTCGCGGAACCGACCGAGGGCGAACACCATGTCGCCATAGCTGTTGACGATCTTGTTGATCGCGCAGCGCGCGTGATTCAAGCGGTTGTCGAGACCACCGCAACTTGGCGGTCCCGCGCCAGTCGCCGCATTCATCGATCCCGACGTATCGAGAATGAAAACGACGTACGGCTTCAGCGGATCTCCCGCGTGCGCCGTCGTGGCGAACATCATCGTCAGCGCGGCTACCCCTAGCCACGCACGGCGCTTATTCATGGTGGCCCATCATAGAAGGCCGCGATACGAAAAGTAAATTGTCGTGAGGTAGGCGTTGGGGTAAGGGGCGTCAATCGATCACGCCCTCGCCTACATCTTCTCACCGCGCGAGGATCGAGCGTCCCACCACCTTGAGGGTCAGGATCGGCTTCACGCCTTCGAAGATCGGCAGGACCTGAGCGTCCGCGACGAACCGGCTGATCGGGTACTCCTCGGCATACCCCCACCCACCGTGCAGCAGCTGGCCGAGCTGGGTGACCTCCACGGCCACGTCACAGCTGAACAACTTGGCCATCGCGGCCAGCGGAGCTGCGCGCCGTTCATCGGCATCCATGGCCGTGGCCGCGGCGTAGGTGATGGCGCGGGCGGCAACGAGCCGGCTCGCCATCCGGCCGAGGTGGTAGCGGGTCAGGCCGTAGTCGCCGATCGGCTTGCCGAACTGCTTCCGCTCGGCGACGTACCGCGCGGTGTGCTCGAGGGCCGCCTGCGTGAGGCCACAGGCCCGACCGCCGGTCTGGAGCCGGCCGGCCGCGAAGCCCGCCATCTGCAGGGCGAACCCACGACCGATCCCGCCCTCGCCACCGACGACCTGGGCATCGGGCACGAACCAGTTATCGAAGGACAGCGTGAACGAGTGCATGCCGCGATAGCCGGGAGTCCGGTCCGCCTTGCCCGACAGGGTTCCGCCGGTCGGCTGGGAGGCGTCGAACTCGTGGCCAAGGAACCGCGGCTTGTCCACGATGAACAGCGTGAGCCCGCGCGAGCCCTTCGACAGATCCGCATCGGTGCGCGCGAGCAGCGCGATCACGTCGGCGCGCCCGGCGAACGTGCACCATGCCTTCGGGCCGGTGATCGTGAACCCTCCCGGCACGCGCTCGGCACGACACGAGACGCTCGCGACATCGGAGCCGACGTTGGGCTCGGTCACGCTGATCGCAGCCATCACCTCGGCCGCCGCCAGCCGTGGCAACCAGGTCTGCTTCTGCTCCTCGGTGCCGCCGGCGATCAGCGCCTTAGCGAGGATCTCCGGCCGCGTGATCAGCGAGCCCGCCGCCGCAAGCGAGGCGCGCGAGAGCTCCTCGGTGGTGAGGATCATCGCGAGGTTTCCGAGCTCGTGCCCGCCATACTTCTCGGGGATCGCGAGCCCGAAGTAGCCCGCCTTTCCCATCTCGGCGATGAACCGCTCGGGGACGAGCTCGTCGTGATGGTGGATGCGCTCGGCGTGCGGGAGGATCTCGCGCTCGGCGAACGCGCGGACGTTGGCCCGCACCTCGGTGAGGATCTCGTCGAGCGGCCACGCGAGCCGACCCTCGCTCTCGATCGCTGCCGCGCCGATCGCCTCGACCGCCGCGGGTGCGAGCAGCGCGTTGATCGCGGCCTGCGTTGCCGCGTCGTAGCTGAGGGAACCGAGGCCCAGGATCCCGGCGACCGGCGCGAGACGATGCGGGATCTCCGCGGCGAGCTCGGCCGCGGCGACCCGTGCTGCATCCGACAGCCCGGTCGGAACCCGCACGAGCTCCTCGAGTACGCGGGCCTCGGTCGCAGCGTACGCGACGCGCTCGACGGTGACCTGATGATCGTCGATCAGCTCGCCGTGATGGGTCAGCGTGCGTGCCGCGTCGATTGCTCGGTCGGTCAGCGCGCGGGTGGCGGCGGAGATCAGCTCGCGGTCATCGTCCATACGAGTGCTTATCGCGCTAGCCACGCCGCGTCACGGTCGAATCAACGTCAGATCAGCTCGCCGAGGATCCGCACGAGCTGCGTCGTGTAGGCGCTGCCGAACAGCACTGCGTGTGCGGCGATCGGATACAGCTGCCACAGCTTCACCCGCGAGCGCCATCCGGCCGCGAGCGGCCAGACCTCGTGATACGCGCCGACCAGGGCGTCGCTGATGCCGCCGAACAGGCTCAGCATCGCGAGATCGATCTCCCGATGCCCACCGTAGACCGCGGGATCGATCAGCACCGGCCCACCCGCGCAGAACGCGACGTTGCCCCACCACAGATCGCCGTGCAGCCGCGCCGGCGGCTCGGGCGGACCGAACCGATCCGGACGCGCGGCGAGCGCGTCGAGCTGTGCGCCGAGCTCGGGCATCCGGAGCTTTTCGATCAGCGGCCGGAGTCGCCGCTCGATGTAGAACGCCACGATGTCGGACTCCGGCGTGTTGTCCTGCGGGAGCGTCGCCAGGTAGTTGCTGCGATCGAGGCCAAACGATGGCGCACCGCACGCGTGGAGGCGGGCGAGGCCACGGCCGAGCTGCTCGTCGCTGTGGCGATCGCGGTGGCCAAGCTCGAGCCACTCGAGCGCCAGGAACGAAGCTCCCGCGGCGATCACGCTCGGTACCCGCAGCGGTCCCGCGCGTAACCAGGCCAGTCCGGCGGCCTCTGCAGCGAACATTCCGAATGGGGGCGCCGCGTGCGACTTCACGAACACCACCGAGCGATCCACGAGCTCGACCCGCCACGCATCGTTGATGTCGCCGCCCGACACCGACGCGACGCGGAGGATCGTGCCGAGCGTGCCCTCGACCTCCCCGCGCCAGGCCTGGTTCATCGGATCCGCTCGCGCGCGTGGGCGAGGAGCCCTGCGCAAGCGCGCTCGCATTGATCGAGGACGTCCTCGAACCCGGCGTCGCCGCCGAACCACGGATCGTCGACCTCGGCGTCGATCGGCGCCGTGGGATCGAAGCTGCGGAGCAGCCGGATCACCGGCGCCGTGCGGCCACTCGCCATCCGCTGGAGGTGACGCAGGTTGCGCTGATCCATCGCGATCACGAGATCGAATCGATCGAGGTCCGACGCCGTGAACCGGCGCGCGCGATGATCGAGCTCGTACCCGCGGCGTTTCGCAGCGACGCGCGCCCGCGCATCGGCTGGCTCGCCCTCGTGATCGGCGCCGGTCCCGGCGCTGCCCACGGTGATCCGCTCGGAGAGCCCCGCCTCCGCGACGAGGTGGTCCATCACACCGTGCGCGGTCGGAGACCGGCAGATGTTGCCGAGGCAAACAAAGCAGATCCGCACGCTACCCCGTGATCCGGCCGGCATCGATCAGCCGCAGCACACCGCTGCGCGCCCGCGACCACTGCGCCGTCACCACCGAGCTCGGTGCTCCGGTCACCGCCACCGCATCGAGCAGGGGAAACCGCGATGCCGGCGCACGCTTGGTCCAGTTCCCGCGGACGAGCGTGGTGAGCTCCGCGGTCGCATCGCGCTCCACGCGCACCGCGCCGTCGGGAAATCGCTGCGCGAGGTGCATGCAGACCGGCGCCACGGCGCGGATCGGAAGCGTCCCTCCAGCGAGCTCGGCCCAGCGCACGAGCGCGGCCAGGCCCCGCAGCACGTCGTAGAAGTAGAACCGGGGCTGGCACGGCTGCAGCCACGCGTGCGCCGCCTCGCGCTCGTCCGCGTTGTGCTTTGACTGCGACCCGCGCATCAGCATGCGTTCGATCATGAACCCGGCGGCCTTCTCGAGAAACCCGCGGCGCTCGGCGCTCCACGCGGACGGTTCGCCGAGCAGCATCGCCTCGAACGGAGCGATCGTGCCGACCATCGAGCTCGCGCACTCGTCGGTGACGGTGTACGCGGTCTCGTCACAGTTGAGGCCGCCGTCGGCCATCTGATAGCGTACGAACCACGGACGCACCCACGGCAGTGCGCGGTCGACGTCGGAGCCGCATGCCTCGAGGATCTGCACCATGCAGCCGAGCGCGCAGTGACACATCACATCGCGCGATGGATTGGCGGAGCCAAACTCCTCGGGAGTGATCGGGAAGATCTTGAGCGGAAACGCCTCCAGGGCGCTGATCATCCGCGCGACCACCTTCTCCGGGATCCGCCGCGCCTCACCGAGCTCGAACAGCAGCAGCATGTGCCACCACGGCGAGCCCCATTTCGGCCAGTACGGATCCTCGCCGATGCTGGCGAGCGCCGGATCCCCATCGAGGTAGCGGACCGAGGCCTCGATGCCCTCGCCGACCGCCGCGCTCGGCACGAGTCCGACCTCGGGCACGCTCGCCAGCAGCTGCCGCAGGTCGGTGGGACTCGGATCACTCATCCATGTAGTGTAGCCGCGGTCGCCGCGCGGACGAACGCATCGGGCTCGTCGATCGACAGCGCGATCGCGATCGCTTCCCGGTCCCGGCCGAACAGGCCATGCAGCGTATGCGGTCCGGCGAGGTGCACAACGACGTTCGCACCGAGGATCGAGGCGTCGACCGCCCCCGTGGGAGCTGCGGTCACCCGCTCGATCGAGCGGACCGCCGACCACGGCACCCGACCGCGCCAACGCACACCGATCGCCAGCACGAGATCGCGTCCACCGACCTCCACGCCGGAGTGCCGGAGCGCGAGCACGTCACCGACGAGCCACAGCGCGCTGTAGATCGACGCAGCCGTGATCACCCACGCCAGCGCTGCGGAGACATAGGCGCTGAGCGCGACATGGACCGCGGCGGTCTCGACCAGCACGAGAAAGATCAGCACGCTCGCATACAGCGGCCAGCCGCCGGTGCGATGCACGGTGAACCACGACCCGGTTCGCGCGGGTCGCCGCCAGCCCGTGACGAGCAGGGACATGAGCACGAGCTCGGTCGCCACCACGGCGGCGAGCCGCGCCGGAAACCGCGCCGCGGTCAACGCGGCGGTCAGCGCGTCGAGCGAGCTGGCGCCCGAGGCCCGTGCCGCGCGCCATCCCACGCGGGCACGTCGCCCACGCATCGCGAGCATCGCGAGCATCGCGAGCTCGAGCGCGAGCGCCGCC
>JAYUVX010000163.1:0-5538 GCA_043753855.1 Myxococcales bacterium | reverse complement strand
CGAGGCCGTCGGGGCGGCTGCCGGTGCAGTCGAGGTTGACGAAGTAGCGGCTGGGATCGGGCAGGGTTGCGCCATAGGTCAGCTTGCCCCGCCGCTCCATGCACCCCAGCACGAAGGTGAGCGAATAGGACGAGTCGGGGTTCACGATCGACCAGACCGCGCGCCCGTTGCGGTACACCGGTTCTCCGGGGTCCGAAGGTGAGGTCAAGCACGGCGGCGTGCTACAGGCCGCGCGGACCTGGACCAGATCGTCGGCCACGGTCCGGAACCGCCCGGGGATGGGAGTTCCATTGTTCAACACAGGAATCTTGGCCGCGTCGTACTCGTTGAGACACGCAGAGAGATCCTGGAGATCCTGGGGGCCAACGACGTAGTCCGCTGCGTCGGCCGTACCGGGGATGACCCTGGCGAGCCCCAGGCTCGCGAGGAGGACGAGAAGAAAGGTGCGCATGATGGAGTCCTTTAGTTCGCGGGCGGCGGGGGATAGTCAGCGCGGGCGTAGACCGAGCTGAGGGTGAAGTCCTCGCGCAGCGCGAGCGCGAGCGCCGCGCTGTCGCTGGGCAGCACCGCGGCACCACCAGGTACGCGAAACCCGATCGTGGTGCGCTGGTCGGCCGGACCGATGGTCTCGTAGAGGAGGGTGTTCGTGGCGTCGAGTGCGGCGACCGAGTCGTCGTCGCGGCGCAACCAGGCGCGAACGCCGAGCGCCCACGCGGGAGATGGCACCCAGGTGATCGCCGGTGCGGTACGGGTCGACGGGCCGACGTGCCACGGATGAGCGGCGCGGAGCTTGCGAAGGTCGCCGAGCGCCGGGCGCGTATCACCGAGTGCCCAGCTCACAGATCCGTCGAACAACGCCCAGCCGCGGTCGCTGAGCTTGCCGCCGATGTCGAGGTCGGGCAGGTAGTCGTCGGTGTGCCACTCGAAGAAGCCGACTCGACGCGCCGGCGCGCGCACCCCGCCGAGCATCGCCGAGCCCTTCTCGAACACGAACAGGCTGGCCCGTGGCGGCGCGGCTCCGATGACGGTCGCGAGGACCACGGCGTCGCCGACCGGGAGCTCCCAGTTGACCGCATGGGGTTGGCTGTAGACGTCGACCGGGAAGGGGGCCGAGGGCGGCGTGGCACCCATCAGCCGGAGAAGGTCGCCGACCACCGGGTGGTCGGTCCGGGTGATCTGCAGCTGGGTCACGAGCGGCTTGCCCTGGCCGGACTCGTAGGCCATCGAGGGTTCCTTGTCGAAGTCGACGTTCCGGACGCCCGCGCCCATGTACATCGGACCGTAGACCCCGGGTTCGCTGACGAGGACCGGCCGCGGGTCGTCGGCATACCGCGAGCCGACGTCGATCGATCGGCACGAGGCCGACAGGATGACGAGCTGGGCACCCTCGGTCGCGCTCGCCGGCGCCAGGCAGTCGACGAGCACCGGCGTGAAGCCTCTGGCCGTGAGGTGGCTCATCATGTCGGCGTCGCCCTGGCGGGGTAAACCCTGCCGGTTCACGCCGCCGACGATGGCGATCGCGGTGGAACCCAGCGCTTGTTGCCGTGCCGTGGTCGGGGTGTCGCTGCCACACGCGCTCAGGGTGGCGAGCGTGACCGCAAGCACACCCAGTCGTGGTGATCGTCGAACGTTGTCATCCGCAAAGCTACTCAGGTACATGGACTGCCTCCGACAGAAAGACGGTCGAGCGTCCTCATGTCGCAGGAAATCGCACCATGCGATGAGCGTTCAGTGATCTCGGGCGGCAAGCCGTGCCGCGGCGACGGCCCGCGAGCCCTTACGCAGCGACGCAGGGTCGAGTCCCAACACCATCACCTGCAACGAGGTGGCTCCTGTACAAGCCACCACGGCCGCCGTGCGCTCGCCGATCTCGCCGTGTGCGGCGCATGACACGAGCAACGCGTCCGCGAGCAGGAGGGGGTTGATGCGTCCCTTGCGTCGGATCGAGTCCCGCACGACCCCGGCGTGGGCGAGTGCCTCGCGGGGGAGGTGGCGCGCGAGCGCGACCCGCGCCATCTGGAGCTCGGCTCCCGCGGCTTCCTGCGAGGCGGCGCCGAACAGCTTGGTCTGCAGGGCCAGCGAGCGGTTGGCGGTGGACCGCGCGAGGTCCAGATCATCGCGCGCGAGCTGCTCCTTGGTGGCGTCGGCGAGACAGCCGGCCACGAGGGACTCCGCATCCTGGCCCTGGGCCGTCAGGACCTCGAGGGTTGTCCGTCTGAGCGCGATCGCCTCGACCATCCGACCGCGCGCCGCCAGGATCGTCGCTTTGTTACAATCCAGCGCGATCACCTCGGGGTTGCCTGCGCCCTGGCTCGCCGCCAGGATCGCACGCGCCCGACGCGTCGCCTCGAGCGCCTCGTCGAGCCAGCCCACGCGCAGCAACACGACGCCCAGGTTGATGAGCGGGGACGTGACCCGCACGTGGTTCGGTCCGAAACTCGCCGTGTTGATCGCGAGCGCGCGGCGATAGAGGTCCTCGGCGGCCACCAGCTGATCCTGGCCAGCGAGCAGAATGCCAAGGCCGTTGAGCGTGGGCGCGAGGCTCGCGTGGCTCGGGCCGTAGAGCTCGGTCTTGATCGCGAGCGCGGCGGCTGGCCGCGACACGGGCTTGATCCAGCGGCTCATCAACCGCCGCTTCGGGACCACGCCGCTGCCGGGCCTGGTCGGGCGCGATCAAGCGCTCGCGGCGCACGGCGCCGCGCCGATGGGTGACCTGACCGGCGCGCTGAAGTAGAGCATTGCAACCCGTGGGTTCTGGCGGCGGCTAGATGCCGAGCGGCTGGTGTCGTTGCTGGGGCCCTACCTCGTCGCAGGAGCGCTCCCTCCGATCACCCTGATGATGTCGAGGCCCGCGGGGCGTGGCGACGCGGCGAACCTGCCGACGGCGACCGCGCGCGCGCGAGCCAGCGCGACTAGATCATCGCGTGACCGCGCCGACCGCGAGCAGGCTGCGCGCGGTATCGACGATGGTGTCCGCGATTGGCCGCTGGGTCCAGCCGAGCACCCGCATGGACTTCGCGCTCGACGCGCGCCGGACTTTGCCGAGCTCGTACAGCTGCCCGCGCACGACGGGGTCGAACCACGCCGCGATCCGCACCGCGAAGTCGCGGAGGCGACGGCGTGGCACCCGCCTGGCATCGGGGCCGAGCCGGTCCCGCAGGATCGTGGCGACGTCGGCCATCCAGAGAAACGGGTCCGAACCGAGGAAGCGCTCGCCGGCCGCGGCCGGATCGAGCATCGCGCGGAGATGAAGGTCGGCGAGGTCGCGGACGTCCACGATCGGGAAGCCGAGCCGCGGCAGGTTCGGGAGGTATCCCGCGAGGAGCTTCTGGACCACGGCGACCGATGGGCTCGCGTCCTTGTCGAGGACCGGCCCCAGGACAAGCGCGGGATTCACCACGACCCACTCGAGCGGCCCGCCCAGCCGGGCCATCTCGTCCCACGCCGCGCGCTCGGCGATCGCCTTGCTGCGCGTGTAGGGCGCGTTGTCGTGATGCGTCGGGTCCGTCCAGTGACTCGGGGCGTCGAGCTTCGGAGGCGCACAGCGTCCTCCACGTCGAGCAACAGCACGCGCGCACGTTCGTAGGAAGGGTCGAGCCGATACACGACGGCGGCGCGGCCGCTGATGATCGGAGCGAGCGGCTCCGCGGTGCGCATCGGGACCCTCACGGCTTGGCGGGTGAACAAGCTCGATCGCAGCGGCTCGTCGACGCACGCTTCAAACCACTCGAACCCCTCCTGCGGATCGCACACCACCGCGACGAACTCGTCGGTCAGCGGAAACGTCGCGAACACTCCCTCACGCGCGCGGGCTCGGCGGGTGAGCTCGCGGCAGATCGCGACCAGGTTCTCCATGCCGGGCGCCGGCAACGGACCGACCTCGACCACCGAGTGCCGCCAATCCGCTGGGCTCCAGCGGAGCGAGCCAAACGGAGTCTCGCTGGCACCCTCCCAAGCGCGTTCCCGCCAGCTCATCTCGGTTCCGACGCCGAGCGTCGGCACGCCCTCGTTGAACAACCAGAAGGCGAGCGTGTACATCCGATCGCCTTCGTGGAGAACGAGTTTTGCGAGCGCCTGTTCCGCCGCGTCGAGCCCCGAGGGTGTCACCTGCGATACGGTACGCGTGGTGAGCTCCTCCCGGTTTGTTTTTGCGCTCCTCGTGTCGGTCGGCTGCAAAGAGGCGTCGACGCCGTTCGCGTGACGCGGTCAACGTCGCGCAATTGCTGCGCTCGGGTTCGACACGAGGGCGAGATCCTCGCGTCTCAGAGGGCGGTCAGGTCTCGAACGAGCGATCCACCCACGAAGTGAAGCGGCTATCGGGCCTGACGGTCCGATGAGGCGTTCTCTCAGGTGGCACGACGCGTGCCTTTACGTACGACCTCGACGGCCGGTGGGCTCTCGACAGTATGTTGCTGTCGAAGCGCGCGCGGCCTCATCGGCGCTTTGCAGCGCCATCGTAGGAGCACGCATTGATTCTCAAGACGAACACGTCCACCGTCGGCACTCTTCTTCTGCTCTCGCTCGTCGCATGCACGGACGGTACGGACGGTACGGACGGTATTGAAACCCAGCAGTCAGGGCTCAGCGCCAACGGCTCGATCGATCTCGGGACTGCCGGTAACTTCGTCATCCTCACGAAGACCGGTGTGACGTCGGTGCCACCGGCGAACATCACGGGTGACCTCGGGACCAGTCCGATCGCGGCCGCCGCGATCACGGGGTTCGCGCTGATCGCCGATTCCACGAACGTGTTCTCGACCTCCTCGCAGGTCACCGGCAACGTCTATGCCGCGAATTATGCGTCACCGACTCCATCGAAGATGACAACGGCGATCGGCGACATGGAGCACGCGTTCACCGATGCGGCCGGGCGCGCGCCGGGCGTTACCGAGCTCGGCGCCGGCAACATCGGCGGCAAGACACTTGTTGCCGGCGTGTACAAGTGGAGCACCGGGGTCTTGATCCCGACGAACGTCACGCTGACCGGCAGCGCGACCGACGTCTGGATCTTCGAGATCGCCAAGGGCCTGACCCAGAGCAGCGGCACACGGGTCAACTTGCAAGGCGGTGCACGGCCCGAGAACGTCTACTGGCAGGTCAGTGAAGGTGTCGTACTCGGCTCCACTGCGCACCTCGAGGGAATCGTGCTGGCGAAGACCGCGATCACGCTGGCCGCGGGTGCATCGGTGCGCGGCCGGCTGCTCAGCCAGACGGCGGTGACGATGATCAAGAACACGGTCGCCGAACCTTCGCTGTAGGCTCAGCGCGCGACGGGTCGCCTACGCGGTGACCTCGGACGGCGGTAGGACGGTGACGGCGATCGTACGGTTGCCATCGGCCGTGTGGACCCGGACCTTCGTGGTTCCCGCCGCCTTGCCGACGGATTTGGTGCGCTCATGACGGCCACAATCGCCTTCCTCACCGTGCTGATGGAGGTGCGGGGTGTGGCAGAGGGGGGCTATCCGGTCGCCGTGGCCATGCTCGCGGTGGCGGCGCTCTCGCTGGCCCTTCTCGTGTGGATGTTGTCGACCCTTTCAC
>JAYUVX010000162.1:0-16751 GCA_043753855.1 Myxococcales bacterium | reverse complement strand
GCGCAGGATCGCGTGCGCAACGAGAGCGATCCGCCAGAGATCATTCCCTACGCGCGCCAGCTGCGCGACAAATGGGACGCCAGCAAGCCGGGTCACGTGGAGGCGATCACGGGCAAAGAGAACGCACTCACTCGGTGCAAGGACTCCCGCCCGTAGACCATGACGAGCGTACGTCCGCTGACGCGCCGGCCCCGTCTTCCTGTCAACTCGTGCAAACTGGGCCGAATAGGTCGTGGACGCGTCGGTCGCGGTCTGGCGACGGCGCGATCACTTACGTGGCGTAGCCCACCAGCGAGCGGCCCGGCGCTCGAGTTCGACGGCGAGTTGCTCGAGCAGCGTCGGATCGCTGCCGAGGTCCGCGGCCTTCGCGCCGGCGATGGCGCGAACTATCGCGCTGTTGTTGTGTCATGTACGTTCGCGCGAGACGCGGCGGACGAGCGACATCGCCCCGACCTCACCACGGCACGCAGCAACCCCGCGCAGGTGCGCGAAGAGGTCCGCTCGACACCGCGCGCAGAGGGTTGTGCTGAGCGATCCAGGCAGCAGTTCTCGAGCAGCACGGAGCCCACGGGCTGCAGACTGCGCCCTGGGAGTGACATCGACAATGTGCGGTCAGCAACGGTCGCGGGTCTGGACGTGATCCGTCAGGCGCAGTGCCGCCGCGACCATCTCGCGGTCGAGCTCGAGCTGCACCAAGGCGTGCAGCCACAGCTGCGTACGGACCGGACAGGGATCGAACGAGGCGACCGGCCAGAGTGCGGCCAAGGCAACGCGAAGAGCATCAGGGTGCATCCCTGCTCTATCGACCGGAGCTCGCCG
The DNA here is from genome assembly GCA_043753855.1 of Myxococcales bacterium. Classification (GTDB taxonomy): domain Bacteria; phylum Myxococcota_A; class Polyangia; order Haliangiales; family Haliangiaceae; genus JABFXX01. The sequence continues at coordinate 15,932 of JAYUVX010000162.1, read as the reverse complement.
CGGTTGCGGGATTTCTTTGGTGGCCCGGACCGCCCGACTCCGGACACGAGCGCCGCGTAGCGCGCGACTCGCACCGCCCGGCCGAACGTGGCGGAGTACCAATTTCTTCGGGCGGAGGAGCACACGCGAAGTTTCGTCGCGCTTGCCTACGTCGTGCCCTGCGTTCGTTCGCATCGAGCTCAAGCGTCATGTTGGGATTATATGAGGGCTCGTCCGATGATCGCCTCGTACGCCTGATCCAGCGTCATTCCTGCCGCACGGTGTTGCTCGACGAGTTGCTCGAAGCTCGCATCGTCCGAAGCGCCATGCTCGTTGATCTCTTCTTGGCCCGTTTGACGCTCGCCTTCTTCACCAGATTGCATCTGATCCCGAGTGGCCATGCGAGCGCGATGGCGCACCTCGAAGGCTCGCCGCGCCCGCTCTGCGAGAGGGATCCCGGAGGCGATCCAGTCGTCGTTGAGCGATGTGACGCCTTTAATTTGCTCCTTCGCGGCTGCGGCTGCTTTCCACCTCGCTGCCTCTTGTTGATGCGCGGGGTTGGTGCGGGCGCCGTGAATTCCGCAGCTCGGCGAGAACGAAGCAGCCAGATGAGGCTCGGCCTCTCGCTCGAGCGCGGCCGTCGCGCCGAGCAGCTCGGCGGGGCAACCCACGGCTTTCTTTGCTTGCGCGCGCACCGCTTGGAGCCCCAGCCGAACAAGATTCCCGGCCCTCGCCGAGCCGTTTGGGTCGCGGTCGCGGTTCGCCGCCACGAGCTGCTCAAGGTAGGTTCGCGCACGTTCAAGCTGTTGGGCCACATCGACAGCTCCAATGGCCCCATCTGTGGGAGCCGCTGCCACGCCTCCACCCCGAAGCACCTCGGTCGACCTGCCGGGATGCGCCTCCTCGACCGCGTCCTGCTGGCTATCGCCAAGCTTTCGTCCGCTTGCTCGGTCGCGCCCGTCGCGCCCGTCAATCACCTACGACAACTCCTCTCCCCGAGCCGCCACGTGGCCGACGGACAGATGGTCGGGATGACTTAACCGGCGCGCGCCCGCAGAGTTCCGGGGCGCTTCCATGGCGGTGGGTGTTTCGATGGTGGTCATCGCATTCATTCTCAGTTCAATACAAACCTTCGTGGGGCGGCGGAACGACGTACATCTCCTCCGTCGGCTTCGCTCCGGCGGGGAAGTCCGGCTTCAGACCGCGCAGCACATCGAGGACGGTCGCGTTCCAGTTTCCGGCATGTAGACACGGGATGTAGCCGTACTTCTGTTCGAGCGCGCGGCTTTCCTCGTTCATCGGAGAGTAGGTGGTCCGGTAGCGGTCTGGTCCATCGTACTCGATGAGCGTTTCTTTCCTCGTTTGATCACCGAGCTTGCGTCGCGTGACATGGAGGATGTCCCAGTCGATCATTCGCCGGAACACGGGACTCTCCAGCAACAGCGGCCACATCTCGTCCTCCTGCTGCTTGCGAATCGCGGGCGATTCGAAGCTCCACTCAACGGCGTTCAGGCACAGGAGACTCTCAGTGTAGGGCGACCCGATCAGGTACTTCACGGTGTCGAAGTCAAACCAGCCAACTCCGAGCATCAGCTCGCGAACGCGCGCCAGCGGCGGACACGCCACCAGTGCGGGTATATGCGTGTTCCAATGAGGCCGAGGACCGCGTTCGGGATACGGAAGGTTTATCACCACCTTCAAAATCGGCGAGAGAGAGAGGATTTCGTCTCCGTGAGCCAGGAAGGCTTCGAGAGGCATGTATGCGTCCGTTGCGAATCCACGCTCGAACCCGACACTAGTCACTCCGAGGTCTTGAAGCGGTGCCTTCAACCTGGCTTCGATGCTGGGCACAACTCGATCGTGTTCCTCGCGACCCCAGGTAGGCTTGAGGCTCTCCCGGATGTACCGTGCCCGTTCTAAATCTCGGGCCTCTATAATGGCGGCGAACTCGAGCCGCAGGTCATCACGCTCTGGGCGGGCGACGATGTCGGCCTGAATATCTTCCAAGGTTCTCACTTCGTCGCCTTCGGCTGGGGGAGCACCTTCTCGACGTGTTGCTCGGCAGTCTGCAGCGCTGTCGGGCCGAGGCCACCGGCGAAGTTGCCGCCCTTCGAGTGGGCGTCATCGGTCCACGCCTGATCGATTTTCGCAAGGTCCTTCGCGCCGTCTGCTCCCATACGCAAAAACTCCTCCCGGGGAACGAATCGCGACGCTGCACCGCGAACCTCGAAGGCTCGATATCCGCTGCCGATGCGGATGTGAACGGTGTAGCCCAAGTAGCGCTCTCCGTCCTTTGCAAAGTCAGCCTCGATCCATACGGGGCGCTCTTTGGGTGGGATGTTGGGTTTGTCCTGCTCGGGGTTAAGGCGGCGAGCTTCCAACGCGAGCGAGCCAATCTCCGGCGGCATTTGCCCGGGGCTGCCCAGCGCGCTTACGAACATGTCGCCGGCGACCACCTGGTTGTTGTGTTCCACCGGAACCGAAGCGTTGGTGGTCTTGTCCTTCGTTCTCAGCTCGATACGTTGCGAGCCGTCCGCGGCGGTTGCGATCTCAGGTGCCGCGAAATCAAGATCGGGATTAAGGACAAGGTGCAAGCGCTTGCTGCTCTTAGCGACGTCGACGGTAACCCCGACCGCTCGCGCCCGTTCGGCCACCTGGGCATCGCCGTGCTGTTCTGCCATCGAACGAAACTGCCCGTTCTCGAACAGTCCGGCGGGCTGGTTCTGCGCGACGAGCGTAACTTCGGCTTTGTGGGTGTTGGCGAGGATGATCTCGGCTGCGCTGACCGCGTTGCCGCCGGCTCCCGCGAATACCCATGTTCGCTTCACGTCATCACGGTTCTTCGCGGTCGTCTTGATGGTCTCGTCGTTGGCTTCCTTGCTGAAGAACACCTGACGCTCACCGTCCTCGGCATCCTTCGTCATGAGCTCGCTCCAGCGCTCGCCACCTTTCGCCGCGTTCAGCGCCGTGTCGACGGGAATCCGGTCCGGTGTCTTCTTCTTCGCGCCGTCCGGTTCCGCGGCGTTCGATGCCGTGGCTTCGACCTCCGTATCGCGCATTGCCGCTAGCATCTCGGGTGACGCATCCCGCAGCACCTCCGCGACGCCCACAAGCTCGACGTCGCGGGTCGTCTTGATCTGCTCGAGGCGTGCGAGCGCGGTCTTGGCGGCGTCCTTGTACGGACCGGCTCCCTCCGAGAGGGTGCGCAGCGCCCTCTCGATCGAGAGGATGGTTTCGCCGGCGCTGATATTTCGCGCGCCACCGGGGACGTTCTCGCTCGGGAACCCGGGTGCGGTCGTCACGTTCCCGCCAACCTCAAGCGTCACCGTCCCGGGGTTGTCTGTCGGCGTGATGTCGAGCAGCACCTTGCCGTCCTCGACTCGCAGCGTTCCGCGACCATTGATCACGTCGCCCTGGGCAGCGAGCGAGTCCTCCCAATAGCGGATCGCATCGAGCGGGATCCGCTCGCCGGGCCCGGCCACCTCGCGCACGTCCCCGAACCGAGCGCGAAACAGCTCCTGCAGTTGCTGGCCAACCTGCGCGATGTTCTCCGAGGCATCGGATTGCCAGCGGCCACGGACGTCGACGAGAAGCTTCGCGGGATCCCGTCCGCCAAGCGCTGCACCAGCGCCGATCTGGACGCCTTCGATCCGCGGATACTGACCGGGGTGCTGAGCTTGCTGCGCGCGAAACCTCGCCAGCGTGCGCTCGCTCACGAGGTGGCGCAGCCGAGTTGCGACGTTGGCATACTGCTCGATCTGCTCGCGCGTGAGCCGCACGCCCGGCTTGTTCGCCATCGGCGGCGGTGCGTCGTGCGGAGCTACGCGGCGCTGATGGTCTGCCTGCTCGGCTGCGAGGTCATCGAGCGCTGCCTTTCGCTGCACCTCGGTGAGCGGCTCGCGGAGTGCGCGCCCCAGCTCGGCGCGCGCCTCGGGCGACGACTTCAGTTCCGCGTCGATCGCCGCGCGGCGCTCGTTGGCCATCGGCGCGCCGTCGCGGATGCCAAGGTACTCGGTGAGCATCGCCAGCTCGGCGCGAGCGTGCGCCGAGGCCGCCGAATCCCCACTCGCCGCGGTACGGGCGAGCACCGAGATCTCGGCGATGCGGCCGCGGTCGTCGGGCGAGAGCACGCTTGCCTCGTGTCCGGCGTAGTTGCCGTGGAGCGCCTGCCGGTGTGCGTCCACAAGGCGAGCGATGCCATGGGCGACGACTCGATCGACCTGCTCGAGCGGAAGTCGCTCCGAGACCTGAATCACGTGCTCGCCGCGGATCTGAATCCCGTCGATCACCGCGATGCGCGACGAGTTCGGCACGAGGTGGGCGGGATCCGTTCCGTTGGTGCGTGCCACGGTGACCTCGATCGAGGTCCAGGTTAGATCTGCGAGCATGACGAGGTAGGTCCCAGGCTTTGAAGACGGCCGGATGTCGCTCACGCCGGGCGCTGCGACGGTGCTCGCAGTAGCCTTGGCTCGATCGAGTAGCGCGGCGGAATGCGGTGACGACTTGTCCGCGCCCTGCGTTCCCCCGCGCATCTCAGAGCCCGGCACGCTCGCCACAGTGTTCGACAGCTCGTGCGTCGCCTCGGGCGGGCGAGTGCCCGCGTGATCCGCCGAGCGCGGCGCCTGTGTGGGCCCCGCGACCTCGTGCAGCTCGATCACGTTTTCTCCGGCGCGGATCGTCGTCGTCCCGCCCTCGGTGTGGACCGTAGCGTCCGGATGCGTCGCGTGGACCTGCCGCACGGCACGCGCGACATCCTCTGGCGTTCCGCTCCACAGGGTGCCCGGCGCCAGCTCGCGCAGCCCGGATAGGACGAATTCTACCTGGAGCGTCGTAACGTCGCGGGCGTTGCCGAGTTGCCCGCCTAGCTCCGCCTTGGATCGCACCAGCTCGTCAGACCCGTAGCCGCCGTGATCCGTGCGCGCGAGCAGTTCGTCGATGACGCCGATCTCCTGCTGGATCAGGCGCTCTTGGTCAGCGAGCACGTCGAGCGCACGCTCCGCGTCCGGAGCCTTGATGAGCGCGGTGGAGAGTTCCTCGAGCTGGCGAGCGTGGAAGCCCAGCTGTTGGCCCTCCGGGGTGCCGCTCTTGCGTGCCAGCGCTTCCATCGCGTCGCGGCGCTGCCCGGTACGCGCATGCACGAGGCGGCCGATGGCGACCGAAGCGGCCTGCAGGATCGCGTCGGTGTTGACATCACCAGCTGCGCCCGCCTGCGCGTGCCCGCTACCGTCGAGGTGCGAGAGCACTTCCTGCGAGATCGCGCCGAGCGCCATGCCCATGATGGCGTGTCCCGAAATCCCAATCGCCTCGCGGCCGACCAACCTGGCAACGGTTCCCGCCGCCGTCGACGAGCGCATCGCCGTCTTGGCCTCTACCGACGCGATCCGCGCCAGCTGGGTATCGAACGCGCTATGCCACAGGCGCGCTTCGGCCACGTCCTTGGCGATGAGACCGGCCGTCGCTTCCAGGCCGAGGGACATCAGCGCGTTCTCGGCGAGCGCCTTGCCGGCGCTATCGCCGGTCATCATGACCTGACCCGAGGCGCTCGCCAGCGTCTCGGTTGCGACCTTCATCGCGAACAACCCGGAGCGCGCGCCTAGCGATAGCTTCGCAACCTCGGCGACGCCTTCGGCGGTCGTCAGCGCGCGCCCGGCGCCTTTGGTGATCGCGGAGGCAATGTCAGAGCCCGCGAACGAGAACCCCATGATCGCCGCGAAGGTCACCAGCGTGGTGCGGAACCGCTGATCCTCGATCAGCGAGTACGCGCGTTCGAGGTACGTCCTCAGCTCGTAGTCTTGCGACAGCTGCTCGAACCTGCCCTGCGCCTTGGTCAGCGCCTCGCGCTTGGCGCTCACGTCGACCGGCGGCGGCGTGAGCCCATCGTCGTCGCCGTGCTTCGGTTTGGCGGCCTTGGAATCGAGGATCAGGTCACGTCGAACTTCGACGAGCTGCGCACGGACTTGGAGCGTCATGTCGCGCAGCCCCCGGAACTTGCCGCTGCCGAGGCTCGCGAGCTTGGCCGCGAGGCCAGCGTTGTCGGCGGCGGTGGCCTCGTCCGCGACCAGCTCCAGGTGCGCATTCAGGTTCTCGAGCCGGGCGCGCAGCGCGACCTCCTGGGCTTCGAGCTGGACGCGCTGCAGCTCGTCGGCGTCGACCTCGCCGCCGGAGAGCAGCGTATTCTCCAAGACGCGCGCGCGCTCTTGCGCGTCGTTGCTGAGGGCGCCGAGCTGCCGTGCCGCCGCTCCGCTGGTCTTGGAGGCGCCACGTTGCGCTGCGCCTTTCCCCTGCGCAGCGTCGATCTGCTTGTCCATCCAATCCCGATCGTCGGCGGGTGCCTTCGGATCGCGCATCGCCGGACCGGCGTGCATTTCATCCATCGCCTGCATCGCGGCCAGCTGGTTGGCCTGGAGCGCCTTGACGACCAAGCCACGCTGCATCGACTGCGCCTCGGCGATGAGGCCCTCCGAGACGTCGGCGAGCTGCGCGGTCGTCGCCGCCTGTGCGTAGCGCGAGAGGATCGCATGTACCGGGTTCTCGGCGTCGCGACCGGGGAACTGCTTGCCCGCCGCCATCGTGTTCGTGATGCTGCCGCCGATCCGGGTGAGCCGCTCGCGTTGGCCGAGCACCACCGCCGCATACGCCATCACCTCACTCGGCGGCGCGGTGCGCAGGGTGTCGCGCTTGGTGACCGCGTGTATCACGATCGGAATCAGGTCTCCGGAGAGGCCCCACGGCGTCAGCGCCGTCCGCAGCGCGGCGAGCTGCACGATGACGTCCTCGTTCGCGGCGAGCACCTGCGGCGCGTCGACGTTGGCGCCGATCGGGGTCTTCGCCGCCTGATTGAGGGCGATCGCGTCGGCCTGATCGCTGCCGGCGACGAGCGTCAGACGGCTGGCGATCGTGTCGCTCGCCGGATCGGGGAGCTTGCCCTGCCGCACATTCTCGGGCGCGCTGTCCCGGGCCTCGGGGAACTGGATCGCCCACGACGCGGGTAACCCGAACAGCGATCCGGCCTGCGCGAGGCCATACGCGAGATACGTGCGCGACTCGCCGCCGAGGTACGCGTACAAAACCGCGGCGACTTCTTCTGACGTCGCGTCAGGCAGGTCCGCGCGGACAAAGCACCAGAATCGCTTATCGCGGGTGCCTTCCCAGGTCAGCTTCGGTCGGCGAAGCGTCGTGCGCTCGGTGGGTTTCACCGAAGCATCTGGAACGACCTCCGCGACGAGCGCGCCACTCTTGTTCGGAGTAACGAGCGCCTTGGCGACGAACCGATCGATCGGCCGCGACGTGATGAGATCACTCTCGCTGAGACGCACGTTCGCGTCATGGGCCGTGAGGCCGGCACGGGCGCGATCGTTCATCGCGTCGGTGTAGCGCCCGGTCATGCGGACCGTGGACCCGGCGATGGCTGACTTCACCAGCTGCGCGAAGCGCAACCCCATCGCCGGGATCGAAATCCTCGCGACAGACTGTACATAGCCCTTCTTCTCGTCCGGAACCGTCGAGTGGACCATCTTCGCTGCGCGTTCGAGCGCGACGGTCTGCTCGTCTTCGTGTTGTTCGAACGGGACCATGGGCCCCAGCTCGTCGGCAATCCGGGCGGGATAGAGCAGCTCGTTAAGCGGTGAGAGGTCGCCGGATCGCGCGTGCTTCATCACCAGGTCGTGCATGGCCCCGAGGACGGTGTCGGCGAACGCACGCGGATCCTTCCACGCGAACTGCTCGGTGGCCGTCGGAAAGGACATAACACCAAGCTCGACCCTCGCGGCGCTCCACAGGTCGTCCCCGTTCCTCATCACGTACGCGCGCAGCGCGCTGTCAGGACGTGGCGGCTCCTTCTCGTCGTGATCGCTCGAGGGGCGGGCGGCGGTGCCGGGCGCTGTCTCGGGCTTAAGCTTGAGGGCGTCGGGCACCTGGATCGGAGCCGCAGTGGCTGTCGCCATCGAGTCGCCGAGCAACGGCGCAGGTGCCGGCACCGACGTGGCCGGTGCGGTCGCGGTCGCTGGCGCGGAGGTCAAGGCAGTGGGAGCGGTCGCGACGGTCGCATCCAGCGCGTCGTAGATCGCTTTCTGCTCCGCGAACACGAGCCGCGCGAACCGAGCGCCCAGCTCGTCGCCGCGCCCGGGCCGATACGCTCGAAGCCGCTTCCCGAGTGTGCGGCGGATGGATGGGTCGAGCGCGGCGAACGCGGATGCGTCGAGCGGCGCGCTTCCGGCGCTCGCATCATGCCCGTCCAGGACCCGGCGTAAGACCGCTTCCGGATCTTGCGTCTCGCGCTCGCCATCACCGCCCGCGATCGCGGCGTTGGCTTGCGGGCCGTCGAGGCGCTCTGCTTCGCCCTCGCTGTTACGATCTGCGCTCGCGGCGTCGGGCTGAGGAACCGGTGCATTTGGCACTTTGGTCCCGGCGGCGGCGCCGGGGCCTACGGAACGGACCTGCTGGTCGCGCTGCAACGCCGCGAGGTTGAATCGCGCTGGATCGGCGAGCACGCTCTGAAACTGATGGAGGTCTCGGGTTCTCGCGAGCTGGTTCGCGAGCGCGACGGCGAACGTGTCGCGATCCGTGGACCGGTGCACCGTCGTGGCCTCGCGGAGTCGCTCGGCGAGCGCGGCCCGCTCCGCGGGACTGAGGCCCACCGCCCACGCGAACACCTCGACCGTGGGCATGCTGCCGATCTGCGCTTCGAGCTCCAGCTCGCGCGAGACGAGCGGCTTGACCCGAGGTTGCTGCGAGGTGGCGAGCGCACGCGTCAGCTCCTCGACCGACTCTTTCGCAGCCTGGTAGTCCTCGCGCGCTTTGTCGGACACCGCGGCATCCGCTTCGCGCTCCCGGAGCGCCGTCAGGAGCTTGAGCTCCACGCCCTGGAGTGTGTCCTTCTGCTGGATCCACTCCGCTCGTAGCGTGATCGTCCCGAGCTTCTGGGCGTTGGCGGCACCGTCTCGCGCGTCGCGACGGAGCGTCGCCACACGTTCGGCGGACACCTCTTCTGGGCTCTGGCGCACCGGATCGGGGCCGTGGTGGTGGGATACGAATCCCGCGTCTCGCGTGTGCGTGCGGCTTCCGCCTGGACGTTCGCGCTCCATCACGCGTCGTCCCGATGTGCCGTGCACCGAGCCTCGACAGCGCGATCCCAATGGCGGCAGCGCGCTCGCGCCACGAGTTGAAACGGCTGCCGCATCTTCGCACCGGCGAGGTAGTCCGCGAGCGAGATCGCGAACGCACTCCGATCCGTGGTCTTTGGCGTCTGCGCCTCGCTCAGGCGAGAACGCCGCGCCGCGCGCTGGGCGGCGCCAAGGCCCGCTATCCACGCGAGCACGTCATCGGGGTGAGCGCTGCGATCAACGATCTGCGGCTCGATGTCGAGCTCGCCGGCGATCGCCGGCTTGGGGCGCGGCTCCTTCGCGGTCGTCAACTCGTGCGTGATGTGTTCGCGCGCGACCTGCGCATCGGCGATCTCCTGATGACACTTCTCGAGCTCGAGCTGCACCAGGGCGTGCAGCCACAGCTGTGTGCGGACCGGACGGGGATCGAACGAGGCGACCGGCCAGAGTTCGGCCAAGGCAACGCGAAGAGCATCAGGGTGCATCCCTGCCCTATCGACCGGAGCTCGCCGCGGTTGCGCGAATTCTTTCAACGGCGCACTGCTCGTCGCCCCACCCTGCCCGCCCCGGTGCTCGCGCATTACGCACCCGCTCGATTCGCCGACCTGCGCGCGGCGCGAGGCTGATGCGTCACCATGCACCCGAACGTATCGCAAACCCGCCGTTGTCGCTCACGGGCTTTGTGACCGCCAGGGCGCCGGGGCGCCGGGGCATGACACGCTCGCGCGGCTTATACGCGGTGTGGACCTGGAAGCTTCCATGTCACATGCAGAAGCTCGAAACCACCGGGGGGCCGCGGGCGCCTTGCCGTGGATGGCGTGGGAGGTCCCGGATTCGGGATTTCTTCGAGGAAGCCAGGCCCGACTTTGAGAGCCGGACATTTCGGCATCTGATAGTCTGATGACCGATGGCGTTGGCATTCGTTCGGCGGTTTTTTCAGGGAAGGTTCACCATGGGCATCTCTCGCTTCGTTCCGGTGGCGTTCGTCGTGCTGCTTGGTGCATGCCTTCAGCGGAGGTACGTGCCATGCGTGGCGGACTCGAACTGCAATCTTTCGCCCGGTGGCGTTTGCACCGCTAACGACGAACACGGAGGAGGCGACTGGTGCGCGTACCCCGATGGGGCTTGTCCGAGTGGGTACCGCTACTCAGATCAAAGCGTGGGCGATGGAGTGTCAGGCATGTGCACCATGCCCCCGGTACCGGGAAGGGATGGGGGGCCGGTCGATTCTCCCATCGATTCCAGCTTGGGGAGATGCAACACCGGCGGAGCGTTTCAGGCGCCGACCCTTGTTCCCGTCGTGAATTCCGCGCTGGGCGTCTTCAGCATCTCGATGAACTCGGACGAGACGATCGCGGTGTTCACGGGCACCGAAAACGGAACCGATTTCGTTCCGCGGATCGCGAAGCGCGCGACACTGATGGACAACTTCTCGATGCCGACCTCGGCAGGAGACTTCTCGGCCATCACTAACGGGGCCGGCAACGAAAGCTTTCCCAGCATTTCGCCTGATGGACTAGTGGTCTACTTCGTTCGCGCAACTCCTGCGACGTTCAGCACCGCCGTGTATTACGCCGAGCGCTCGACGATCAATGACGCATTCCCGGTCGGTGGCGTGATTCAGGTCGATGGTGCGGGGCTGAGCGATGCCGCAGCACTCCAAGTGTCCAACTCGGGACAGACGCTCTACTGGCGCGACGATGTCGACTTCAAGTTGCGATCCGCAGCGAAGGGTGGAGCGAATGGTTCGTTCTTCCTCAGGCGTGCTGAGTCAACGATGAGCGTTGGCGGCGGGTTTGCGTTGTCAGCCGACGAGCTGACCCTCTACTATGGTTCGCCTGACATCCTCATCTCGAGACGCTCTACGAAGCAGGACCTGTTCGGGCCGGGCACCGCGATCGCTCAAGTCAATAGCTCACAGGACGACAGGGCTTCGTTCATCACCGCCGACGGCTGCATCCTTTACATCGTGACGCAGCGAGCAGGCGGGGTTGGTGCTCAAAATGTCTGGGCGGCTCGCCGTCCCCTGTAGGCGACGGGCGAAACTTCGTTCATGATCTCGTCGCCATCCCGGACCACTGGCACAGCTGCCTGCGGGCGATCGCCGCGCACGCGATCTGCGGCACCCGCGCCCGCACGCTGAGCATCAAGCTGTTCGCGCTCGATGGCCGCGCGCGGATGATGTGGCGCTCCGGGTTCCTCGAGCGCGAGAGCAAGCCGTTCCTCGTGATGATCCCGAAGGATGGCGATCGGCGGTTCGTCGATCCGCAGCGCAGGTTCAACTGCGGCGCCGACTCGGACCTCGATTCGAACTGCCGGATGATCCCCGCGGTCGTTACGGTCTGCGCGGGCGTCTCAGACGACAATCCCTCGTACACTCGCAACATGGCGCACGAGCTCGATGTCGCGCTGGATGCACTCGACCGCGGCTACCCGATGGACATCGCTCGCGACGCTCCGGTGCTGATCCAGTGGCTCCAGATTGGTGATACGCGGGTGCCGCGCGCACGTATCCTCGTGCTCCTCGCGCGTCCGCCGCAGTTTCACGAAGCATGGAAGATCGTCGAGCAAGGCGCCAAGGTGTTTCAGGAACTGCTGGCCGATCGCGATCCCGAGGTGCAGGTCGCGGCCGCAGCACTGGTCGTGAAGACCGCGGGGTACTCTGCGGCCAGGGCGGTGGGGACTCTCCTCGCCGTTGCGAGTAAGTCCACCGACCCACTCGTGCGCGCGAGCATGTGGTTTGCAGCGTCCCAGATCGCCCGCGCCGAGACCTACTCTCATGATTCCGGGTACCGGATCCTTGACGACCATCCCACCGTACGGTTCGCGCAGGCGGCCTACGTCGCGAGCTGCGAACGGAAGCGCTTATCACCAGAGTGCGAGGCAATCCTACGTGCCGAGCACGAGTCCGTCGACCCAACTCGATTTCCGTTCGGCGGGGGTGTGGTTGCTGGCCTCGCGGGTGAGCTTCTGGACTGGCTCCAACTTCCTGATCTCGAAACGGCTCTGACCGATCTCGAGGTGCGTGCCGCTGCGGTCGACTCGCGCATGAGCGACCTTGCGCTTGGTGCCGAGGCACTAATCCCGCGCATCTTCGGTCGGCTACCGCTCAAGGCCGAACTTTCGACAAGACAGCGCCGGCTCCACGTCCTCCTTTCGCATGTGTACTCGCCTGAGCTGTTTCCGCTAGGCCTCGCACCTGTCGCCGAGGAGGAAGTCCGTGCCGCGCTTCACCTCGAATGGCGTGTGCTGAGGCTCCGTGGTCAAGTCAAGTTCGCGGAGTGGAAGCGCGATAACGATCAAGATCTTGCAGCGACGTTCGCGCGCGGCTGCGAGGTGCCGGGGCTCTACGAATTGCGTTCGCGCGACGACCGATGCCTCGGTGTATTTGTGTCGGAGAAGCCGTTGCCGCTGTCAACGTTGCTCTGCGCATCGGGAGCCGTCGCGCTTTCCGGCGGAAAACAGCTGGCAGCGTGGCTCGCAACTAGCCCAGAGATGCCAAGCCTCTGCGTGCTCCGCCTTACCGACGGTGAGGACGAACTGGATGCGCTCGCTTCGTCGTCGATCCTCGGGCAGCTGCGTCGCTTACAGCTGGCCCATAAGAGGCACTGGGTGCCGCTGCTGACCTCGCACCGGCTGCATGACCTCGAGGCACTGCACTGGGAGATGGCAGCGCACTCGCCCACGTCGGCGATCGCGCATCTCCGGTCCCTCCGCGACCTGCACCTCATCGCACACCCGGAGCATCCAGACCCTACCCTACCTCCTCTCCTCGCGCCCCTCGAGATGCTGACCTTGGAGCAATTCTCCGTGCGACTCGCGGATGTTCTGAGCCGTCCGACGTTCGCGCTGCGTGAACTCCGGTTCGGGAACTCGCGCGTCCTCGATGGTGACGGCGACGTTTCGCGTCTTCATGAGCTGTGCGCGCGCGCGGATAAGCTCGAGAAGATTGTGGCGGCGGGATCCACGCTCAACACTGTTATTGCGCGAACCTTCACCAGTCTGCCCCGACTTCGCGCGCTCGACCTTCGCGGCACTTCGGTTGTTGACCTCGAGCTGCTTGCAGAGCTCGCGCGGACCCCTGCGATGGAGCACTTGCAAGTGAGTGCTCGAGCGTTGCTGGAACTGTGGCTACGCGGTGTCACGCGTGCGCTGCCGGCCGTGACCGAGAGCTTTCTTCAGGACTGGCGTCCGCGCGTCGTGATTGCGGGTCCTGCGGAAAAACTCGGTTCTCCGCCCGACGGATTCACGCGCCAATTCATCTACGAGCGCGATGTTGTTTGCCCCGGGTGTGCCGGATCAGGGACGGCACCCGACGGACCGTGCGGATACCACTCCTTGACTGAGTACGTCCGGTTCGTCGGACCTGAGCCCCCGGTCGACCGGAGCATCGACGCGATCGTCGGAACTCTCGCTCGCGCGGAACTGGAGCTCGTCACGCTGGCGAGCGAGCTTCGTCGCGCCGGTTTCGCCTCGATCTCGCGAATCGTGTGGCACATCGAGCCGGGCAACGTCGACGGCGCAGCCGCTCCTTCGTTGATACCGCCGCGCTCGATGGTCGACGTGATCGCAGGCGCCGGCCCGCTCGCGAGAACGCCGGCGTGGCCGTACGGCTCGCTGTTCGAGCACCCAAACGATCCGCTGCACGTGGCAGCAGCTGCGATCACCGAGCTAGGGTTCGGAATCATCGCGATCACGCAGGACGCGATCCACCTCGCGATCTACTGATGCCTTTGGAGGCGACTCGACTTCCCTCGCGACCGCAGCAGAGGTGAAAGCGTTTCCCCATCACGCGGCGAATTCTGGGAGGAGGAGAGCTCTCACCTTCGCTGTTGTTGTTTGCCTCACGGGGTTTGTCGATTCAGTGATTGCAGACCGCTAGAAATCGGCGTCGCATCGCCTGCTCCTCATGAGAATATGTGCCCACGTCTATCGCTCTCGCCGGCTAGCAAGATCCCAAGTTACCTCGGCGCGGAACCTCGCACGGTTCGTTCTCGCAGCGCCGCCACAGCGATAGGTCTTCGAGCTGCCGGGGAAGGCGTTCGATCAACGTGTCGCAGATTGCACCCGCGTCGACGCCCGGTGCAGTTGATTCGATGACCCAATGGAGGAACTCGTCCGGACCGCCGTTCAGCGCCGGAGGCGATGAGGTCGGCATGAAGACCGTCGGCAGCCGATCCGACAACGATACATAGTTCAGGACGTGCCCCAGTTCCTGGATCACGTGCCACGCGAGATGCGAGCGGATGTCGAGGGAGAGCTTCGCCCACCATAGCTCATGGGAATCCGCACTCTCGATGCCCTCAGCGGCGAGAATCGCGCGCATCTCCGCTGCCTCGTGCGCATCGTCGTCACTGGTCGACATCACGCGTGTCGCGGGCAGCCGAGACAAGAAGGCGACGAGCCGTGTCATCCCGGGAGATCTCTGCGGCATCATGCGACGCAACGATCGACCGGTTCCGGCGCCGGGTCCAGACGAAAACGCGCACGTCAGAACTGCGGCGTTTGTAGCCCACACGGCTCGGACATGCTGCCTGCCCTATCGCGCCCTCACCTACCACTCCTTGTGCCTCACCGCGCTCCATCGTCCCTCGCGGAGGGCGCCCCCCTGGATCCGGAAGAACACGAAGCCATTTCGCCCAAACAGCTCCCACGGCAGGCCCGTTGGGTTGCTCTCCAGCGAGAGCAACAGCCGGCTGGAGACATCGTCCCCGATCGGAAACTCGCAGCCGCATGGATGACCGAGTAGTTGCAGGCTTGGGTTCTCGGGGGCGTTTGCTGACCAGTCGTCGTATTCCTCGGCGCTCAGCACGATCGTGCCGGCGCGTGGTTCGCTTGCGTGGCTGATCACATTGCTCTCGAGCTGCGGCCATGTTGTCGCCGTACCGAACGCGAGCTTCTTGGCCGGCAGGTGGTGCGACTGGGGCACCTCGGTCGGAATGTCGCGCCGAACCAGCGGCACTCCTATGGGAGTGTACAAGACGCACGTCGCAACGGCGTTCTCGAGCAGTTCGCCGCCCTGCCATCCACCGCTATTGTGGATGCGTAGTTGATCGAGCATGAAGAACGAAAGCAGGCCGTCGCGCGGTAACTCCTCCGCGAGCGCGGCGATGTCGGTGAGCGCTATCTGGCCGATGAAGGCGTGCGAAAGCGAGAACTCCTCGTGGAAACTGCGGGTGCGCGCGACAGGCCATCGTTCGTCAGCGGGCAGATCGGGACGCCCGCCCAACCGCGATGTTCCGAGCGGAAAGCGGTCTTCATCGTCCGTGACACAGCGGAAAGTCACGCCGGTGCGGCATGCGTTGCGGAGGCTCTCGTTCACCTGCCTACCCTTACTCGTAGTCCTCGGCGCTGGCGAGGTTGTTGTTCAGCGCATCGACCCTGATCTCCTCCGTCGCGTGACTGACCAACCTCCCCAAGTTCGAAGAGCCTGAGCACTGCGCCCGTCGCCAGCAGGCTCTGCACGACGGCGCGGAGGCGGATACGTCTACGTAGTCGTTGCCGAACAGACATACTCGACAACCGGAGCGCGTGAATCGATCCACGAACGAAACTCGGCGACGGAAACAGCTAGACTCGTTATCGGGCTAACTTCCGTTCGAGATCCGGATCGAAACTTCTTCTGGCGTCAAGTGTTACGTCCGCGTGGAACGATGAGGACCGGTTCGAGAGACGGCCAAGGCATACCGGCCCGACCCGCCTCGACGGATGACAGGGCCTCCTATTACAGTAGGGACCTGCGGCCTTTGGAAGGGGGGTAGGAACATGGCGAGCACCAAGACGAAGAAGCCGAAGGGCGTTCGGGCGACGCCGAAGGTTGAGGCACGTCCGGCCGCAGTCGTGGTCGGTGAG
>JAYUVX010000161.1:0-5559 GCA_043753855.1 Myxococcales bacterium | reverse complement strand
GCGACCCAGATCTCACCCTCGAAGATCCGCACCAGGTAGTACGCGGTGTCGCGGTACTGATCGTAGCTATCGAACGCTGCGGTCCACGACCGGCCGTTGCCGATCGGTTGGTTCGTCTTGAATTCGGGCCATGTGAACGGCATCGCCGGAATGCTTGCGCATGTCCCCATCGATGTCGAGGTGGTAACGTCGTCAGGCGTGGCTGACGTTGACTTCGCGAGCTGCGAGCAGCCCGACCAGCTGATCCAGCTCGCGTGGAACGCCGGCCTCGACAAAAAGCTCGTGATCCGCGAGGGCACCGACGCGGCCATGCTGCTCCTCGCCGGCGAGCGCAACGAGCTCGCCACGCTATTCTGGCCCGTCCCGCGTCCGCTCGAGGCCGTGGCGCGCTGGTCCGAGAACCCGCGCCCGGTCGCGGCGACCTCCGAGAAGCTGCGGCCATTCGCGAGCGCGGTCGTGCCCGGCTGTCTGCTCGGCTACCTCGCCACGCGCTTCCTCGTGGCGCCACGCATGTCGGAGGACAGCGGCCTGACCGCGCTGGTGTTGATCATCGTGGCGTCGATCGTGGCCCTCGGCGTCATGCTCCAGCTGCTGATCGGCGCGGCGCTGCGGAGACGCATCGCGCGCCTCGACGACGAATCCGCGCTGACGATCGTGCTCGAACAGCTCCGCGTCGGAATGACTGCGAACGCCGCGCTGGTGCCACGCGCCGTCACGTGGATCCGTAGAGGGCTCGCGATCCCGGGTGAGCAGAGCTAGCTCGCGTCGGCATCGCCCCAGGTCGTGGTCGCCGCCGTGCTCCCGGCCGCGATCCGCGGGTGAGAGAGAACGATCCAGATCGGCGCGTGCGAGCGGATCCGCGAACGCGATCGCACCGAGCCGCTTGCGATACGGCGAGAAAGTTCAGGACGCGCTTCCCGGGTCGGTTCTTGGAAAAGCCTGCTCGCGCTCGGGGAGGCGCGCTGGTCGCGCCGAGGACGCGACCTGTTGCTCGCCGCTCGCCAGCCGCCGCTAAAGACGGCCCAAGCATGGTACCCACTGTCGACATGACCGCGACGTCGGATCACCAGGCCGCCTTCGACCACGTTACCGCGTATTACTACCGCGACCCGGACGTCGCGCGCACCACGCTGGCGCTGCGCCACATGCTGGGAATGCTTGCCTCGAGTCCGCCAGAGCAGATCGAACGGTTCGCACCGCTCGTCTACCTGTTCGGGCGTATCGCGCAGGAGTCGGCGGCGGCGCACGCTGCGTTAGCGATCGAGATTGCGGGCTACGACGGGCCGGACGGGGCGCTCGCGCAACGCATCATCTCGGCCCGTGGCGACGCGGCGTTCCCCGATGCGCTCGCGCTGCCGGCCGTGGATCCCGTCGGGCTCGATCTCCTATGGGCAGAATTCTTCGTCACCGGCCGGCCGGAACCGGTCGTTCGGATCGTGGGCATGCTCGACCGCGAAGATCGCGTGCGCAAGCACCTCGAACGATGGCTCTCGGAGCGCGCGCTGTTCGGAGGCGGACGGCGTCGCGCGTACGCGGAGGCTCTGCGGGTGCTGGGCATCGACTTGGACGTCGCGGCGCGCGCGATCCGCACGGAGGGGGATCTCGATTGCGTCTGCTGGGCGATCGCGGAGCGCAAGCAGCCGATTTTCGCGCACCTGACGCTTGCGCCCGACGAGTTGACCTCGGTCGCTATCAAAGCCAGCGCGCTGTGGTCGTTGCGCTTGAACGCGACCGCGCACCCAGTCGTCGGCGAGGTCTGCCGCAACGAAGCGGAGCGGCGAGGCGGGCCGGCACGTCTCCTGTTGCGCGAGCACCCGGCGACCACCGGGCGGCCGTTCGCGCTGTAGCGCCCTGCCGGTGGTCGCCGACTACCGGCAAAGGACGTTGTTGTTCCCGGCGGATCCGCGATGATCCGGGGGGGGAATCCTCTGTCACCGACGGCACACCCGCCGGTGCTGTGCCATGGTCCGGTGTGCGGAGGTCGTGGATTTTTGGAGCTCTCCTAGCTTGTTCCACGACAAAGGACCCGCGTTCCGGCGGCGGATCCGGTGAGCCGTCTGGTCGCAAGTCTGGCGCCGACCCGTGGGCCGGGTCGGGTTCCGTGGTCAATGTCCCGCTCCCGTCCGCCCCGAGCTTCGCGCTCGCATCCTCGGGTACCGAGCCCCGCCGGATCGCGCAGCTCTCGATCGGCTCGGTCGAGCGTAGCGCGCTGTTCACGGTGGAGTCAGGCTCCGACGAACGCGGCAAGCTGACGACCACCTCGGCTTCGCGTGGTCCTGCGCCCCTGGCGGCCCGTGCAGCTATCAGCTCACGAAGTTCGAGCTGCTGGGCATGCCACCCGGGGCGCGACCGAACTTCTTCGATGCCGGCGTGAAGGGTGTCCGCGGGCTCGTTGAGGTCGAGCCTGATGGCAGCGCCCTCATTCAGCCGGAGATCCTGATGGAGACAACGCCTTCGCTCACCCAACTCCTGCGCCTCGCCGTGATTCGCTTGCCAGCTGAGCCCATCGGGGTCGGCGCGAAGTGGACCGCGAGCGAACCGGACCTGCGCCGAACTTAGACCCTCATCGCGCTGTCACCGGATGCGATCAAGGTCGCACTCGAGTTCGAGTTCGAGGCGGTGAACGGTAACCGCTCGCCCGGGAGAGCTACCCTCCTGGCCGGCTTCGACGATCCACTCGCACGAACCTTGGACGCGACCCAGCACTCCACCATCACGTTGCCCGATGGTCACGCGCTGGATCGCATCACAAAGTTCACCCTCCGATGAGTCACGGCACCAGCACCTCGGGGGGCGGTGGCCGCGGTGGAGACGCATCGCCCGCCTCGACGACGAATCCGCGCTGGCGATCGTGCTCGAATAGCTCCGCCTCGGAATGGCTGCGAACGCCGCGCGGGTGCCACGCGCGGTCACGTGGATCCGTAGAGGGCTCACAACGCGCGGCTGAGCTTCTCGAGCGTCGCCGTGACCTCGGCGTGCTGCTCGCGAATCCCGTCCACTCCGGTCGCCTTCACCGCGTCCGTCAAAGCCGCCACGATCGATCGCCACTCTGCGATGCGCGCGCGCGTCTCGGGCAATGCGTTACGTTCGGCGGCGGGCATCTCGGTGAGGTCGAACAGCTCCTCCTCGATCACCGACAGTTGCTCTTCGATGGCGGAACTGACGATCACCCGCATACGCGAGCTTGGTGGGATGTAGCTGCACGAGCTTTGGAATTCAGCCCGGCGGCGTCTGACATGCGCGAGCGGGTCGGGTTTGCGACGAGCAGCTGACAGCCATAGTTCGGCGATGCTCTTCAGGAGATCGAGCCCGATCTCCCTCTCTTCCCCGTCGACCCACGCGAGCCAGCGCGGGGCTAGCATGGAAACGATCACATCGGGGTCGAGTGAGTCGCTCCCTTCCGCCGCAGCCGGTACGTACCAGTCGCAGCGCTCGCTCCGCAGGTGCGCGGCGATATCATCGCTGATCGTCTCGCCGCCGGCAGAGCTCCCGACGAGGTCGAAGACCTGCTGCTCGGGCCCCTCGGAAGGGCGTGAGCTCAGGCACAGCGTGCACGCTGCCAGTGTGCACTCGAAGACCCCGCCATCGCTCTTCGTGAGCTGAACACCGAGGGCGCGCTCGAGTTCGCTGCGCACCGACTCGAGCGTCGTTATTCGCCACGACCTCACCACGAAATTCGCGCGATCTCCGAGCAGCCTCGGCCAGACCACCGTCGTCGACGGCTGGTCTTCCGGTCCCGCGCGCCCGGGCGCCTCGACGGGAAGCGCACGCGAGCAGATGACCTTCAAGCTCTCGACCTGCTCGTTCGCGGAGACGTACGCGACCACACGCACGTCGTATGGATGAGACGTCTTGCTGCCCGGCTCGAACACGAACTTTCGGTGATCGTTCGGGTGCAGCCTCGGCGATTCGCTGTAGGGGCCGAGCACATCTTTTGCGGTGGCGAGCGTCATTCGGCCCGCGGGGACGAGGTACACGACTTCGGCCTGACCCGTTTCTCGATTCGCCGCCACCTCGACCGTCTTCCACGTCGTGCCGAATGGCGTCACGGGAACCGGCATACCCTCGATGCTGTCCTGGATCGTCCCGAGTCGGGCAGCGAGCGCCCGTGCGTCGAGGTCTAGCCCCTGCAGCAACCGCTCGCACAACTTCCTGAGCTCGTTCATTGCGGACTAGCCGTTGGGAAACAAGAAGAGGCGTTCAATTTCGGCCTGCACGTCAAACGCGTCCGCCTCTTCGGGGAGGGCCTTGTACTGCTTCGCGAAGACGCTCATCTTACGCTTCGCA
The DNA here is from genome assembly GCA_043753855.1 of Myxococcales bacterium. Classification (GTDB taxonomy): domain Bacteria; phylum Myxococcota_A; class Polyangia; order Haliangiales; family Haliangiaceae; genus JABFXX01. The sequence goes on along the minus strand of JAYUVX010000161.1, from coordinate 1,272 downwards.
TCATTCAGGAGGTCGTTCGCGGCCCTGCGTTCAGGTGCGGGAGCATTCTCGCCGAAGATGCGCTGGTGCTCGAGCTTGGCCGATACAAGAACCTCGGTAGCTGAGAGGAGATTCTGCAACAACGTGTCTCGCGCGCCGGTCGTCGGACCAACGAACAGGCTGCCGAGATGTGCCTCGGCGGCGGCTGCCTCCGGCTCGTGCGTCCCGAGCGGACGTGCCAACGCCAGTGTTATTACCGCGGCGTCGATCCTGGTGGTCTTCCTGATGTCGTCGGGAGTCTTGTTCTGTCCCGCAAGGAGCCGCGCCACGTTGAACAACTGCTCGGCATGGCGAGCCTCGTGATAGACGATGCTCGAGACGCTCGCTGCGTCCTCGTTCGACATCTTGTCTTTCTCGAACAGCGGCTTGCTCATCTCAAGATCCCACGGCTCCCAGTCGAACCGGCCCTGGACGCCGGGCGGTAGGTCGAGCACCTTCGGCCTGCACTCCGGCACCTGAGCTGCGGCCAGCTGAGCGTTGGCGGCCGCGATCAAGGCCTGCGCCCGGCTGTTGCCGTTGTTGAAGTCACCCCAACGCGCTGCGATGTCCTTCGCAGCGGCGACGAACGGATCCATCGCGACGCGGCTCGCGAGACCAGTGGCTGCCGGTTTTGCCTGATCGCCCGAAGCGGCGTCCTGGGCAAGCGCGACGACGGTCTTCGGGGCAGCAGCCTTCGGGTCGACGGCTTTTCCTGCGTCGGGTTGCGGTGACTGTTTCGAGAATCCCAGGAACCGCTTGAGCTTGCCGAGCAGGCCTTGGGCGGCCTCCGCCTGGATGATTGGCGCTTCCTCGCCAGGAACCTCTTCCATCGCCAGAGGCTTCGCCGGTTCTGAAGCAGTCGGTGCTGCGGTCGTTACGACGGCGGCCGGTGCGGCAAGGTTCGTGGCAGCGGTGGTTGGGGCAGCTGTGGTCGGCGCTGCGGCGGTCGATGCGGCGGCGGTCGGGGCGGGCGGTGCAACCGGCGCGGTGGTCGGTGTAGCGGCAAGTGGTGGTGCGGCTGTGGGAGTCGGCGCTGCGGCCACCGGCGCGTGTGATGCCGACTCGCCGGCCGCGGTTGCTGGCGCCGGAGCAACAGGAGGCGCGACGGGCGCGGGCTTCGGTGCCGGTGCAGGTGCAGGTGCAGGTGCCGCCATCATCGGCGGCGGCGGAAGCACGATCGGCGCGGCGCTCGGTGCCGGCGGAGGTGCGGACGCTGGCGCCGTCGGCTTGCCGAGCACCACGTCGATCACGCCG
>JAYUVX010000160.1:0-45512 GCA_043753855.1 Myxococcales bacterium | reverse complement strand
CAGCTCGATGGGCTGTCGGCGCATGGAGACTATGCAGAGATCATCGACTGGCTGCGCGCTTCGAAGTTGTCGCCCAAGCGCGTCTTCGTCACGCACGGCGAGCCCGCCGCAGCGGATTCGATGCGGCGGCGTCTCCGCGAGGCGTTCGGCTGGGATGCGCTCGTGCCCGAGCCCAACGCTACCTTCGAACTCCCATCCCGATGACCAGATGCGCTTGCACCGGGAATCACGAGCCGCGCCGGATCGTGCTGACCGGAGGGCCGGGCGCAGGCAAGACGGCGGTGCTCGAGCTGATGCGCAAGACGCTGTGTCGGCACGTCGCCGTTTTCGCTGAATCCGCGGGCGTTGTGTTCGGCGGTGGATTCCCGCGTGGTGAGGGCACTGAACTGCGTCGTTCCGGACAGCGCGCGATCTCCTACGTGCAGCGCGAGCTCGAGGCGGCCGCCCGTGCCAGCGACCTGGCGATTGCGCTCTGCAACCGCGGCACGGTGGATGGACTAGCGTACTAGCCGAGGCCCGGCGACCTGTGGAAGGAGCTCGGCACGTCGCTCGACGAACAACTCGCACGCTACGACGCCGTGGTCCACGGGCGTACGCCGGCGCTCGACGGCGGCTACAAGCCACCACTTGCGTAGTCGCGGGCACTCAAATGCGCAGACCGCGCGCGCGTTGCGGGGCCGGGCGCAGCATTTGCGACGGCACCGACACCTTCGTGCCCGCAGTGCCGCGGTGGTGGATGAGGGCGTGGCTTGTGCCCTGCATGCTCTGAAGACCAGAAGATCCTCCAATGGCCACGAAGAACAAGAAGGCGAGAGAGGTGGCGGCGGCACAGCCGAGCCGCGAGCGAAAGATGTGATGTCGCCGACTACGGCGAACGAGGAGCTGCCGGAGCATCGCGCGGCAACTGTCGAGCCGGTGAGCGGCGCGGGTCGCGCGGGCCGAGCGTACGGAAACAATGAGCAAAGAGCGGAGCGATGAAAGCCAAGGAAGTGATGACGAAGCAGCCGCAGTGCTGCACTCCAGACACCAATCTCGTGACGGTATCGCGCATGATGATCAACTGTGACTGTGGTGCGATCCCTGCGAGGTGTATCGCTTCCGGCTCCGGACTCAAAAACAACGTCGATCGGTGAGCCCCACGCGCAGCCCTCAGATACAGCCGATTGCGCCGCAGCCTGGGTCCGACTCTTCGAACTTCATTGTGTGGGTCCCGGCGCAACGGGCGTTGCAAATCACGGAGGAATAAATGAGGGAAGACATCTGGAATACAATTTGCCCGGTATGTGGCTCTCAAGTCCCAACCGACATGGCACTTATCGAGCTCTCGTTCGTGAGCGATGGCCATCAGCATGATCATCAGGAGCAACCGGGCATACGCCTATGCTCCAAAGAGTGTGCGGTCCTCGCCGAGAAGTCACCCGAGAAATATCGAGCGGCGGCGGCGACCAACAGCGTCGCGGGCGACGGCAAAAGCGGGCCCGAAAGGGTCTCACTCGCTGGACGCGATAGCTACCGCAACAACCCAGCCGGCATCGATCCCACCAGCGGCGTAGACGTGCGGCTCGAACCCCACGAGTAACGTTAGTCCTCGCGGTGCGCCCGACCCAAGCCGCGCACGATTCTTCGGCGCTCACGCGTTCCTGACCGGGTCACGCGACGGTCATTCAAGGAGCGGAACGCAGCATGGGCCGCCCCCGGAGTCACCGAGGTAGGCAGCCAAGGCTTCATGACACCCTGACAAGCGGGCCTATGGGGTGATCAACCGCATCGTCGTATACTTCCTGCGGAGCACCATGAGAATCTCAACCTTGAGCAGGGCGGGGAGTCTCGACCTCGTCGCGCGCGCGCGGCTTGGACGACTCGGCTGCACGCAAGGGCTACAGCCCTACGTCGTTCCGTTCTACTTCGCCTATCGCGACAACTACCTTTACAGCTGCTCTCCTGTCGGGAGGAAGATCGAGTGGATGCGAAAGAACCCCCTCGTGTGCGTCCAGGCGGACGCGATCGTGGGCCCGCGGGAATGGACGAGCGTTGTTATCTTCGGTACCTACGAGGAGCTGCACGACACGCATGAAGTGGAGGGCGAGATCGTCGGGCCGCGGAGCTTGCGAAGTCTTGCCCACCAGCTGCTGCAGCAGCACCCGGATTGGTGGGAGCCGGCGTTCGGGCAGACGAGCCTTCACAGCGAGGTCCACGCGCTGGTACCGATCTACTACCGCATCGCCATTGACGAGATCACCGGGCACCAAGCCGTCGCCGCTACCTAGATGCCGCTCCGCAAAACCGTCCACGCTCATGGACGAACGATCTCAGTCTCCTTCGTGCGGGTGACGGTACGACCTTCGCAATCGGATGGCCTCGAAAGGTCCAACGAGCCACAAGCCTCGCTGTTGGCATGAGGTGTGCGTTCGATTCACTGATGCTAACAAAAATGGACGAACTGAAGAATCGGGTCGATGCCAAGCGGCATGAGCTGCAGGCTCGCATGGCCGAGCTGAAGGCGGACACACGCTCGGACGCTGCCGCGATGAGTGCGGCGATCAAGAAGCGTCTCGACGAGGCCGAAGAAGCGGTCAAGGATGGCTGGGACAAGCTCTCGGACGCCGTTGTATCGAAGCTGAACAAGTGGCTCGACAAGGACTAGAAGCTCGGTAACAACGGATCGGTCGGTTGAAGGTTCGGCGCCGCGCGCGCGCTGCCCAAGATTATCGCCTCCGCTCCGGGGATGCATGGATTGCGCGGACACGGTTGGAGGCCGCATCCGTTGCGCCATCTCCCCAGTTCCTCAGGCCGCGGCGCGGGTGAGGCGCTTGCACCGCCTCCTCCCATGGTGATGGACTTCGCGACTCGCCGAGAGCTCATGGTGGACCCCCAGATCAGGGCGCGTGGCGTCCGCGACCCGCGCGTGCTCGCAGCGATGACGGCCGTGCCGAGGGAGACGTTCCTCCCGCCCGCGCTCGCCGAGTTCGCATACGAAGACCGCCCGCTGCCGATCGCGACCGAACAGACGGTCTCGCAGCCGTACATCGTCGCCCTCATTACCGAGGCACTCGGGCTCCGTCCCGCCGAGGAGGCGCTCGAGATCGGCACGGGCTCCGGGTATGCCGCGGCGGTGCTGGCCCGCATCGCCCGGCGCGTCTACACGATCGAGCGCCACCCGGAGCTTCAGAGGGTGCGCGCGATCGGCTGACGGAGCTCGGGTACGGCAACGTGGAGGTGCGCTGCGGCGACGGCACGCTCGGCTGGAGCGAGCACGCACCATTCGGTGAGATCGTGGTCGCCGCGGGCGGACCGGATCCGCCGCAGACGTTACTCGACCAGCTCGCAATCGGTGGCCGACTCGTCATGCCGGTCGGCGAGAGCCGGGAGCAAGAGCTCGTCCGCGTGACCCGCACCAGCGAACACGAGTACCGTCGAGAGGACCTCGGAGCGGTGATGTTCGTCCCCTAATCGGCGAACACGGTTGGGCCGATGCCGGCGATCCGCGCGCGACCCGCGGCACGTGGCCGCCGCGCAACCCGGGGCCACTGCGCGCACCGAGCTCGGCCTCGCGACCGGCGCTTGTATCGAAGCTGATCGCGGAGTGCGCCGAGCCGATCGGCAGGATCGAGGACGTCGAGCTCGACGCGCTGATCGGCCGGATCGGCGACGCGCGCGTCGTGCTGCTCGGCGAGGCGACGCACGGCACCTCCGAGTTCTATCGGATGCGGACCCGCATCACCCAGGAGCTGATCTCGCGGCGCGGGTTCACCGCGGTCGCCGTCGAGGCAGACTGGCCCGATGCCGCGGCAATCGATCGCTACATCCATGCGCGACCGGAGCGACCGGCGCCGTGGGTGCCGTTCGAGCGGTTCCCGACATGGATGTGGCGCAATCGTGACGCCGAGCAGCGTGATCCGCCCTCGCGTGTTCACGCGCAGCGCCTCGAGCAGTGGTGTTGCATCCGAGACATAGTAGTCCGATGGGAGGACCGCGACGTGCGCATCGGGGTCGCGCGCGAGGATGCGTGCGAGCGGAAGCAGCAATCCCGGGCCGGTATCGAGGTTGCGAGGCTGCACGACCAGCTCGACGCCTGGATAGGGCTCGAGCTGGATTCTCGCGAGCGCCTCGCGTTTCGTCCCGACGACCACGAGGATGCGTTCGAACCTTGTGAGCCGTGCGGCGCGCTCGACGGTGAGCTGCAGCAGCGACTTGTCGCCGACGAACACCGCGAACTGCTTCGGGACATCGGCGCCATAGAGTGCTCGCGTCAAAGACCGCAGGCGGGTTCCCTCGCCACCCGCGAGAATGACGGTCCAACGTTGGGACATGGGGAACACGACGCTGCACGGCCCACGCCACACCGGCCCCCTGCTCACGAGGAAGACTCGCGCAGGGCTTGCGCGAGGTCCCAGGCGCTCGCAAGGTGTCGCGTCGTACGCCGGGCTGTCGAGCGGCCCGACGCAGGAGATCGCATCGCCTCAGAGGTGAACCATGCGTGCTCGGCAGCGCTCTCGCACAGAGCGTGGCACGCTACGACAAAATGGTGGCGCGCGGCTTGCCGGTCCTATCGCCCTGAGGATGCTAGCGGTCCTGGTTTGCCTGGCCGCGTGTCAGGTCACGCACGAACCGGATCTTGCGCGCAGGATGCAGGAAGTGCGCGAACGGATGCACGTGCGGTTCGCCGCGACCACGCGCGTCGGGGTCGCTATCGCGTTGAGCGATCTTCCTCGAGCACGAGGAGGCACGGTTGATCGCGAAGCTTGACGAACCCGAGGTCCTGTCCGAATGGCAGCCCTACGTCGACAACGTCATCGCGGAGGCCCGCCAGCTCGAGCTGACCAAGGACACAGTCGCGGCGGCGAACATGATGGCGCTGGTGGGGAGGCGGTGCGCGCAGTGCCACGAGGCGCTACGAGCGCGGATCAAGTTCCCCGCGGAGCCTGCTCCGATAGGCGATCGCAAGCTGGCCACGAACATAGCGAGCCATCAATGGGCAACTTCGCGGATGTGGGAGGGGTTGATCGGTCCGTCGGATGACCGCTGGTTCGAGGGCGCTCGGCTGGTGTCGGGCGCGTCGCCCGCGTCCGGCTCTACGCCTCGCTGTTGATGGCGATCGCAGCAAAGGCCCACCCAGGACGATCGCGCAACCATCTACGGGAAGATCCTTGGAACGTGCGCGCGGTGCCATCACGTGATTTGTGATCGCCTGAAGTAGCGAGTCGTTCCGCGATCCAATGCGAGGATCGCAGAAGATGCACGCCGCATCGGCGTCGGGTCATTCTCCGTTCTGGCGCCAATCGTGCAGCACGGGTGATCGTGGAGATCACCGAACAGCGTCGACGTGGTTCGATCGGGTCGCGGCCGCCTCAACTGCCCGAGGATGAGCCGGATCCGCCGCCGCCTGAGGTCGACGAGCCAGCCAATGCAAGGAAACCACCGAAGCGCGATCCTGCTCCACCGCAGGATCCGCCGATGGAACCGCCTGGACCTGGCAAAGATCCGCCACACGTCGACCCCGTTCGACGCGAAACGAAGAAACCCTGCAACGAACCGCGAGCACGACGAGGCTTCGCGACCCAAGCTGACCCACGGACGGGAATCACGCGCGCGACCGTGGCCGGAAGCTCGCCGTCGCGCGCCATGCCAAACGCGGAGTGCTCCTCGGCTTCCTCCTCGTCAACGTCCTCGTGATCGTGTTGTGGCGGCGGGCGCCGGATCGCAAGCGGCCGTTCCGTGTTCCGTTGGGGGTCGGGCTCGTTCCCGTGCCGGCTGTCCTAACCGAAGTGTCGGTGCAGTGCAGCCCAGATAATGCGCCGGTTCCGCAACACGCGTGCGACCTGCGCCGTCGAAGTGGCCGCGAACTACGCAACAGTGATGGCTCATCTCCTGCATCGCCAAGTGCATTTTCATTGACTCGGCCGCGCCCGCACGCCACTGGGCTACTCGCTCGGGGCTCACTTTACCGATCGACATGCCCCCAATACGCTTGATAGCTCGCGCGATTCTACGAGGCGCGATTCTGGTCACCGCAATCGTCGCGGTCGTACGTGGGGACGTTCTTTATGGCGTGTACTGCCTCGCCGCGCTCGGCCTGACAACCTTGATCGCGATGCTTGCCCAGCGTGCCCAGGTCAGAGCTCCGTTCGCGATCGATGTAGTTCTACTCGGGCTCATGGTGTCTGACATGACACTCGGCAACACGCTCGGGCTCTATTTCTCGTGGCCCTGGTACGACAAGGTTCTTCACTTCGGCAGCTCGATTCTGATCGGTCTGCTCGGTTTCCTCGCGATCTATATTGCTCACGTCACCGGCCGGATCCGGTTTCATCAATGGCTCGATGGGATCGCGATCTTGCTCGTTACACTCGGGCTCGGTGCGATCTGGGAGATTGGCGAGTACGCAGTCGACACGACCTTCGGTCGTGCAACGCAGGGAGCCCCCGGTCTCGCCGCTCTCGACGACACGATGATCGATCTCACGCTCGACGCGATGGGGGCTGTGGTCGCATCGATCGTCGGGCCACTCTACATGCGGCACTCGAAGCAGAGCCGGCTGCGCGTCCGCGCGATCGCCGAGTTCCTTGCGCGGCGCGAACGCCTCGCGCAGTAGCGCTTCGCGGAACGGCCACGACGTTGACTTCACCGCGCGTTCTGATGTTCGTGACATCACCGCGTTTCCGGCGAGCACGTGGTCGAGTGGCAATTCTCGCTCGAGCTCCTCCTCGACGCCGTTACGACGTTCCTCGTCTATGGCGCTCCACGGTTCAAGCAGGTCGGTCATGACGGGCGTCGTCATTTATCCGCTCGAGGGTCCTTGGTCAAACTCGCCGTGTTGTGAGTTCGTTTGGGGAGATCGCGGCTCATGATCTGATGTCGTGTCGAACACCCTCTGGCCGAAGGTCGAGGTCCCGGGGAGTCTGACCACCGCGGAAATTCTGTACGAGAATCGCGGCACGGACGTCGAAGCGTACTTGACGAAGTGGCTCGTGATGAACAATTCCGCGCGCGCCGCACGCGCGCAGCAGCCCATGCCATCTCCCGATGCACATCTACCGGAGCGGATCGAGCGCGTGGACGCGTGGCTGCTGTTGCCCGCTGAGAGCCGCGCGATCGATCAGTTCACGCGGCCGACGCCGACCGCGCTGATCGACGACTGGAATGGCATGCAGTGCGACTGGACCGGATTCTGGATCCGGGCCGGCACGCCTGACCCAAGCCCGCCGAGTGATATCGACATCGGGCAGAGCTCGAACGTGTCCCCGACCCGGTTTCCTGAGGATCCCGACGATCTGCGCGACCTCGCAAACCTGCTGACGCCGGCGTGGTACGCGTACCTCCGCAACTTCGGCGTCACTCACGACTACAAGTCGACCGACAAGGATCCGCCCAAACCGCTGGCGGAGCTGGAGCTCTATGGGGACGACGTGCTGCTCCGCATCGGTCGCCTACGCTGCTTCTACGAACGCCTGGTGTACGCGCGGTGCGCTCTCGCTAATGTCTCGACGCTCATGATGTTCGATGATGACGAGGTTACGGACGATTTCGCCGTCACGCAGCGGTGACGCCGCGAGCCGTCGGCGCGGGCACTCGGACGCGACGTGTGCCCGCGAAGGAGCAGGCTCCACTACTTGTCGAAGTGTAGCGTCGTCTCGCCTTCAACGTCGGCCTGGATCCACGCGCCCGGACCGCCCGCGTCCGCATGAACGGTGCACGGGGGCTCTGCTGCGTGACATTGCTGAGCTTCGGGGTATGAGGTGTGGGCAGCGTGCCCGAAGGTCACTCCATTCATCGCGCGGCCGGGGGCCAGCGCCCACACCTGCTTGGTCAACGAGTGCGGGTATCGTCGCCGCAGGGGCGGTTCTTGGATGCCGCGCTGTTGGACGGGACTCGCGTCACTGCGATCGAAGCACGCGGCAAGCACCTGTTCTATCGCTTCGAACCGCCGCGAGGCCGCGCCCGCGTGCTGCACGTGCATCTCGGCCTCGCGGGTCGCTTTCGCTGGCGCACGCTTCCGCTGGTCGCGACGGGCCAGGCCGTGCGGCTCCGACTTGAGACTGCAGACCGCGCGCTCGACCTGAGCGGCCCGCTGGTATGCGAGCTCGTCAACGAAGACGCGCGCGCCGAGCTCCTGGCTCGACTTGGTCCCGACCCCCTCGTGCCGCAGGCGCGGCCGACGAAGTTCTTCGAACGTCTCGCAACGACCCGGATTCCGATCGGCGCGATGCTCCTCGACCAGTCGGCGGTCGCGGGCATCGGGAACGTATATCGCGCCGAGATCTTGTGGGCAGCGAGGCTCGACCCACGCCGCCCCTCGCGTGGACTCACGGGCGCAGAGCAAGCGACGCTATGGGACCTCGCGCGCAGCCACCTGCGCGACGGCGTCGCCAACGGCCGGATCGCGAAGTCCGTGTACAAGCGCCGATCCTGCTCGCGCTGCAACACGGCGATCGACACGGTCAAGCTCGCTGGGCGCCCGTGCTACTTCTGCCCGGGCTGCCAGGGCTGATGCGGCGTTCGAAGAGCTCGACGTCCGTACCCCAGCGATCGGAGAACCTGCGCAACGATGCCGAGAGACGGGCATCACCATCGATCAGCAGATAGAACCGTGAAGAGTAGGGTCGCAGGCGTACCGCCTCGACGCTGCTGACGCCGAGGTCGAAAAGCCATCTCGTGAAGTGGTCGAAGTCGGCTGCGGCGCCCCCTGCACGACGCGTCTGGTGGTGGTACAGGAGCAGCGCACGCCCGCGGCGTCGTAGCGAGCGAACTTCTCCGCGAGCGATGCACTTCGGGCTGAGCGCGCTCCACTCGAAACCGTTGTCGGCGTCGACGAAGACAAGGTCACACCGCTCCACGGCGACCGTCATCGCGGAGAACCACGTACGCCGATCGGCGATTCGTTTCGGAACCTCCACGCCGTGGTACGTCGCCCCCGGCAAGAGACCGCACGCTTCAAGTGCGCTCACCGACCGCTCCGACCTCACGACCCGGGCCATCGCATCGAACGTCTCGCAATCGAGATTCCGATAGCGCTCGGGATGGTCGAGATACGCGACGTGTCGGCCGTCGTTGTTCTGCTCGCCGGCGCCCGAGCATCTGTACCAGCACACTCCGAGCCTGCGGCCACGAGTGAGTGCGCGGAGCAGGGCAAACATGCCGAAGTCGCCGACGTCACCGGCGTACCGATCCTGCATGAACTGAGTCTAGCTCCGAAGCGTTCGGGCGAGAGGACGGCTGCATCTGAACGGCGCGCCGGGAGGAGACATCCGGTCGTTGATGAAGCCTCGGGCTCCGCGCTTCACCCGCGGTCGGCATGCGCGTGGGCAGCTGCGCGGTCCGGGGCGCCCTTGGCGGCGAAGGCGCGCAGACATGCGCCGGCCAGCCCGATGCCGGAGAGGTACGCGAGCTCCAGTCGGGGGCCGGCGAGTGCGTCCCCCGCGAGCCCGAACCCCGATGCGGCATCGTAGCGATAGCCGAGGTCGTCGCGATCGCGGGTGGTCGCGCGTGCGTAGCGCCAGCGATGTGCATGGGTGGCGCGAATGTCCGGCATGGTGTCGACGATCGCGGCGAAGCTCTCGGTGAGCCGACCGGTCACGACGTCCGGTTCGGCCTCGAGCTCGGTTTCGGAAAACTCGCGAGAGGCGTGGAGCGTCCACACGTCGCCCGGCGCCGCGCGTCCCGGCTTCGAGGTCTCGCGCGCCAGCCACGCGATGTCGCTGGTGGCCGACCGGATCGCATCGAATGGGAGCGCGACCGGCGTGGCGAGCTCGATCGAGAGCGACCAGCATGGTTCGTGGCACTGCCGGGCGGAGAGGGCGTCGAGATCCCACATCGCGCGCTGCGCGGGTGGCGTCAGCGCGAGTGCCTGGGCAAGTGGCACGGTGACGATGACGTGGGAGTAGTGCTCGCTTGGTGCATCCCGAAACGCGACCTCCCATCCCGTCGGTGTTCGCTGGATGCCGACGACGTGCGTCGACTGGCGAACGCGGAGCGCGTCGCCGAGCCGCGCAGCGAACGACGCAAAGCCTTTAGGCGCGACGAACCACGGCTCCTCGACGAGAGGCGCGGTCGCCGGGTGGAGTCCGTCGCGATCGTGAAAGCCAACGCGCGGCAACCATCTGGCGAGCACACCCTCCCATTCGAGCGCGCCGACGAGCCGCTGAAACTCGGCGTTGCGAGCGGTGAAGTACTGCGCGCCGTAGTCGAACACGTTGTCCGCGAGCTCGCGAGATGCCAGCCGACCTCCCGGGCGCCGGCCCTTGTCGACGACGACGGTCTCGATGTTGTGGTTCATCAGCGTGCGCGCGGCGGCGAGGCCGGCGATCCCACTACCGACGACGAGCACGCGGTGTGCGCCCCGAAACGGCGAGCGTGCGACGAGGCGCTCGAACGCGGGGAGCGGAAGGCGCCGCGCGTGGACGCGCGTTGGACGTGGCCGCACAGTGCCGAGGATGGGCTGGGGAGGCGAGAACGGCCGATCGAACGCGCCGAGGCACCAGAGCAGACCGCCGTACGACGCAGGATCGCGGCCGTCGAGCGCGTAGCGATGGTTCAAGTCAACGAGCAGATCAAGGGCGTCTGACGCGTTGTGCGTCCAGGACAGAAGCTGCTTGCCCCACGTCATCCGCAGGTTATTGTGTAGCTCGCCGTGCACGAGCAGCGAGCGCTGTGCAGCGTTCCACAGCGCGTCAGGGGTGCGCCCACGAGCGAGCTGGTCCCACGATGGCAGCGCGGGGCGCAGATCGCCCTCGTGCGCCGCGAGCGTGTCGGCTGCCCACGACGGGATCGCCGCCGCGTCGTTCAGCTCCTCGGTGCGGTAGCAGAAGTGCCACGCGAGCTCGCGCCAGACCAGAAGCTCGTCGAGGTACTTGGTCGCGCCGCGATGAGTCTTGCGCCGCGCGTGGGCGTCGCGCGCCAGGGAGAACGGCGATGCGTGACCGTAGTGCAGATACGGGCTCATCCGGCTCGTGCCATCGATCAACGGATCGTTGCGAGTCGCTGCGTAGCGATCGAGTCCGGAATACTCGCCGGCCCCGAGGAAGGCGGCCCACCGGGAGCGCGCCGCGACCATGCCGCCCGGGCTGTCGCGAACCACGCCCACCCCGTGGTCGATGGCGCAGCGTGCGACAAGCTCGCCGAGGTCGGCGGACTCGAGATCGGTCGGCACGAACGGCAGCGGCGTGGTCCACGGCTCGGGCGATGGCGGGGAGACGGGATACGAGTCCACGAGCCAGCGGTCGACGTGCTCCTTCGCCGCGCGGCGAAAGCTGAACGCGCGCGTCGGCGCCTGGGGTAGGCCGACCGGCATTGGAAACAGGCACGACGCATCGACGGCGATCACCGGCGCGCTCTCGGCAACGCGGCGGGTCCAGCCGCGGAGCGGCGGCACCGGGCAAAGCTCCGTGACCACCACACGCGCGCTGGCCGCGAGCCTCCGTAGCACAGGTTCGTCCGCGCCGGGGCGCTCGAGGTGGAACGCGTACCTGATGCCGCGCTCCGCGAACGAGCGTTGCACGTCGCGCGCGCCCTCGAGGATGAACGTGTGGTGACGGTCGCTCGCGTAGGGATACCGCTGCGAGAGCGCGTGAAACACGAGCAACGGCGCACCGAGCGCGTGCGCGAGGTGCAAGGCGACATCGAGTGCTGGATTCTCGTGGTCCCGCGCCGCGATCCGCATCCAGTACACGATGCCGCCCCTGGTGCGGTCGAGTGGGGACACCACGCTGCAACGCTCGTGCAGCCACCGGGGAAGCAGCTGGGTGAGATCGATGGTGGATGTCATCGTGGGCCTTTTGGACGCGCGACGACACCACAGCGTTTCAGTCAATCGACCGTGATCACGACCTTGCCGTCGTGGCCTCCGCTCGCAAGTGGCGCAAAGCATCGCTCGCGGCGCACGGCGCGCTGCGAGTACGACGCATCGCTGCACCGGCCACGCCCCGTTGTGGACTCGCCAGGTCGCTGATCAGGCATCCGCCTTGCCGTTGGTGTACGGCATCAGCTGCTCCAGGCCATCCATGCCCATGACCAGCTTGATCTCGTCGATCTTCTCGGCGATGTCGCGCATGGTCTCGAGCTCCTTCAGGCGCATCAGTACCGGGTTCTCCGCGATCACCTTGGCGGTGTTGGCCATGTTGCGCATCGCCGCCGCGTCCTCACGGCGGAGGATCACGTTCGCGGCAGCCGTCTTCTCGGCCTCGAGCACCTTGTTGAGCAGCGTCTTCATCTCGCCCGGCAGGATCACGTCCTTCACACCGACGCGGTGGACCCGCACGCCGAACGTCTCGGCACGCGGCACCACCTGCGCCTCGACGTACTTCGTGAGGCTGTCACGGCCCTCGAGCAGCTCGTCGAGCGTGATGCCCGCGATGTACTCGCGCGCCGCGAGCTGAACCGCGAGGTACAGCGCGTCCTTGACGTCGGCGACCGCATGCACGGTCGTCGGCGCGTCGGCCGGGGCGTACTCCGCCGTGAGGGTCAGGCGCAGCGTGACCTTGTCACGCGTCATCAGCTCCTGACCCTCGATCTTCAGCTGCTGCACACGGGTGTCGAGCACGGTCACGGCGACCCGCGCGGCCGGGTGGTTCCAGAACACGTAGCGGCCCGGTTCGAGGATTCCGTCGAAGCGACCCTGCACGTACTTGAGACCGCGCTCGAACTGACGCACCTGCGCCTCGACCAGCTCCGCGGCCGGAACGATCGCGCGAAGCTCGTCGGTGAGCTCGGGCGCCTCGGCCGTGACCACGTACGTCTTGACGGCAACGTTCGGGTTGACCGTCCACATGCGGTGGATACCGGGGCGCAGGAACTTCACCGGCTTGTCATCGCGAAGCACGATCGCGCGCTCCTCGATGCCGAGCTGGATCGTCGCGTACCAGGCGGTCGGGACGAGCGCGAGCACATCCGGCTGGGCCATGAACAAGAGGTCATCGACGTTCCAGATCGCGAGCTTGTCGTGCTTGCCCCAGAACGCGCAGTGACCCGGCACCAGCACGCGCTCGGGCTTGCCATCGCGCAGCATCACCGCGCGCTGGTTGAGATCGAGGTGCGCCACGAGTAGCTCGCTGGACGGGACCACCTTGCGCAGCTCGTCCGTCAGCTCCGGCAGCGGATCGGTCTCGGCGTAGACGCGCAGCGTGACGTTCGTCTCGACCTTCCAGATGCGGTGAACACCCGGGCGCGGAAACCTACCTGGACTCGAGGACGCACTGATGGTCGGCGTTGACGGCGTCAAGCCGACGTATTACCTGGGTGTGCTATCGAGCCTGTTGATCGCGGCGATCGCCGCCTTCTTCGCACGCGGTTACAACACCACGGAGCGCCGGCTCGCCTGGGGAATGTCGCTGTCGCTCGGCGTCAGCATGCTGCTCGTCTGTGCGTTTCCATAGCAACGGGCGCGGCGTCCAGACCTCACGGGCCGCGGGTCAATGGTCTGCGCACATCGCTCACACGTTCGAACATCGTGGTTCGTTCAGAAGGACTGCGACGAGAACGAGAACATCCGTATGTGCGGCGTGCTGGACAGCGGCATCGTGACGATCAGTCCATCATGGCCCGAGCCGTTGCGGTGAACGAGGTGCCCGCCATTGGGGCTGTACCCCGTCGCGAACACGCTGATGTGATTCACCGATGCGAGATCACTCGTGATGTCCGCCGTGAGCTCCGCGGCCGTGCGGAGCGGAAGGTCCCCAGCGTGGACGCCGAGCGACGCGTAGTCGTCGGTGACGTTGGGATGCCAGCCCTCGGACCACAGCAATCTAGGCATTGGAAGGTCGCGCGTCGTGGAATGAACTTCCTGCATGCCGCTCGTTCCAACGTTGACCGCGAGATCGTAGATCGCTCCGTTCATCTTGACCTGGAGATGCACGTGGCTCGCGTCGCTCTGGCATTTCCCACTCCCCGGCGGAACGATCGCGACGAGAATTCCGTCGAGTCGCCCGAACGACGACGTTATGGCGTTTCCGAAGACATTCGTGCACGGCAGGCGCGTCGGGGTCCCGTCGACGCCGCTCGTCGCGTCGGGGTTCCCGCCGGTCCACGAGCCATCACCGTTGCCGTCGGTGATCGGACCATCATCGTTGCCGATGGGCTTCGCACCATCAGGTGCCAAACCGCTATCGGGCAGTGTCGCGGATCGGCCGCACGCAACGAGGAACAACATATGGCAGCAGGTCCAACGCATGCGCGGACCATACGTGGTTGGAACCGGGAACCAACGATCCGCTTTTGGTCGAAGATCGGCGGACGTGTGTCGAGTTCTCATCGGTCGAGCACAGACCGTGCACCCACATGTCGCAGCCACACCAGCAAGCGCCCTACATCTTCGGCGCAGGAAGCCACTCCAAGGCGCTGTAAACGCTGCGGCGCATCCGCGAGAGCGATTGCGACGACGATGGGAGACGCCCGTGTCTCGAGGGTATTGAGGCGAAATTGTAGCGATATGTTGTCAGAGTCCACGCGAGGTCTACCGGTCCTAGCTACGCCGCCATGTCGGTCGAGGCGCGCACCGACGGTACGCAGCCGGCGCCCGGCTTGCACGTGGTGTACGCAACGTGGCCGGCGCCGCCGCGGTTCTCGAAGTACGTCAGGTGGAGCGTGCCGCCGGCCGGGTCGATCGTGAGGTTCGGGACCGCGTGGTTGGCGCAGCTCTCGTCGTCGTTCGCCTTCACGTGTCTCCAGGTCTTGCCCGCATCCTTGCTCGACGCGAGCTGGATGTCCCAGCGGCCGTCGGGCGTGCCGGCGGCGTAGGCGATGTGGATCCAGCCGCGCTTGTCGTCGATGGCGATGGTCGGGTTGACGAAGTAGAACGGGATGCGCTCGCCGGGGGCGCTCGCGGTGATGGGCTTGCCGAAGCTCTTACCGTCGTTCGAGACCGTGTAGACGATCGAGCCATCGGTCGAGCCCCACGCGCCGGCGCCGCGCGGATCGCCGTAGCTGACCGCGATGTGGACGCGGCCCTTGCCGTCGATCGCGACGTCGCCGTAGGTGCCCTCGGTCGCGGTGACCGGCGCGTCCCAGCTCGCGCCGCCGTCGAGCGAGGTGCGCATGCGCATGCCGCCGGCGGACTCGGAGGAATCGAAGATGCGCACCGCCTCCTTGTTCGGCGCGCCCGGCACCGGCCCGGTCGCGACCATCGGCTTGTCGAAGCAGAACACGGTGTCGGGCGGGCAGTCCTCGGCGGCGTGGACGGCGACCGGTGCGGTCCAGGTCGCGCCTGCGTCGGTGCAGCGTGCGTAGCCGATCTCGGCGTTCAGGTCGACGCCGCCGCCATCGTGGCCAAGCCAGACCGCGTGGATCGTGCCGTCCTTCGACGCGGCGACCCACGGATCGAAGTGGTTGCGCTTGGTCGTGACCAGCGGCTGATCGATCACCGGCGCGCCGCCGACGGGGACGCGCGACACGCCGAGGAAGCTCTTGTTGAAGACGCGGCCGCTGCTGGTGTAGACGACGACGAGGTCGCCGGCGGGCGTGAGCGCACCGGCCGGCTCGAACTGATAAATGCCGGGCGTCGCTGAGGTCGACAGCGCGACCGCGGCGGTGAAGTCGCCGTCGGGCGGCGCGGCTGCCGCGGCCGGAGGGAAGATTGCGTTGATGAGGTCCGCGGGCGGGTACAGCTGGTAGACCTGCGGCAGGGATCCAGGAACGACCCGCACCAAGGTCGATGCCCGCTCGTGAGGACCAAACCCCTCCCGAGGTAACCGTCGCGAGAGTGCAACCGTCGTGAGGACGGGATGTGCGTGATAGGCGGGGTAGATCGCGTAGCGTTGTTCGACGTGATCGTGACCGCGCACGAAGTGCGTGACAGGTCTGCCAAGTCGCGCTGCCAGGGAGCAGAAGTCGGCGAAGTCCTCGTAACCGAACTGGCTGCCGCGCGAGGACCGGTTCGGCAGCTTCCTGCGCGCCTTGGGATGCGCTCGGGCCCAGACGAAATCGGAGAGGCACGCGGGATCGTTCCAGTCGCGCTTCGCTTCCAGCGCGGAATGCAAGTCGGCGAGCGGAAAGCCGCCATGCGCGACCAGCAAGTCGTCGGGAAAGAACAGCGCGCGCGTCGCGTGCGCGGTCAATCGTAGCGCGACCTTCCCAGCTCGCTCGATCCACTCGTGGGCGAGATGGGCATTCAAGAACTCGGAAAAGTCCGATGGCGACACGCTCGAGGCGAACCGGCTGCCGTCAAACGTCAACGCTTCGTCGTGATTGCCCGCGATGACGCAGACACGCTGCGGCGCCTCGACGATCAGCTCGAACACCCGCACGAGGACCTCGAGCGCGAGCCCATCGTCGTCGATGAAATCGTCGAGAAAGATGATGCGTGGCGGGCCGCCATCGGGTGCTCCATCACGATGGATCTGCGCCAGCGACGCCTCGAGCGCCAGTAGGCCGCCATGTAGATCGCCGATGATCCACAACGGGCTTGCAGGGTCAGGGGCGGATACCCGGATCGCGCGATCGCTCGCGTGCTCTCGGTCGCCGTCAAACAACATACCGGGACCGCCAGCGCGATTGAGCAATGCCTCCATCCGCTCGACGGCCGCGCGCATCCGGGCGCGAACGGCCTCGGCATCGACCGCCGTGCGAATCAGCTGCCAGTCGAGATCCCGCACCTCGATCGCTGGAGGGAATTCCAGGACCGGTGCCGGTCGATCCGCGCTCGCACTCGGAGCATCGGTCGTCGCCACTCAGCGACCTCGCGCCGTCAGCGGCAGCTTGATCACGCCCTTTGCCTGGCGACCGACGGCGACCTAGTCGCCCTGGTGCAGCGGTTGCGCTGCGACGAGCGTCTTGCCGTTCACGAGCGTCTCGTTGGCAGCCCCCGCGACCGGCGAGATCACCCACTGCCGCCCATCAGGACGTTCGAGCACGCACTGTCGGCTATCCCAGAACTCACCGTCGGGACCGAACTGCCGTACGAGCGCCTTGCCGAGCTCGGTTCGCACACCGATCTGGAGAGCACGGCCGTCCGGGCCCACCAGCTCGATGCCATCCGATACGAGTGGCTGCCCCACGGTGCCGGCGGACCGCACGATCGCGGGCTTCTTCGGCAGGGCCGGCTTCGCGCCACGTCCGCTCAGGACATCCGCAAGCACTGCGGCCGTGGGTCTTGCTGCGCGGTCGGGTGACAGGCAACTGCAGGGCGGCGCTCACCTCGGCATTGAGTGCCGGCAGCGGCATCGATCCGAGCAGAGCCGGCGGCTTCGCTGCGTAGGCTCGAACGAGCGCGGCGTACTCGGCCTGATCGTCTCTCCAGTATGGCTGCTCGCCGACGAGCAGCTCGTACAGCATCAGCCCGCACGTGAAGACGTCGGAGGCCATCGCCGGGACGGACCCGCGCGCCAGATGCTCGGGCGAGCGGTAGTTGTCGGAGCCGATGTAGCCCTGGAAGCCGTGCCAGGGTGCTCGGCGGTCGCTCAGTAACGAGAAGTCCATGTCGATCAACTTGAGCTGGTAGCCCGAGCCGATCGTGTGATCCTCGACCAGATAGGCGTTTGCCGGCTTCAGGTCCGCATGCACCACGTGCGACCCGTGCAGCGCGGCAACGGCGGCCGTCAGGACCTTCGCCCACGTCACGTGACGTGCCCAGACCGATGGCTCGCGCGCCGGGGCGAGCTTCGCCTGACGGTGCTGCTTGCGCTCGGTATCCAGCACCTGCTGGAGATCAGCGCCGCTGTGCACGAACTCGAACACCTGGAAGTAGCAGGGCCCGCCCCATACTTCTTCGAACGCGTCGATCTGTCGGACGGCGAGATTCGCAGCCTTGCCGGCCCTCACCCGGGCGCCGAGCTCCTTCTGATAGGCGACGAATGCGCCGTACCAGACGACCGTGGGCGCGGGCGACTTGTACTGCTTGAAGAACACCTTCGTCCCCGAGGGCGCCTGCGCCGCGTTTCGGTTTGCTTCGGATCACTCATGGATGGCACCGGAGCTAAAAGAACCATGCCTGGCAGGTCCTGTGAGCAAGGTGCGTCCCGCTTGGCGCGGGCGCCGCTGGACGCGCTCAGGCGGAGTCGCTCCCGCTCTGCGAGCGTCTCGATCGCAAGGGTTGTGCGGCAACGCGTCGCGGGCGCGCAGCAAATCCGAGCGCGTTCGCGCGTTGGCCGCTCTCGACCTCGCTCAAGAAGGATCGCCGTCCCGCCGCGGTCGGGCGAGGCGCGGGCTAGCGGAGTGGTGCGTCGTCCTCGCCCTGTGCCAGCGTGTAGGCTCGGACGCCGCTGAAGTTCTGGAGCGTCTCGACGTGCATGAACCGGAATGCGGAACCTACCCGCGCCAGCAAGTCGAGCAGCTGGGCAGTCGTCAGGTCACTGCTCAGATCGCGCAGCTTGAACCGGCAGCGGTGATGATCGACGCAATCGGTCAGCGCGCCGTTGTCGGGATACACGACGGTGCCGCGGTTGGAGATCATCTTGAGTCGGAGCGGGCTACCTTCGACCAGCTTTTCGAGCTCGGGCCCGAGCTCCGCGGGTGACCGCGGGGACTCGATGAACACGTCGGCACCGACGGTCGACCGCTGGCTGGGCGCGATGGGATCACGAACCACCGCGGGTGCACGACGCGCCCGTTGCTCGCGAGCGGCGAACCGTGTCGGCACCTGACCGAACCGCGAGATGACCTCATCTGCGAACTCCTGCGTGCCGTACGAGACGTTTCGTTCGGCGACGTCGGCGGTCAGGACGCCCTGTTCGAGCGTGGCGAGCAGGGCATTCTCGACGAGCATCGCTAGCCCCGGTTCATCGAGGTGGCGCAGCATCATCACCGCCGACAACACGACGGCAGAGGGATTCGCGAGATCCTTGCCGGCGATGGTTGGCGCGCTGCCGTGGACGGCTTCGAAGATCGCGACATCGGCACCGATGTTCGCGCCGGGTGCAAAGCCAAGCCCGCCGACCAACCCCGAGGTCAGGTCCGAGATGATGTCTCCGTTCATGTTCGACGTGACGATGACCTCGAACGCCTCGGGGGTCCGGACCAGCTGATGCGCGCACGCGTCGATCAAGATCGTCCGCGCCTCGATCTCTGGATACTCCTTGGCGACTTCCTCGAACGTTCGCTTCATCAGCCCTTCGGTGAGCTTCATGATGTTGGCCTTCGTCGCGCAGGTGACGCTCTTGCGCCCCTCCGCGACCGCGACCTCGAAGGCGAGCCGGACGATCTTCTCGCAGCCCTTGCGGCTCATCAGCTTGAGACACTGGGCGACCCCGATCGTCTGCTGGTGCTCGATGCCGGCGTAGAGATCCTCCACGTTCTCGCGGACCACCACGAGATCGATGCCGCGCCCGCTGAACGGTGTCTTCACGCCGGGTAGCTCCCGGATCGGTCGCAGATTGCCGTAGGTCTCGAACAGCTTGCGCAGCGTGACGTTCGCGCTCTTCTCGCCGAAACCGATCGGCGTCTCGAGCGGGCCCTTGAGCGCGACCCTCGTCGACCGGAGCGAGGCGATGGTCTCCTCGGGAACTCCGGTCATCAAGCCGCGCTGGAACACCGCAGCGCCCGCTTCCCGGACCTCCCATACGATGGGGGCGTCGGCGGCTTCGAGGATCCGGCGCGTGGCCGCGGTCACCTCGGGGCCGATACCGTCTCCGTGGATCAGGGTGACGCGTTTCTTGCCTGCATGATCGAGCTGGAAGTTCACCATGTACGTGGTCTACATCGGCGATCTGGTTCACGTCAATCAATACACGAAATGGAAGTCGTGTATTGGGGTGCGGATCAAGACCTCGAGCGTGGTAAGCAAGCTTGATGGCGCATCCGGAACCAGCCGAGCCGAGCTGGACCTTCCTGTCGAACCACGCACACGTCTTGTTATGCGTCGCGCAGGACCCCGACCTCACCATACGTGCGCTGAGCGACCAGGTCGGGATCACCGAGCGCGCAGTGCAGCGGATCCTGAGCGAGCTGCAACAGGCTGGCTACGTCGACAAGCGACGCAGCGGACGCCGCAACTGCTACGTCGTGGATGGCGATCGACCGCTGCGCCACCCTCTCGAGGCCCATCAGAACATCGGCGCACTGATCGGGCTGATCACGCGACGTCCTCGAGCCGCCGGCCGCAAGACGCCGGCGCAGCACGCGAACCCACGCTCGCGAGGCGGAAGGTGAAACGTAAGGGCACCTACATGATGTGACGTCACGTCACCCCCGTTCCCGGACGTACGTGGGTCGTCAGCGAGCTGCCGCGCTATTGGTGGTCCGCACGACGGGCGGCGTAGCATCCCGCCGCGATGGGCGAGGTGATGACAGAGGGCGGTACGAGTTGCCTGACCGAGCACCAGCTCCAAGCGTACTACGCAGGTCAGCTTCCCGCCGCCGTCGTGGATGCGGTGGAAGGCCACGCAGATGCATGCGGGTCGTGCCGCGCCGTGCTGTCCGCGGTCGCACCCACTCCGGTGTGCGATCCGGCAGAGCTCGCAGCGTTGCCCCCCGGGATGCAGGTCTCGGATCGATATCGGATCGTCCGGCTGATCGCATGCGGCGGCATGGGCGAGGTCTACGAAGCCGATGACCTCGAGCTCGGCGAGCGGGTCGCGCTCAAGACCGTCGGCGCCGTCAGGGCCGACGACGCTCGCGCCATCGCTCAGCTCAAACGGGAGGTGTCGCTTGCTCGCCGGGTGACGCACCCCAACGTCTGCCGGATCTTCGACTCGGCATCGCGGCGGCGGCGCGCAAGGACGAGACGATCACGTTCCTCACCATGGAGCTGATTGCCGGCGAGTCGCTATCGGACCGGCTCCGACGCGCGCCGCTCGAGTTGACCGAAGTTCTGGCGATCGCGCGGCAGATCGCCGCCGGGCTCGAGGCCGCGCATCGGGGCGGCATCGTCCACCGTGATCTCAAGCCGTCGAACGTGATGCTGATGACGGGGCCCACGGTGCGGGCGGTGGTCACGGATTTCGGGCTGGCGCGCGAGGAGATCGGCGCACCAGGGAGCGGTGATCGGTTCGTCGGCACGACCGAGTACATGGCTCCCGAGCAGGTCGAGGGCACGCCCGCCGGACCGGCCGCGGATGTCTACGCCCTCGGGTTGATCCTGTTCGAGATGGTGACGGGCCGACGCGCATTCGTCGGCGCAACCCGGATGGCGACCGCGGTCCTCCGCCTGACCGAGCCGCCACCCTCGCCGTCCACGATCGTGCCTGACCTACCGGCGGCATGGACGGTGACGATCGAGCGCTGCCTTGCCCGGCATCCCGAGGACCGGTTTCCGTCCGCGGCGGAGCTCGAGCGGGCGCTGATCGCCCGCGAGGCCCAGCCCTCGAAGAGCACCGCCCAGCTCGGGTCCTGGATGGGTCGTTGGGGACGGCCTGGTGCCATCCTCGCGACCGTGGCGATCGCGGGGAGCGTCATCGTGTGGCGGAGCCGGCCTGCCGATCCTCCTGACCGGCAGGTCATCAGCGACCCGCCTGCCACGGTCGCTCCGTTTCGTCGCGTGGTGGCCGTGATCGGGCTCCATGATCTGGCCGCGAGCCCTGACTCGGCGTGGCGAGCGATCGCCGCCACCGAGCTCCTCGAGCACGAGCTCGGAGCGGGCGAGGCGATCCGGGTGGTGCCCACCGAGACGGTCGAGCAGGCTCGACGCGAGCTCGCCCTCCCGGATCATAGCCGCCTCGATGCGCACACGCTCGGTCGCATCCAGCACCGACTCGGTTGTGAGTGGGTCGTCACGGGCTCGGTGATCGCCGAGGCGACGACCTTGCGTGTCGATGTCGAGCTCGCCGACGCACGGTCAGGAGAATCGCTGGTCACCGTGACCGAGACCGGATCGCCGACGGAGTTGCTGGAGCTGGTCACCCGGGTCGGGACCCGCATGCGCGTGCAACTCGGCCTGCCCGCGGTCGCCGCGAGTGCGCGCGCGGAGCTGCGGGCGCAGCAGCCGACCGATCCCGAGGCCGCGCGGCTGTACGCGGAGGCGCTCGTCCACAGTCGCGCGAGCGACTACCTCGGTGCGAAGGAGCGGTTACTCCGGGCGATCACTCTCGAGCCCACGGTTCCCCTCACCCACAGCATGCTGGCGAGCATCCTCGCCGACTCGGGCTCGATCGACGATGCGAGACGGCAGGCGGCCCTCGCGAGCGAGCACGCAGCCGGCTTGCCGCGCGAGGAGCGCCTCCGGATCGAGGCGGCCTAGCGCGCCCTGCACCACGACTGGCCGCGTGCGATCGAGATCTCGCGGGCGCTAGTCACGTTCTTCCCCGACAAGCTCGCCTACGGCCTCCAGCTGGTTCGCTTCCTCACGCGCGCAGGTCGCAGTGCCGAAGCGTTGGCGAGCATCGCCGAGCTCCGCCACTTGCCGCCTCCACTGTCGGACGACCCGCGCCTCGATGAGGTCGAGGCGAGCGCCTACGCCAAGCAAGGCGATCCGAAGCATCGCCTCGTGGCCTCCGAGCACGCGATCGCGAAGGGCACCCAGCTCGGTGCGCGGATCATCGTGGCGGATAACCAGCGTGGCGCCGCCGATGCACTGTCTGATCTCGGAGAGGTCACCCGCGCGGAGGCGCTGTATCGCGAGGCGCAGCGCACCCTACGAGCAGCTCGGCGATCCGGCGGCGCTCCAGTGCGCGCTCAAGCTCGCGGATCTCGGCCGCGAACGGGGCGAGACCGCGGCGGCGATCCCGGTCTACGAACGGGCGATCGCGGTCTATCGCCAGGCCGGAAACGAATACGAGCTCGCTGACAAGCTCAACAGCCTGGCCCAGCTCACGAACGAGCTCGGGGATGGCTCGGATCGCGCGATGCAACTGTACGACGAGGCCTTGCGTCACTTCCGGGCGATCGGCGAGCGCGAGGGTGTTGGGAACATCCTGTCCAACCAGGCTGACATCCTGCTCGCCCGCGGGGATCTCGCCGGCGCCGCGAGCCACTACCAGGAGGCGCACGACCTGTTCGTGGCGGTCGGGATGCATGCCTACGAGGTCCAGGCGGTCGGCGACCTCGGGATCGTGCTGCTGCGCGGAGGACACTTCGACGATGCGCGGACCAAGCTGATCACCGCGACGACCGCGCTGCGCGAGCTGGGCGACCGCGATCACCTGCTGGTCTATCTCGCGGCTCTCGGGGACCTCGAGCGCGAACAAGACCACCCCGATCGTGCGCGCGCGTTCTACGAGGAGGCGATCGCGCTGGCGCGCTCGGCGCACGCGGTTGCCAGCGAGCTCCAGCTCACGCTCCTCGAGGCCGAGCTCCAGTTCAGCGAGGGTGACGCTGCGGGCGCGATCAAACGGCTGAGCGCGCGGCTCGGGCGTGACGATACGGCCCACGTCCCGATGGTCTGGCTCGCGGAGCCTCATGCGCCATGGGCCCGCGCGTTGCTCAAGACCGGCGATGTTCGCGGTGCACAGCAGCTCGTCGCGCAGGCCGTCGTCGAGCTCGGCACCACGGTGCAGGACAATGCCGGTGGTCTCGTGCTGCGCACCGCTGCCGAGGTCCTGGCCGCGACCAACTGCGACGGCGCGCTGCGCTCTGCCCGCGCCGTCGTCGCGGTCGATCGTCAGCAGCTCGATCTGCGCTACGAGGCCGAGCTATCGCTCGCGTGGATCGAGCGGCGGTGCGGCGCACCGGGGGCGGCACGCCGTGCGCGGGCGTTGACCGAGCAGGCGCGCCAAGCTGGCTACGCGCGGATCGCACGCCTCGCCACGGGATTGCGATGAGCCAAGATCGTGCGAGCTGTGTCGACGACGTCGTGGCGCGGGGCAGGGCCGCGTGGCCGGACGTCGAGGTGCCGCTCTCGGTCCTGGCGCCGCTTGCCGCGCGCGCGTTTCCTGACGGGATGATCGAGGTGGCGCACGCGGCCGATCTTGCGGACCGAGCTCCGCGACGCACGCGCCAACACAGAGCCCCAACAAACTGATTACCAACGGGGACGACGTCTTCATGAATTCTCCAAGACTTGAGGTGGACCAGGCCAGCGCATCGGGGCCGGCACTCGCCGGTCGATCGCTGGTCTCGCCCCCTGACGGGCATCGGCGCTGGAGGTCGCAAAGTTTCTTCGCCAGCACCGGCCGGGAGTTTCGGGTCAGCGGGTGAGCGCCTGGCTGATGCAGCCGTTCAGCTGGTCGTAGCTACGGATCGACTCCCGGCACACCTTGACGGTGTCGCTCGGGTCCCGGTTCGCCTCCGCGATGACGTCGATGCACGACAGGATCGCCTCGTACGTGTTTCCCGCGGCACGGCACGCCTGGATCGCGGCGCTCGGCTCGTAGCGTGCGCGTAGGCTCTTCTTGAAGCAGCCGAGGATGTTGTCATACGTGTTCATCGCGTCCCGACAGGCCGTCAGGCGAGCCGTCGGATCGACCGGGGAGGTCAGCGCGAGCTGAACGCAGCGCTCCGCCACCTCGTGGCTGCTCATCTTGGTGCCGCAGGCCTCGATCACCGGCGCGGGGTTGAACAGCGCTCGCGACGCCGCGGCCATGCACTGCGTCGAATTGCTGGTGGCGCGAGCGCACGCTCGGATCACCTCGGGGCGGCTCGCCCAGTTCACCGCCGGAGGGGGAGGGGCAGGGTAGGTCCCCTCGTCGTCGTCATCGTCGAACCCGGTGCCGATGTCCCCGGTTGCATCGCGAAGCCGGAGCTGGACCGAGTAGAAGTCAGCGCCGCCGAGCCGCATGTAGTCGACGTACGTCACGCGGTTGGTTCCGTCGGACCGCCCTTCCCCGGAGATCCAGACCGTGGCCGAGTCGCGACGCTCGTTCGCTTCGAACACGAGGTGGTTCTGCACGTCGCTCAGGCGGAAGTCGCGCGTCGAACGCTCGCCCGAGAGCTGCACGTGCGCGATCACCTGCAGCTTGCGACGTTGCACCCAGCGCCAGCTCTTCGGATCGATCGCGATATCGATGGCGGCCTGACGGCCATCGCGAGTCGCCTGAATCTGCGACACGACGATGTGACGAGCGCCGTTGCGCCCTCGCGCCTCGGCAGCAGGGATCACGGCGAACAAGACCAGGAGGAGGAGCAAGTGGCGCATAGGCACACGCGACGCAAGCGTCGTGCCGCAGCGAGTCACCGCCGTTTCGACCTCCATCGCTGCCGGTGTCAACGCCCGTTGACGGTTCGTCGCTCCGCGGTCACTCGCCGCCGTCGCGACACGATCGAATGAATATCCTCGCGAGCGCTGCGTCACCCAACTGGTACGACGTCATCGAGGAGAAGTGCGCCCTCGCGCCTACTGCCCGGACTTCTGCCGGCGCCGCTTGAGGAGTGCGCGGTTGGAGCGTTCGCGCAGGCGCTGGAACATCTTCAGCTGGGCGAGCGTGGCGGGATCGAGGTCCGACGTGGCGACCGTGCGTTTGGTGAACTTACGTTTGCTCATGAGAACGGCAAGGTACCAGATCGCCCGAACGACGAGCCTTGCTTCGGCGTCACGGTTGTTCCGGAGACATCGCATCGAGCCAGTGACCGGCATTTCCGCGAAGATGGTGGTCATGTTGCCTTCCTGGTCTGCCCGCGGTGGTTCTGCTGCCGATGTCGTCGCCCATGTCCGCTCCGGTGCGCGCGTGTTTGTCCACGGCGCCGCAGCAACGCCCGTGCCCTTGCTGGATGCGCTCTCCGCGCGCACGGACCTCGAAGGCGTGCGGCTGTATCACCTTCACACGACGGGCACCGCGAGCTTCGTGTCTCCGCCGCGGCCGGATGCGCTGCGCTCGGTGTCGTTCTTCGTCGGTCCAGACGTCAGGTCCGCCGTCCACGATGGGGACGCGGAGTTCTTGCCCGTATTCTTGTCCGATATCCCGGCGCTGTTCACCACCGGCGTGATCCCGCTCGATGTCGCGCTGGTGCAGGTCTCGCCGCCCGATCGCCACGGCTTCCTGTCGCTCGGGACCTCCGTCGAAGCCGCGCGCGCAGCGGTCGACAGCGCGAAGATCGTGCTCGCCGAGGTCAACGATCAAATGCCACGCACCCATGGCAACAGCGTTCTCCATCCCGACCGGGTGCACGCATTCGTCCGCACGGATCGTCCGCTGCATGAAGCCGTGCACGCAGGCGAGACCGCCGTGGATGCGCAGATCGGGGAGCTGGTCGCCGGCCTGGTCGAGGATGGCGCGACGCTGCAGGTCGGCATCGGAGCGATTCCGGACGCGGTGCTTGCACGGCTTGGGAACCACCTCGAGCTCGGAGTGCACACCGAGATGTTCTCCGACGGCCTGATCCCGCTGATCGAGCACGGCGTCGTCACCAACCGCCACAAGGCGGTACATCCCGGCCGCACGGTGACCAGCTTCGTCAGCGGGACGCGCCGGCTCTACTCGTTTGTCGACGACAACCCGACGGTCGAGTTCCACGGCTGCGACCGCACGAACGACACCAGCTTGATTCGCAAGAACCGGCGGGTGACGGCGATCAACTCGGCGATCGAGGTCGATCTGAGCGGACAGGTGTGCGCGGATTCGATCGGCTCCACCATCTTCTCGGGCATCGGCGGGCAAATGGACTTCCTGCACGCGGCGGCGCTGTCGCCCGGCGGCAAGCCGATCATCGCCTTGCCGTCGACGGCCGCCGGGGGCACGGTGTCGCGGATCGCGTGCCAGCTCAAGCCCGGGGCGGGTGTCGTCACGACACGCGGCCATGTTCACTGGGTGGTGACCGAGCATGGAGCGCGCAACCTTCACGGCCTCACCCTGCGCGAGCGCGGCGAGGCGCTGATCTCGATCGCGCACCCCGACTGGCGCGCAGAGCTGTGCCGCGAGCTCAATCAGCTCAGGCACTTCACGCTCAGCGCTTGATGCCACGGTGCGATGATGCAGACCAGCGCGCTCTCACAGATCTCTGCCATCGACCAAGCCGTCTCCGCGTCGGTGGTGCGCGAGCTCAGGGCCCAGATCATTCGATCGCAAGCGCGGCGACCCGAGCCGGGCGATGGGGGAACCTTCTGGTACTCCCTCGACGCCCCGGCGCGACTGATGTTCGAGCAGGTGATCCAGCACCTACGAAGCCGGGTGCCTCGAGGCCACGAATTCGTCGGCGCGGAGTGGTGGTTCCGAGCAACGACGACCGACACGGGCTTCCCCTTCCACTTCGACCGCGACGAAGGCATCCGGCGCTCGATCGTGTCTCCTGATCTGGCCTCGATCCTCTATCTGAGCAACGCGGGCGGGCCCACCGTTATCCTGGACGCCACACCGGCGCGAAGATCGGCACCAAATGCAGGGCTCGCCGTGCACCCGCGGCCTGGCCGGTTTGCCATGTTCCCGGGCACGCTCCTCCACGGGGTGCTGCCCGGACCATCGGGGCGATGGCCGCGCGTGACGATGCTGGTCAACTGGTGGCGGTCAGTGCCGCGGATGGAACCGGCGCGGCAGCACCGCGGCAGTACACCGGCATCCAGGCGGTGGCGCATCGAGGCACGACGCGGCAAGCTACCGTGCGCGGCGCTCGAGTCGATCGATCCTGCGAGGTTGCTGGCCAAGGCGGCGTGGCGCGACCTGATCTCCAAACAAGCCTCGTACAGGTAGCACCAACATGATCCGAAGATACAGCGGAGACAAGAAGAGCATCGAAGCGCGCAGCGGGGACAACGGCCGCACCTGGTCCGTGAAGTTTTTCGACACCGGACGGCTCACGGAGTATTCGGGTGGAACGGTCACCGAGGTCGACGCCCTCGCGGCGAAGCACGGGTTGAAGCTCGACCGGTAGCATCGCAACCTCGGCGCGTCGCGTCCGGTGGCCATCGCCGCGCTCTGGACGAACTAGGCCGGAAGGTCGCGGAGGTTCTCGATCTGCTTCCGGGCCGCGGCGGCTTGCTCGGTGCCGCCGTGGTTCGCGACGACCTCTTCATACACGCTGCGGGCCTCGGAAAACCGCTTGGAGAAATGATGCTCCTCGGCGACGCGCATCAACTTCTTCGCTGCGTCGAGGTCCTCCGGCCCGGGCCCGTCTGCCGGCAAAGTGCGATAGGGATCGTTGACCTTCTCGAGCGCGGCGTTCACCGCGTGCTCGAGATCGGAGCTCTCGAACGGCATCTTGGCCTGGATGACCTCGGCAAGACCGATGAGCGTCGCGCGGAGCTGAAGGATCTCCTGCGCTTGACGATCCGCCGTGGCCTGCAAGTCACTCACCTTGCCTTCGACCGACTGGAGTGCCTCCGCGTTCGCGTTGATGGTGTTGCGTTCGGCCCAGCTGCCACCCAGCCACTGAGAAAAGAAACCGAGCTTCTGCGCCATCTCGACAATCTATCAAACAGCTGCGCGGTTCGAACGTTCTACGAGCGAGGCGCTCACCCTCGCAACGCTCCGAGTTCCTCGCGCGGGCCCGCGAGTTGGACAACATAACCCGACGGCTATATATATATATAACTGGCAATAAACAACGAGGCGCACCTGAGTGCGGTGTTCTCGGTCCTCTCGGATCCGACGAGGAGAGCGATCCTGGCGCTGCTTGCCAAGGGCGAGGCAACGGGATCGGAGCTCGCGGAGCCGTCCGGCCTGGCGCAGCCGACGATCTCCAAGCACCTCCGGATTCTCGAGGAGGCAGGCTCCGTCGAGCAGAGCCGCGATGCGCAGCGGCGGCCCCGGAGCCTGGTCGTCGGCGGACCTCTCAAGGACGTCGACGCGTGGCTGCAGACCTTCCGCGAGCAGTGGGAGCGCCGCATCGACCGGCTCGAATCGTTCCTCCACACCCGATCCAAGCGCGACCCCAAAACCGGAGACAAGTGATGCTGACCGCAGAACAGACCAGGACCACGATCGATCGCTCGACGTTCACGATCACGTTCAAACGGAAGCTCGCTGCCTCACCCGAGGCGGTGTTCGATGCGTGGACACGATCCGAGCAGATCAGCGCGTGGTGGGATCCAGACGGTGTCTCGCTCCGCGAGTGCTCGATCGACCTGCGGGTCGGCGGAGAGTTCAAGCTCGTCAACAGCGGCCACAGCCCGCCGTTCGCCGGTGCGTATCGCGTCATCGAGCGCCCGGAGATGACCGTGACGATCCGCAGCTCCGGTCCAGAGCACCTCGAGCAGTTCGTGAAGCTCGGAGTCGCCGACGGCACCGCTCGCACGCTCGATAACCTGGTCACCTACGTTGCCCCGCGCTCGGCGCCAGTCGTCAGCTGAAGCCGTCAGGCGGTGCCGGCACGCGTGCTAGGCTGGCCGCACGAGCACGCATCGGCCCGCAGCGACCATCGCGATCGTCACGTTCATCGTGCTGGTCCTCGAGCTGACGTCCACCCGGCTGTACGCCTATATCGGCAGCTCGCACGCGACCTCGACTGCGCTGTCGGTCGCGTTGCTCGGCCTCGGCGCGGGCGCGGCAGCTCGCGTGCGGTTTCCACGCCTTGCAGAACCGCACCGCGCAGCTCTCGCGCTGTCGGCATCGCTGTTCTGCCTCGCGGCAGCGGTGGTCGGTGGTGGGTCGTTGCTGGGACTCGTAGCGCTGTCGCTGGTGACCTTCGCGCTCGCGGGCATGCTGGTCTCGGATGCCTATGCTGCACGCGGCAGCACCGGGGCACGCGCGACCTATGCGATCGATCTGTTCGCAGCGGCGAGCGGCTGTCTGGTCGCGCCCTGCCTGCTAGGGCCACTCGCGCCGACCGAGATCATGATGCTGCTCGGCCTGATCAGTTGCGCGCTGGCGCTGCTGCATCGCGCGCGCACCGTCGCGGGGATCGCCGTCGCATTCGCGCACGTGTGCTTGCTGGTGACCGGGCGCGCGGGCTACCTGCCCGACGGGCCGCTGCAGGTGCTGCTCGCCTCCGATCCGCACTCCGAAAAGGCGATCGTCGACACCGGCACGTCATCGCGCGATGTCCTCGATTCGGTGTGGAGCCCGCTCGGTCGCCTCGACGTGCATCGAGTCCCCGGTGAACGCGGTCAGCGACTGGGCGTATTCACCGACGGCATGAGCCCCACCTACATGGTGCAGCAAGCCGCAGCGAAGGCGGGCGCATCCGAGACCACGTGGGGCCTGCTCATGTCGTTGCCCTATCGCGCGCTGCACCCCGACCACGTGCTCGTGCTCGGCGCGGGCGCGGGTGCGAGCGTCTGGCTGGCCAGGAAGTACGGCGGAGCGCGCATCGATGCGGTCGAGGTCAACCCCGCGATGCCCGGCCTGCTCGCGCGCTGGAAGCGGTTTGCTGGCGACGTGTACCACCAGCCCGGGGTCTACCTGTTCACCGAGGACGCTCGCCGTTACGTGGCCGACACCATGGAGCGATATGACCTGATCGAGCTCGCGCTCGCGTTGACGGGAAACGCGCACGCGCAGCCGTCGGGGATGGAGGCGACCCTGTACACGGTCGAGGCGGTCCAGCTGTATCTGAGCCGGCTGACGGCGAGCGGAGTGCTGGTCCTCATCCACAGCGATCCCGGGAACGCGTACCGACAGCTGCTCACCGTGCTCGAAGCGCGCGAGGCGAGCGGCGTCAGTCGCGAGCGAGCGCTTGAAGGAATCGTCGTTCTGCACGACCCACGACCCGGTACGGCGTACCGCTACCTGCTGGTCGTCTCCACGTCATCGATGCCGCTGGAGGTCGTCGAGCAGCTCGACGTGCCGCCGGCCGAGCTGTTGTGGGGCCCGGGAGATCCGCCGGAACGCGCGGTGCAGCTGCTCGATCCGGCGAAGCTCGGCGCGACTCGCGATGACGATCTCGCACCGGTTCACGACGAGCGTCCGTACTTCTTCCAGAACACCAGTGGCCTGCGCGCCACGGCGCTCGCACAGCCGGGTCGGTTGTGGGTCCTTGCGGGTTCGGTCGTGCTCGTACTGGTGCTGATGTTCGAGCGTCGCCGCGACACGAGCTCGTTCCTGCGGCCCGGAGCCGTCGCGAGTGCACTCGGCGCAGCGTTTCTGTGCGTCGAGCTCGCGCTGATCCAGCGGTTCACATTCGCTGCGGGCGGTTCGCTGTATGCGGTGTCGTTCGTCCTGTTCAGCTTGCTCGCGTGGAGCGCCGCGGGTGCGTTGCTGCTGGGCGGCCGGTGGCGTCGGCTGGGCCGCGGGGTGTCGTGGGCGTGCCTGGCGGCGGGGATCGCTGTCGCCGTGACGGCGCTGCTGGTGCGCGACCTCGCGTGGCTCGATGCGGTCTCCAGTGGCGCCGCTCGCCTGCTGCTGATCACGGCGATGCTCGCTCCCACCGGGCTCGCGATCGGCTGTCCGTTCCCGGTGCTCCTCGCTCAGCAGGGCGAGCCGGCCCGTCGGATCGCCAGCTTGTGGGCGATCAATGGCGTTGCCTCGGTGGCCGGCGGAATCGTCGGCGTGCTCGCGTTGCGGGTCGCCGGATCGACCGATGCGCTGTTCCTCGCAGCGGGCCTGTACCTGGCAGCGGCAGCGCTCTCTCCCCGTGGACCTACCGGCTGATACGTCACGGCTCACTGCGGCGATCCCTACATCCAGCGTGACAAGGACGTGCACATCGACGTGGCGCATGGGTTCGCTCGCGGCTGTACCGATGGCGCGCTGCTCGTTCGCCCACCGTCCTCGGTGCGCAAGATCGCCGGCAAGGACTCCGCGTTCTACTCAAGCGCGATCCTTACGCTGCAGGTCAGTGCACGCGGCGCCCACCGATCGGATCGCTGTCCTTCTTCGGCTTCTTCAGCCTGTCGTCGAGGTAGTCCTGCATGACCTGCTGGCGCTTCGGCAGGAACTCACCCGCGAGTGCAGGGGAAACGACGTAGCGGACCTCGCCATCGACCACCTCGGTGTCGCGCTCGGAGACATGAACGAAGCCGATCGCCGACGGGAACACGAGCCCGGCACCGAGCGCGAGGTTGCTACTCAGCCGGTGACACCCGGCGCACGATAGCGACTGCGCGCGCGCCACGATGTCGTCCGGGGTGAGCGTGCTGCCGAGTGCGGTCAACCGGGCGGCGATCGCGGTACGGAACGGGCTGGGTGCGGTGCCGAACTGCGCCAGGTAGTTGTTCTCGCCGCGGGCGGTCGCCTGCGCCTGGGCGGTGTTGAACTGGGTCGGGAAATCGACATCGAGCTCAGCGAGCGTACCGGCCGCGAGCGCTTCGACCTGACCGATGAACGCCGTCTGGAACGCGCTCGCTTGCGGATGGGTCGCGTCACTGCGGAACAGACCGCCCCACGGGTTGTTCTTCAGCGGAACCGGGACCAGGCGCATCGCGGTGCAGCTCGCTCCGGTACAGGTGCGTTCCAGCTTGAACTGGCGCAGCGACCACGGCAGTCCTGGCGTCTGGCTGGCCATGAACTGATTCGTTCGTACCTGACCCTTGCCCGACGGCCCGGCGCCGAGATGATCGATCCCGATCACCGGCGACACGCTGGGGATGCCATCGAAGTAGAAGGTCTCGAGCCGGTTCGCTCGCTCGGCCACGTTGCTGATGCTGCTGAGGCCGGCCCAGAACTCGACGATCTTCCGGCACCCCTTCAGGCCTTGTTGCGGGTGTGGGTTCTCGAGGATCGACTCGATGATGACCAGCGAGCGGTCGCGCGGGTTCGTGATGCCCGCCCGGCGGGCGTACACGATGCGGTATTCCCCGCAGTCCGACGCGTCGCCCGGGGTGAGATCGAAGCGGTTGAACAGGCCGATCGGGATGTACTCGTCGGGATTGCTGCCGGGATTCGCGAACGGATCGACCCGCGCCTGCGCGCCCTCGGGTCGGCACGAGTACGGATACCCGCCAATCACCGGCTGACCGCCCTCGAGAACGTCGTCGCAGTGAGGGCCCGCGCCGAGGCCCGGTCCTGGGTTCTGGGTATCCCACCACTGCTGGAACAGCCCGAGTGAGGTGAGGCCGGGCACGCCGCTCTGCGCGACCAGCTGGTCGAGCACGCGGCGCAGCGGAAACCGCGCGAGCAGGCTCTGCTCGGTGGCCACCAGCGATCGATGCGGCTCGATCGCCTGCGCCTTGACGGCGAGGGACGTACCGGCGGCATCCGGATCGAGCGAGAGCTCCTCGTCGTCGCGGATCGCGCACCCGGCAGCCGAGAGCAACATGACCATGATCATCAGACGCGCGGACCCGAACATGTGGGCAGATCTGTGCACGCAAAGCCTCCCGCAACCCGTCGAGAATGATCGCGATGCGCGACCGCTTCCGACGTGAACCATACCTGCGCTTTGGCGCGCGCTTGATCAAGATGGTTGTTCGAGCGCAAGCACGCTTACTCGATTCGTGTCACCGACACGTCGTGCGCGGGTGGTACCTCAGGGGATGCGCGCGATGCGGTCAGCGCGCGTTGAACCGGTGCCAGCGCCCGCGACCGGGCGGGTAGGCGGACTTCAGCCCGGGCTGCTTGCGTAGCCCCCGGGGAGCAGGTCTGATCGCATCGTGGAAGTAGTCAGGTCTGCGGTGGCACGCGTCGGCACCGGCAAGGACGACAGCGCGGCGCGATTTGGTTGGATGGTCGACTTAATGTTGACCGTCAGCTACATCGACGGCGTCTTTCACCACCGCGAGCGCGCGTTCCTCCAGCACTACGTCGACTCGGTGCTGGTGCTGATCGAGCGAGCGGCCGTGGGTTCGATCGAGGATCGCGCGACGCTTCGCGGAACCTGGCGCGCCCACTTCGACGAGCTGTTCCGCCGGCTCGAGGCCGAGGTCGCGGTGCTCGGGCAAGAGGTGATGGCGTCGGGCAATGACACCTACGTCGCGAGCCGGCTGCGGGTCCGCGCACTCACCTTGTTCAAGAACCTGACCCCGGCCGATCAGGCGATCGCGCTCGAGCTAGTCATCGCACTGATCCATGCCGACGGTCAGATCACCAGGAACGAGCACGACCTGCAGCAGGAGCTCCAGGGGCTGCTGACCACGCGCCCGGCTGCGATGCCTGTGGCGGCTCCCAGCGCCAGGACGCTGACCGGTGCAAAGGGTCCCGCCGGTGCCATGAACCTGAGCGTCAGGCCACCGATCCAGAAGGAGCTCGCCGCGCTGTCACATCCGTTGATCGATCCGCTCGAGCAAACGCTGTCTCCCCACCCGGATGAGCGCAAGGCGCAGGTCGAGTGGGACTACCAGCTGATCCAGCGCGCGATCCTGCAGTGGCAGCGGCAGGCCGCGCTCGGCGCCGGGCGACTGACTGGCATCACGTCGATCGACCAGCTGCCCGTCGGCTCGCGGTTCCTCGATCGGTTCGTTCACGTGATGCGCCCCAGCGCACCGGTCGAGCTGATCGTCCTCGGCGATCTCCACGGCTGCTACAGCTGCCTGAAGGCGGCGCTGCTGCAGTCCAGGTTCATCGAGCGCGCGTGGGCCCATCAATGGGATCCGGTGAACCACCCCGACGTGAAGCTCGTGCTGCTGGGCGACTACATCGATCGCGGACGGTTCAGCTTCGATGGTGTCCTGCGCGTGGCGCTCCACCTGTTCGTCTCGTTACCCGATCAGGTCATCCTGCTGCGCGGGAACCACGAGTGGCTGCGCTGGATCGACGGTCGTGTCACCAGCGCCGTATATCCCGCCGAGGCGCTGGCCTCGCTCGCGCCGCACGTGCCGGTGGCGATGCTCGAGGCCTACCGGGTGCTGTTCGAGCACATGCCAACCTCGTTCCTGTTCGAGCGCTCGCTGTTCGTCCACGCCGGCATCCCGCGCGATGACACGTTCGCGGAGCGCTACCGTGATCTGTCGAGCCTCAACGACGACGAGCTGCGGTTCCAGATGATGTGGAGCGATCCGGTGCCCACCGATCACGTGCCCGTCGAGCTCCAGCGCATGAACCCGAGGTTCACGTTCGGACGCCATCAGTTCAAGGCGTTCATGGAGCGAACCGGCCTGCACTCGTTGATCCGCGGGCACGAGAAGATCGATCGCGGTTTCGACGTCGTTTATGACCTCGGCGAGCACGTGCTGCTCAGCCTGTTCTCGTCGGGCGGGGCCGAGAACGCGGATTTGCCGCTCGATTCGTCCTACCGCGAGGTCACTCCGGTCGCGCTCTCGATGCTCGCCGGCGGCGGCCAGCTCACCGCCACGCCGTGGCCGCTGCGCTACCAGCCGTTCAACTACGAGCCGCACAATGGCCTCTACCGCCGCCAGCCGGTGCTCGATTATCGCTACGGCTGACCGAACTCGCGGATCGTTATGGTCTCGGAAGGCACCGCCATCGCAGCAGTCCGAGCATTCCAGATCACGCCGCGCGCAGGTGCGCCGCCGGGAGCGCCGTCGCCGGCCTCGCGGCGTTGAACTTCGACGCCATCACGGGGATACCGACGATCGGGATCAGGATCATCAGGAGAAACACGCTGATCCCCGACATGCCGGTGGCGAGCTCGGCGCCTTCACTCCACTTCCACATCCAGTAGAGCGCTCCGACGAACGGCACCAGCAACAGCCACGCGGTGGGGATCTTCGTATCGTAGGCGGCGTTCATCTCGTTCTTGGTCTGGACATGCCAGACGAGCGCGTAGATGCCGAGCGTGACGACGGAAAGCACGAGAACGGTGATCGGGGTTCGAGTTTTCATGCTGAATAGACGCCGGCCGTCCGTAAATGTCGCACGGTGTGACCGTACGCCGGATCCGGCAGTTAAGACGTCGACCTGGCTTGCGTGACCGGCGCCGGCGGAGTCCACGGCTCGCCCTTGAACAGGCCGCCGCTCGCGACTTCGTCGAGCATCTGCTGCAGACGCTTGTCCTTGGCAGCGGGGCCGGCGGCCTGCGCGATCCACTTGAGGTACTCGTTGCGCTGATAGTCGGGGCGCGCGGCGAACGCGTCGAGCAAATCGCGCTTGGCGAGCGCGGTCTTGATGTTGCCCGGCATGGGCTGCGAGGTCTTGTTCTGCTGGGTCGCGCGGCTCATCCGCCACGTGTACACCCTCCCGCGGCGCGCCGCTTCACAGACGTCGTTTGATCGTCCGCAGGAGTCCGCCAATGACGGGGAGCGTCTCGTAGAAGCCCTCGGCGGCGTCGAACAGGTCGCGGTGGTGCGTGATCCGACCATCGCTGTCGAACCGCAGGTGAGTCACGCCCGGCGCGACGTGGAGTGGATCGGAGCTCTTGCGCCGCCACTCCCAGCGCCACCGCACGTACGATCCATCCGTGCCGGTCGCGGTGTCCTCCACGATGAACCGGGTCTCGGCGAGCGCGGTCAGCACGCGCGAGAAGTACGTGCGTAGCGTCGCGAAGTCGCCGCTCACCGCGTGGAACGGATCCTTGAACACGAAGCCCGGGGCGTACAGCTCCTCGAGGCGCGCGATCCACGCGGGCGAGAACTCGTCGTAGAAGCGCCGGAACCGGGCGAGAGCGTCTTCGGAGGTCATCATGGCTTGGGTGCTGCTGGTGGCGGCTTGGTTACGGCGCCGCGTCGATCGGGCGGACATCGATCTCCAGCGTACCGCCGAGGATGTCCGCGTACGGGCGGCACAGCGCGATCGCGTCGTCGATGCCGGCACCTCCATCACGGCGAAGCCGCCGATCAGCTCCTTGGACTCCGCGAACGGCCCGTCGACCACCCGCAGGTCGTGGTTCGTGAACTTCAGGCGCTTGGCGGCGGCGGCGCTCGGCTTCAGCTCGATCGAGCCGACGAGCACGCCGGCCTTTGCCATCTCGGTCTTCAGTCGCGACAGCGCGGGCCCCTGTTGCGAGCTCCGTCCGCCGGCAGCTCGTGGTCGCCGCGGTACGGACCGTGCGTCGTCGTGCACTGGCCATCGCGGAAGACCAGCCGGGTTCGGGTCTTGCTCGCACCGAGACCGGCGCCGTCGACGAACCGGCCGGCGCGAGCGTGCTCGCCGATGAACGCGCCCATCCGCGTGATGATCTCTTGGGTGGGCGGCAGTCCCGCCTCGGTGTTCGCATCGTGCCGGTGCATGATCGTGAAACGCATGGTGGCTCCACCATGATCATGACGAACGCACGGGCAGGCGATCGACAGCAACGCTGGAAAATTTGTAACCGCCGAAAATCCCACGAACCTGGCACTGAACCGACCTCCGCACTAGAGTGACGCGCGTGGGGATGTGCGCGATCTACACGGCGATCCGGCCGCCGGCGACCCCGGAGGAGCTCGCAGCGATCGCCAAGCAGAACGAGAGCAAGGCCTACGGGGCGCGCCGGTGCACGGTGGGGCGCGCTGCGGTGGCTCAGCTGGTCGCGCAGATCGCACCGGCTTCGCATGCAGCGCTCGCGCAGGCGATCGTCGAACGTGACCTGTGGAGCTTCCTCACGCCGGCGGCGTCGCGCGGCAATCACGCGGCGGCGCTGCAGCGGATGCACCCGGAGCTGACGGTGCCGTTTCCGCTGTGGCCGTACTCGATCGAGCTCGCGTGCCTCGTCGGTGCCGAGCCTTCGCACTACGTCGGGAACAACCTCGTCATGCTCGGTCCGAACCTGGTGTCCCATGCCGTGACCGCGTTCGAGCAGCGCGCAACGACCAGCGAGCCCGCGGCGTATCTCCTCGAGTATCTGGCGCCGGCAGGCGCGCGCGGCGATGCGGTGCTGCTGCACTGGGACTATCGCTAGATCACTTCGCCTGCTTCGCGATCCCGACGCGGTTCATTGCCTCGGTGAACGCGAGGTCGCTGCTGCAGTGCTCCCGGATCTCGCGCTCACGACGGCTCATGTCCTGGAGCGACGACCCTGCTGCCGTGAGCTTGGTCTCGACGGCCGCCATCACGGTCGCCTTCTTCGCCTCCATCGCGGCCTTGAAGGCGGTGTGCGCGGCGGGACTGGAATTGATCGGTGCTGCTTCGGCGCGGATCTTCTGTGCGAACGGCTCGAGCACCAGCATGCGCTTGGCCTGCGCAGCGCAGTCGCCGTCCCATGCGAGGAGCAACGGAACGGTCTGGTCGGTGTACAGCACCATGTCGGCGACCATCGCGTCGATCGCCTTCGGATCGGGTGGGGCAACCTTCTCGACGGGCGGGGGTGCCGGATCGTTCGAGGACTTGCTGCACGCCACCGCCAGCAGCATCACTGCGACGGCGAGGTCCGGGCGGAACTTCATGCCCGTTCATCGCACGTTCTGGCCGCGAGTGTGAGCCTGAGGGCGGTCGGTCCCGCCGGCTGATCTTGCCAGTGCCTACGAGCCCGTAGTTCGCATCGGGCTGATAGATCGTCTGCCAGCGATTCGCGAAGCGGACGAACAGGTAGTTCCCCTGCCGCGGGGGGGACGGGATCTCGGCAGTGCGCGCTCTGCGCACAGCATCGAAGCCGTAGGCAACCTGAACTACACACCTCGTCAGCGGTCAGAGAGTTACTTGTAGTCGACCCATGCTTCGCATCATCTTCGGAATGGTCGAGCGGCTTGCTCTGGCGATGCGGCTTCACGCGGTGGTTCCGGAGCTTCCGATCCCTGATGGTATCAACACGTATCCGCAGCACTCGAGTCGGCGACACCGAAGGTCAGCGGCGAGCTGCTGCTCGCGATCGCGTTTGTCGAGAGTCGCTACGACACCACCGCCACGTCGCGCGTCGAGGGAGCGCGGCGGATCACCGGCCGGCGTCCGTCGACGGCGCCTCCGCGCAATCTCGATCCGAGAGCATCGCTGTACTGCGAATCGCTACAAACCTTCGCGAGCTCGTGGGACGAGTGCCTCTCGCTGCGCGACTCGCATCGCGCGTATGCGGCGGCGAACAAGGAGCTGCAGACTTGGCTGCGCGACCGGCGCGTCCGCGGTGATCTCACGCGCGCGCTCGCCGGGTACGGCTGCGGCAATCACGGCGTCACCACGGGACGCTGCAATGGATCTCCGCAGCGCGTGCTCGCCACCGAGCGGCGGCTGTTCTCGCCTCCGGTCTCGGCCCGAGTCGCCGCGCGGCGCAACCCTTCCTAGCAACGACGCGCGCTGCCCGCGAGCGCCCGCGTCATGCTGCTCAATTCGCGACGCAGTTGCCGGGGCGGTCGGGGTTGCTCACCGGGAGGTGGCACGTGTAGCCGGTCGGGCACTGGTGCGCGTTGGCGAGCAAGCCGCCGCACTGGATGTTCTCGATCTCGATCATCTCGCAGTGGTTCGTGACGTGATTGCACTGAGCGACGCGGCGGTCGAGGATCGCCGCAAACGGGCACACCGGGTGCGGGGTAATCGTGCAGGCGCTCGCGGCCGCGTAGTCAGCCTCGGCACCGGCGGAGACGGCGACGTTGACGCTGTTCGGGCAGCAACCGCCGCGCGACACCGCGACGCAGTCCGCATCGGCGTGGCACGCGGTATCGTGCTGCGGGCCACCCGCGAGCGACACCGTGAAGTGCGAGCTCGAGAGCCCGTGGTCGCGATACACGATGTAGTGCGTCGTGCCGGTCGAGGCCGGGAGCGTCACCGCGAGGTGGGCGTCGAGGGTGGAATCATTGGCGTCGTCGTTGCTCGCGATCACCTTGAAGCTCTTGTCGAGCAGCCAGGCCACCGCATCGCCATCGTCCGAGCGGACCCAGACGTCGACCTTGTCATTCACGGCGCCTTCGAACTTGAACGCGCGATAGCGCGGCGTGCGCGTGTACGGCTTCGACGTGCTGGTCTCGCCGTAGCTCAGCGTACCGAGCGTCTTCATCTGGTACGAGAACGCGTCCGACTTCTCGTCGAGACCAGTGAGCTCGCTGAAGTCGTCGGTGACGGCGACCTTCGCTTCTTGAGCGCAGGCGGGGATGAGGGCAATCACGAGCAGACTAGCCAGCGTCTTCCTGTGCGCGCTCTGTAACGAAGGCGCCGGCGTCTGCAATGGCTACCCGAGTAGCCGTCGCGTCCGCGACCTCGCCACCACCGTACGGGCGTTTTGTCGCGACAGTTCAGGTCGCGCCGACCACGAGCGGATGCGCGGCGTCGCCAGCGATCCGTAGCTCGGGCGCGACGGTGTCGCGGAACGCCAGCTCGCTCGTCGGCGGCGCGTCGACGACGTCCTTCATCATCAGGCCCGCGATCGAGACCCGCATGCCCGCCTCGACCAGGATCTCCTCGAACCGTGCGCCGCGCTGCTCCTTGAGCGTGACTCCGAGCGCGAGTGCCAGCTGGGTGCGCCGCGCATCGTTGCGCGGCACCTTGATCGGATCGAGATCGAGCAGCACGTGCTTGCCATCGACCGTCACCTGGCTGCCATCGGCGCGCTCCACCACGAACGTCACCATGCGCAGCGTCTCGTACGGGTTGAACGTCACGTGCGAGAGGCGCTTGGCGTAGATCCGGGAACGGACCACGACGCACGGCCGGCCTGACAGCGGTGCTTCGAGCGTGTCCTCGAGCAGGCGCACGATGCCGGTCACACGCACCTCGGATCCTTCGGGCGAGCTGGCCGCTAGCTCCGGCCGTTCGCGCAGCACGCGGCGCGCACGACGGCGCTCGATGATCTTGCGCCCGGCGGTGAGCGCCGCCGAGCTCACCGCGGCGACGAGAACGACGATTCCGGTGATTTCGGACATGACGCGGCCAGGACTGGTACCGCAGCCATGCTGGTTCTCGCAACGTGGCGAGAGCGCTCGCCCGCCGGACTACTTGAGCTTGATCCAGGGCAGCAGCTGGCCGGACTCGGAGTCCGGATCGGTGGGTGCGGCGCTGCTGGAACCAGCGCCCGATCCCGCGCCGTTCGACGCCGCATTCGGCCGGTTCGCGACCTTTCTCTGGAACAAGCGGTCCTCGTCGATCGTGGTGGCGGTGCCGAGCATGACGTTCTGGGTCTTCGAGAACGCGGAGCCGATGATCGCCGCCGCGTACGCGCCGAGGGTCTCGGCCTGGCGCTGCTTCTTCGACCCCGTCTTGCGGCCCTCCGGTCCGTGCGTATCGTTCGCCTGATCGAGGATCGCGTCCCGCTTGCCCGGATCACCGGGGAGCTCCGAGAGCTTCGGGATCACTGCCGGTCGGCTGTTCGCATCCATCGTTCCCGCGATGCAACCACCCAGAACCATCAGGAGCAGGACGTGCCGCACCACGGCAGCGTAGCAGACGCTACGCTTCACGAGCGAGGAGGTTGTTATTGCCACAACCTGCCACCCCGGCCAGGATCGCGTCGATCGCCTCGGCGAAGCCGCGGCCGTTTGTCGACGGGGTGATGTAGCTCGGCGGGGGGCGGAGCTCCGCTGCGTAGCGCGCGACGTTCGCGACGCCGATCGAGGCCTCGAAGAACGCGAACGCGGCCTGATCGTTCGGCGAGTCGCCGACGAACGCGTAGTGCGCGGCCGCGTCCTGGGGCGACTCGTTCCACAGCATCGCCGCGACGCGCGCGGACATCCGCGCCTTGTCGGCGGCGTGGAAGCACGCGTGAGCGTGGACACTCGAGACCAGCGTTCGCGCGCCGAGCTCGCGGCAGCGCGCGGTGATCGCATCGATCTCGCCACGAGCGAGATGCTGGGTCTCGCCGATGTCGAACGCGACGTCCGTGATCCGCAGCGTGCCGTCATCGCTGCGGCGAGCGAACGGGAACCGCGCGAGGATATCTTCCGAGAGCGCCGCGAGCCGTGCGGCGTCCTCGGACGGATCGCCGGGTGCGAAGTAGATTCGTTCGAGCCGGCGATCGCGCTTGAGGTAGGCGACGCCTCCGTTCTCGGCGATCGCCGCATCGACCGGCCATATCGAGGCGAGCACCTCCGCCCACCCGGCCGGGCGACCGGTCACGAGGACGATGCGCATGCCCGCGGCACGTGCGCGAACGAGCGCAGCGTACGCCTCGGGGACCACCGCACCGTCGTGGGTCAACGTGTCATCGATGTCGGAGAACACGCCGCGCAGCGGAGCCGTGCGGTTCGAGAGCTCGGCAACGGGTCGCATTCCACGAACCGTACCACTGCGTCAGAGCGCTTCGCAGCTCGGCACGCGGCACATGGGATGCATCTGTTCACGCCATGGCGAACATTGCATTTGTCCTCGGCGAGGACTTCGAAGACAGCGAATTTCGCAAACCGTATGACGGGCTCCGTGCCAGGGGGCATCGCATCGATATTATCGGCGAGCGTGCGGGCACGCTGCTGAAAGGCAAGAAGGGAACCGAGGAGGTCAAGGTCGAGAAGGCGGTGGCCGACGTCGATGCGGAGAGTTACGACGCGCTCGTGATTCCGGGCGGATACTCGCCCGATCACCTCCGGATGAATGCGTCGATGGTCCAGCTCACACAGTCGATGCTGCGCGGAGGCAAGGTGGTCGCGGCGGTCTGCCATGGCCCGCAGTTGCTCATCGAGGCGGAGGGCGTGAAGGGACGTGTCGTGACGTCCTGGCCGTCGGTGCGCAAGGATCTCGAGAACGCCGGCGCGACCTGGGTCGACGAGGAGGTTCATGTCGATGGCAAGCTGATCACCTCGCGCAAGCCCGACGATCTGCCGGCGTTCACCGAGGCGATCGCGAAGCAGCTGACCTGAGCCGACGGGTGGACGGCTACAGAGGGCTCTCGAGCTGCACCACCTCGAACGTCAGGGATGCGCCCGCGGCGCTGATCGCCTCGTACAGCGGCCGGTCGCGCTCGATCGTGATCCGCAGGTAGTCGAAGCGCTCGTGCTGCGCGTGCGGATCGAGTGCAGCGAACAGCGCGCCGGCGAGCGTGACCCGCATGGTTGCGAACACCGGCGCGCCGGGAAACCCGGGATCGAACGCGGCGAACCCGAGCGGCTCGCGGGTCTCCGGCGCATGGAGCAATACCAGCCGCGTCGCGCTGCGCGAGCGGAACAGCTCGATGCGCTCGACCGCCAGGTGGAACCGCGCTGCGACCGCGGGATCATCGGCCGGCTCGAC
The DNA here is from genome assembly GCA_043753855.1 of Myxococcales bacterium. Lineage (GTDB taxonomy): Bacteria > Myxococcota_A > Polyangia > Haliangiales > Haliangiaceae > JABFXX01. The sequence goes on along the minus strand of JAYUVX010000160.1, from coordinate 3,021 downwards.
CGCGGAGGCGATCACCTCGGGTTCCCGTGGCAGGGCGCGCGCCGCGGCCCACGGGATCGAGAGCGCCCAGCTCCGATGTTCGGGCACGAAGCCGCAGCGCTGGTAGAGCCGGAGCGCGGGCGTGTTGTCATGCTTCACGTTGAGGTACCAGCGCGTGCAGCCTTCATCGCGGGCCACGCCACGGACGTGCTCGAGCAGCGTCTGACCCACGCGCCGGCCGCGCCACGCGGGATCGACGACGACTTGCACCACGTGTGCGAGCGCCCCGTAGGGGCGCCACGAGATGTAGCCGACGACCTGATCGTGGTCGCAGGCCACGAACATGCGCGCGATCAAGCGGTCGCGAAAGCTCTCGGGGCCCGGCAGTGGATCAGGGATGCCGAGCTCGCCGAACAGCCGTACGTACGCTGGATGGTCGACCACGGCGGCCGGCCGCGTCTGGATCATCTGCGCAGCGTACGCTACGCGCGGATGCCGCGCATCACGATCGCGACGAGCTCCATGATCACGGCGGGCGCCTCGCTGGTGGTGACCGGCTGCCGGCGCAGGTGCTCGAACAAGATCGCATCGACCGCACCGAGCACCGTGAGCGCCGAGACCCGCGGATCGACATCGCGGATCAGCCCGTGATCGCGTGCCGTGCGTGTCAGCAGGATCGCGCGCGACCCGAGCTCGTCCGCGAGCGCATGGATCGACCGGCGCGCGGGGCCCGGCGGCGAGCGCACCTCCTGCAGGTAGAGCAGCATGCGCGGTGCGTGGCGGGCCACGAGGGTCGAGAGCTCCGCCGCGAGCTGCAAGTACGTGGCGATCAGCGTCGCGGGCTGTGCGCGATGCAGCGCTTGCTCGCAGCGTTCGAGCGCTACGGTCACCTCGGCGCCCACCGGCGTCATGATCTGCTCGACCAGATCGGCCTTGTCGCGCGCGTAGCGATAGAAGCTGCCCTTCGCGATCTGCGCGCGCTCGACGATCTGATCGATCGTGACCGCCTCGGTGCCCTCCGCGAGGAACAGCGCGAGCGCGGCATCGAGCAGCCGCTCGCTGGTCTCCCTGCGATTCAGATCGCGCTTGCCGCCCTCCGGTCCCGGCCGTTTCCGGGGCAGTCTCGGGGAGTTACGCGGCTTGCGTTTGATGATGGACACGGCGGATTAATGATGTGACCATTTGGTCATGATTTCAAGAGGAGCCCACCGATGATCGGCATCCCCATCGGCTTGCTCGCGGCGAACGCGACCGAGTGGCTCGTCCACAAGTACGTGCTGCACGGGCTTGGCCAGCACAAGAAGAGCTTCTGGAGCTTTCACTGGCACGACCATCACCGGAACGTGCGGCGCAACGATCACGTGGATCCGGACTACCAGGCGCCGCTGTTCAAGACCTGGAATGGCCAGAGCAAGGAAGCGCTCGCGCTGGTCGGCGCGGCGCTCGCGTCGGCCACGCTGTTCCCGGTGGCGCCATTCTTCGCGGCGACGTCGATCTACTGCACGTTCAACTACTACCGGAAGCACAAGCGCGCGCATCTCGATGCGGCGTGGGCGCGCGAGCACCTGCCGTGGCACTACGACCACCACATGGGTCCGAACCAGCACGCGAACTGGTGTGTGACGCGCCCGTGGTTCGATCAGATCATGGGCACACGCGAGCCGTACGTCGGCACCGATGCCGAGCAGCGCGCCGCCGAGAAGCGTGCCGCGCGGCGTGCGCCCGCAGCGCCCGCGCTCGTCACGGCGTGATCAGGAACTTCGATCCGGTCGCTTTGCGGCTGTAGCGACGGATCGTCTCCGGGTCGAGTGCGTCGGCGAGCGAGAGCTCGGCGGTGTAGTGGCTCGCGAACGTGGTCGTCAGCTCGGCCTGCACGCGCTTGCGCAGGCGCTGGATCACCTCGCCGCCCGCCTTGCCGAGGAACGTCGGGAGCAGCCAGCCGCTCACGCTGAACGCGAGGCCCACGCCGGGATCGAGCTGCGTCGGCGACAGATCGAGCCGCCCATAGATGTAGACCTGCTTTGGGACCGACGTTCCATAGCGGCTGTAGGCCGTGGCCTTGCGACCGGCGGCGATCTCCATCGCGACCAGGATCTGCGATGCGAGCGTGCCGCCGCTGATCGCGTCGAACGCGAGCGTGGCCCCGGTCGTGGACACCGCCTCGAGCAGGTCGGCGCGAAACGTCGGCGCGGTGCTATCGAGGACGTGCGTGGCACCGAGGCCGCGAAGCAGGGTGACCTGCTCGACGCGGCGCACGATGTTGACGAGCGGGATGCCATCCGCGGCGCAGGCACGCACGAGCATCTGGCCGAGGTTCGACGCGGCGGCGGTGTGGACCAGTGCGGTGTGACCATCGCGGCGCATCGTCTCCAGCATCGCGAGCACGGTCATCGGATTGACGAATGCCGAGGCTCCCTGCGCGGGCGTGGCTCCCTCGGGGAGCACGAAGCACTCCGCGGCGCGCGCGATCCGGTACTGCGCGAACATGCCGCCGCTCGCGAGTGCGACCAGCTTGCCGCGGAGCGCCGACGCCGCCTCGCCGGTCTCGATGACCACACCAGCGCCCTCGTTGCCCACGGCGAGCGCTTGATCGAGCCTCGCCGCGACGAACGGCAGCCGTCCCGCCGGGACCGTGGCGATCGCGGTGGGGCGCTCGGGCGTGCCGCCCACGCGTAGCGTCGCGAGATCCGCAGGGCCGACCAGCAGCGCGAGGTCCGACGGACTGATCGGCGTGGCCTGCACGCGGACCAGGACCTGATCGCCGGTGGGAGCCGCCACGTCGACCTCGATCAGCGAGAGCTCGAGCTCGCCGGCGCGGGTGATCGTCGACCGGAGCTCGAGACCGCGCCTCGGGGAACCATCTGCATTCGTCATGGCCGCAGACGTTGTCACGAATCGCGGTGCGACTTCCGTCCGAACCTGGCATCGAGGAGCGCGAACCCTGTCTCGTAGGGTCTCGGGTCGCGACGCGCTATCCTACGATCGTGCGACCGTTTGTCGTCTCGTTGTGGGTCCTCGTGACTGCGTGCTCGCCGAAGGCCC
>JAYUVX010000159.1:0-5567 GCA_043753855.1 Myxococcales bacterium | reverse complement strand
GGTTGTTGAAATCGTGGGCGATCCCACCCGCGAGGACGCCGAGCGCTTCGAGACGCTCGTTGCGTTCGACCTGTGCTGCCAGTCGCTTGCTATCGGTGATGTCGATGTTGACGCCGATGATCGCTTGTACTCGACCGTCGTCGATGACAGGCGCGATCACCTTGAGGTAATGACGCTTCTCGCCAGCGTGCTCGTATTCGGCTTCGCTCCGGATCGTCTCGCCCGCGAACGCGCGACGGTTGTTGTCCTGCCACTGGGAGACGACGGCCGGGTGGACGCCGATCCCCGCGGCCTGTGCACCGCGCGCCTCACCCCAGTGGCGTCGCGAGGCCTCGTTCTGGACGATGTAGCGCCCGGCCTCGTTCATCATCCAGAAGTCGAACGGCAGGCTCTCGATCAGGGTCTGCAACCGCAGCTCGTGCTGCCGCAGCGCTTCCTTGAGGGCGGCATTCTCCTCGCGCAGTCGCGCGACCTCATCGTCATCGATTCTCATCACCGTCGCCTGGAGGAACGCGATCCTACACCGATCCGCGTCCTCGCTTTGGACGTTGTCGGCTCGACGTGGAGTCGAGTACCGTCTGCGCCGGAGGGTCCGATGACCGCTGCGCAGGCATGTCTACTCGCGTCACTGATTTCGATCCATGCGGCGTGCGGTCACGAAGACGACGATGCGGGTGTCAAGCCCGCGTCGACGGACCACTGTTCGTACGAACCGGTGCCTGCTACCGCGCGCGCGGGCGGTACGGTGAGCCCCGGTCCCGTCGAGGTCGGGTTGGCTTCCAATCCGCTCGAGCTGCCCGTCGGTACCGCGCTCGGGGGCAACACATCGCGTGCCGAGCTCGTCGGGCACCAAGGCAGGGTCGACGAACGCAAAGTGGCGCTGTCGGGAGGCTTCACGCCTTCGGTCGGCATCGAGACCATCCCCCGGGCCAAGGCGATCGCGATCCGCGCAGGGGACGAGCGCGTCGTCATCATCCACACCGACAGCATCTTCTCCGACGACACCATCACGTTCGAGGTCGCCACCCGCCTCGGACCCGACTACGCCGGGAAGGTGATCTGGGCGTCGAGTCACAGCCACACCGCCGGGGAGCAGTACTCGGCGGACAGCAAGCTGCAGGTCGGCGGCGGCCGCAAGCGTCGGGTGGTCCGCGATCGGATGATCGCGGTCATCACCCGCACCGCGCGCGAAGCGATCGCCGCGATGGAACCAGCCAAGATCGGGATCGCGGTCACGCGCGACTTCGATCCGCAAAACCTGGTGTCGTACGATCGGCGGCCCGAGAACGATCACCTTGCCGGCGATCGCGAGCGCAAGGACAGCTTTCTGGCCGTGGTGAGGGTGGATTCGTTGGCCGGCGTCACCCGCGCGGTGCTGCCGATCTTCGGAGTTCATTCGGCGATCCTCGATGATGACGTCTCGTTGTTCTCGACCGACGTCAGCGGCATGTACGAACGGGTCATCGAGGAGCAGTTCGATCATCCCGTGATGGCCATCCACCTGCAGAGCGCCGCCGGTGACGTCCTCGCCACCAACGAAGCGCACGTGGACTTCCCGGGCGACACGCCGAGGATGGACTTTGCGATGTCGGAGGCCAATGCACGGCGGTTCCTGCCGCAGGTGATGCCTGTCTATCAGGCTGCGGGCGCCGACATGAAGTCCGAGCTGGCCATGGAGATGATCACCCGCTCGATCACGTTGGGGCCGGATTGGCGGACGTTCACCGTCCGCGATGGCGCGCTGACGTACGCGCCATTTGATGGGGTCCGACGGGCGGATCGCACGATCTACGACGGAGCAGGAAAACTCGTGTCGCCGATCGATGAATTCAACGCACCGTCGGGCGCAGGCCTCTGTGGCGACGCGACACATACGCTCGGCGAGTTCATGCCCAACGTGATGGATCTGGGGCCCTACAACTCGTGTGCTCCGATGGCGGACGCGGTCGCCGTGCTGACCTTGGTCGTCGATGCTCCGTTCGAGCCAACCCCGCTGTGCTCGTCGACGCGCACCACCGTCTCCGCCTTGCGGCTTGGCGACTATCTGTTCGCGACCGCGCCCGGCGAACCGCTGGTGTTGTGGGCGGACCACCTCCGCGAGCTGTCGCCGGTCGCGCCGGATCACACCATCCTCCTCGGTTACGCCCAGGGCCACATCGGCTACATCCTGACCGCCGACGACTGGCTGCTCGGGGGCTTCGAGCCTTCGATCAACGTCTGGGGTCCGCTCGAGGGTGAGTACATCGCCGAGCGCCTGGCGGAGGTGATGAAGCTGGCAACCACCGAGACCCGCGAGGACGGCGCTGCCGGCGGCACCGACCGCGTCGCGGAGCCCGTGATCTCGGATCCCGACGTGCCACCGGCCGATCCGGCACCGCTCGCCGGCACCGTGCCCGCCACCGTTCCCGCGCTGCTCTACACGCGAGGCAACGTCGTGCCCGCGACCGGCCAGCCGATCGCCACGATCTCGCGGATCGCCGGGATCGCGCGGTTCGTCTGGATCGGCGAGGACCCGCTGGCCGGTACGCCACGGATCACCCTGCAGCGGGAGGTCGCCGGCCAGTTCGTCCCGGTGACTCGCCACAGCGGCCGGCCCGTGCAGGACCTCGATCTCGTGGTCACCTGGACGCCGGATCCGTTGCGCCAGCCGAGCGGCGGTGCACCGCGCACTCACTACTGGGTGGCCGAATGGCAAGCCGTGACCTGGCTCGGCGCGACCGCTGGCCTGAGCGACGACCTCGAGGACCGCGCTGGCGCTCCGCTGGGCCGGTACAGGTTCCATGTCGAAGGGACCGGATACGTGCTCGACAGCGATCCGTTCCGCGTGACCGAGGCGGCGGTGCAGACGACGGCGACCCAGCTCGGAGCTCGGGTGACCGTCACCGTGGCGTACACGACCGCCCCGGATGACTGGCGGCTGCTGAGCACGAGCGGACTGTCGAACCGTCCTGTTCCGATCAGGCGCGGCCCGTTCGTCATCGACGTCACCGTCGGGGGCGGTGCCACGGATCACTTCGAAGGTGTGGCCGTCGCGTCGCCCGGAACGGTGGTGCTCACCCTCCCCGCGAATCATGTCGCAACCAGCGTGCGTGTCGTCGACCGGTTCGGCAACCAGGGGACAGCGAGCGTCAGCGCCGCCGCGCTCCTGGGAATCCGGCGCTAGACGGCAGCGGCACGCGCGAGCACGGACGGCAGAACAATCGGCTGGCGGTGGACGACTTGATGTAGCCTCTCGGCATGCGGCTTCCCGTGGTTCTCCTCCTCCTTGCGGCGTGCAGCAGCGACCAGCACCAGCACCTCCCCGGCGAGGCGGATTGCAACCCGCTCGGCTTCGCGGGGCACTGCACCACACCGTGGCCGTCATCGGCGTTCGAGATCGACGACGCGTCGACACCGACCGGTCGCCGGCTCGCGATCCTTCCCAAGACGCTGCCGAAGAACGTGGATGCCGTCCAGATCGATCCGACGATGTGGAACCTCGCGGACGGCTTCTCGCCGGCCGCGCCGATGCTCGTTGCGTTCCCGGGCGGAGTGAGTCCGTCGGGGCTGCCGACCGTCTTCGACTTCGCGCCCTCGCTGACCGCGGAGAGCCCCACCGTCCTGATCGACATGACAACGGGCGAACGCGTCCCCCACTTCGCGGAGCTCGACGCGCGAGCCGCCGACCGACCCGACTCGCAGGCGCTGTTCATTCGTCCTGCCTTCCGGCTCACGGGCGGACACCGGTACGCGGTCGCGATCACGAACCGCGTGACCAGCCCGAGCGGCGGCGCGCTCCCGATCTCGGCGGGCTTCGCGGCCTTGCGAGACGGCACGAGCACGGACAATGACCTCCTCGAGGCGATGCGCCCGCGGTTCTCCGCCGTGCTCGACGCGCTCGCGACCGCTGGCTTTGCCAGGCAGTCCCTCGTCCTGGCGTGGGACTTCACCGTTGCCTCGGACCAGTTTCTCCATCGCGAGATGACCGCCGCTCGCGATCGCGCACTCGCCGCCGTCGGCAATCGTCCGATCACCTACTCGATCTCGACCGACGGCCCCGATACCGACCCCAAGATCGCGCGCTACATCACGGGCAAGCTCGACGTCCCGCTGTTCCTGAATACGCCCAAGTTTGGCATCGCCAACACGACCACCGTGCGCGACGCGGACAACCTTCCGGTGGTCCAGGGCTTCTATCAAATCCCGTTCGCCGCGATCATCCCGGCCTGCGCGTTCACCAGCGCAACGCCGGTCCCGATGATCCTCTACGGTCACGGCCTGCTCGGCGACGGCACCGAGGTTGACTGCTGCGGCATCCCCACCGTCGCGGAAGATCTGTGCATGGTGGTCGCCGGCACCGACCTGCGAGGGATGTCGGAGCAAGACACCGGAGCCGTCGCGTCCGCGCTCAACGACGGCAGCAAGGGTGACCAGGTCTTCGAAGTGCTGGAGCAAGGCATGGCGAACTACATCATGCTCGCCAAGGCGATGCGCACGACGCTCGCGCAGACGCTGTTCACCGACCCCGCACGCGGCAACAAGGTGCTCGTCGATCCGGAGCGCCTCTACTACTGGGGCCTGTCTCAGGGCGGGATCTTTGGTGCAACGGTCATGGCGTACGAGCCCACGATCACCCGTGGCGTACTCGGATGCGGCGCGGCGAACTACTCGTTCCTGCTCGACCGCTCGGCGGACTGGCCGAACTATCAGACCGTCCTTCAGGGTGCGTACCCCGACCCGCTCGATGCCCAGCTGATGATCAGCCTGATGCAAATGCGGTGGGACAAGACGGAGCCGAGCGGCATCGCGAACAGCGTGCTCGAGGGCACTGCCACCGGCGTGCCTCCGAAGCAGATCCTCATGCAGATCGCGCGCGCGGACGAGCAGGTCAGCGAGCTGGCCGCCTACTGGGAAGCTCGCACCATGAAGGTCCCCATCGTATCGCCCACGGTGACCTCGCCGTGGGGTCTCCCCTCCGCTGCGGCGCCGACCGGCGGCAGCGGGCTCGTCGTCTACGACTGCGCCGGTCCACCGCTCCCGCTGACCAATACGCCACCGCCGAAGAGCCCGTGCGTGAAGGCCGGAACCGAGGAGCTCCACGACCTGCCGGCGCACGTCGGCGCGGGCCGCCGGCAGATGAAGAAGTTCTTCGAGACCGGCCAGATCGTGAACGAGTGCGCGGGCGCCTGCACCTGCGCGACCGGCGCGTGCGACTGAGAACACAGCGCTCGCCAGCCGGGTCTGGAGCCCGGGGCCGGCTCGAGTCGGCGCGGCGTCTTTTCTTCACGATTTCTTCTCGTTGAAATAAACGTTTCATCCTGGTACGCCTCGACCATGTCGATCCGCACCTTGCTTCCTGCACTCGGGCTCGTCGCTTGCGTCCAGCCCGCCGATCCGCCGTCGAGCACCACCGAGGCAGCGGAGAGCTGCAGTGGCGACTACTGCGAGGTTCAGCGATTTCGGTTCGAAGCCGGCGGAGGCTTCCAGCTGGTCGCTCCTCGCGAATACTGCGGCCGGAGCGGCTACCCGGATGGTGTCGTCGACGTCATCGGCCTCGAGCCGCGCGACGTGATCGCCCTGCCTCTCGA